>CAITEC010000067.1 GCA_903891325.1 uncultured Opitutaceae bacterium
ACGCGGCCGTCCTCCCCGGACGACTATTCGCAGGTCGACCTGGCCGATCTCAGGGACTGGCTGCGGATGGCGCACGATGAATTCGGGCTGTACACGATTGTCCGTCCCGGACCCTACATCTGCGCCGAGTGGGACGGGGGCGGGCTGCCGCGCTGGCTCCTGCCGATCGGGCATGCCGGCGGCCGGCTCGGAAGCCCGGGCAGCCTCTGGCTTCGCAGCGACGACCCTGTTTTCCTCGCCTGGGCCCGGCATTGGATGAACGCGGTTTGCCGGGTAATCGCCCCGGAGCAGATCACCCGAAAGCCGCAGGGGCGCCCGGGCGTCATCCTCGTCCAGCTTGAGAACGAGTACGGGCTCTGCGAGGCGGTGTCCGCCCCGGCTCGCCTTGCGCAGCTCCGGGTCCTCTGCCGGGCCGCGCACGCCAGCGGCATCGATGTGCCTCTCTTCACCTGCGAGACCAGCCAGTGCCGGGACAGCGACGACCCGGAGCTCAGCGACGTGTTCGATGCGGTGAACCTGTACCCGCGGATGAAGATAGACGCATCGGCGGACCGGCTGCAGGAGCTTCAATTGACCCAGCCGGACGCCCCGCCGATGGTCTCCGAGCTGCAGGGCGGATGGTTTTCCAAGGTGGGCGGATTGCTGGCCGAGGATCAGCCGGGGATCGGCGGGGAGCAGTTGACGGCCCACGCCCTGCTCGCGGTGCAAAGCGGCGCGACCCTCCTCAACTGGTACATGATCTTTGGCGGGACGAACTTCGGGCTTTGGGGATCCCGGGACCAGACGACAAGCTACGACTACGACGCGCCGATCAGGGAGCCCGGCGGGGTCGGGGACAAGTACCTCGCGTTGGCGGCCGTTGCGAGGATGCTCCGCGACCACGGCGGTGAGTTGGCCCGCTCCCGCCCCGTCGTCTGCGAGGTGGAGTCCTCAAATCCGGACGTCGCCGTCGGCGTCCTCAAGGGCCTCACTGGAGAGACTTGGGTATTTTTCCGCAATCGTTCGGTTTCCAGCGCGGCGCGGGGCACGTCGGTCATCTGGGTGGGAAACACCGGGGATATTCGCGTGAACTACAACCTGAAGCCCTTCGGCTCCGAGGTGCTGCGAATCGCCCGCGGCGTGACCTGGCAATTCGACCCGGGCCGCAGCATTCCGGCTTCCCGGAATGCCGACGGCCGCCGCCAGGCCGATCCCGAGGGAATGGAGTGGCTGCCAAAGCCCGTTGAGCCGCCGACCCGACCAACCCGAATCCCGGTCGCGATTCACGCGGCGTCAGCGCAGGTCCGGAACGACCCCGGCGCCGCGGATTGGACGGAAGTGAAGGCCGGCGACCTGCTTCCCGAACTGGGAGTCCTCGACGCCCGCCCCTGTGTCTACCGAACCGAAGTGACGCTGTCGGCGGCCGACGCGGCCGCTATGGACACCCTGCGGCTTTCCGGTCTTCCGGGCGACAAGATGGCGGTCTGGGTGAACGGGCGGCTATCGCCGATGGCGGACGGGCGCGACGTGTCGGTCGGCGAGCGGCTGCAACCGGGTGCGACCACGATCGAAGTGCTCTACACCCAGGCAGGGCAGGGGAAGATACGGAGGGAGTTGCAGGATGTGTCCGGCCTGCGCGGGGCGGCGCTGGGGACGAGGCGGCCGGAATTTGAAAGCCTGAGGCCCGTTTCGGACTGGCAGTTGGGTCGCGAACTGGGCGGTGGCGCCGGGGAATGGTTCGCGATTCCGCCGGACGCGAGCCCGGCGGGCTGGGGCGCCTGCCGGCTGGATGCCGCCGAGACGGTCCCGGAAAAGGGCGCGATCGCTGACGCCCCGTCGGGCGGGGCAACGGCCCTGGCGACCTGGTACCGGGTCGAGTTTGAGATGCCCGAGCCGGTGCTGGGTATCTGGGTGCCCTGGAAGGCGGGCATCGATGCCGCCGGCGACGGGCTCATCTACCTTAACGGACACGAACTTGGCCGTTACTGGGAGGCCGGCCCCCAGCGCCAATTCTACCTGCCGGAGTGCTGGCTCAATTTTGGATTGGGAAAGAAGAACGTGATCACCCTCTGCCTGAGCCCTATGTCCCGCGGCGTCCGCCTTCGCGCTGTCGATATCTCGCCCTACGCGGAGCAGGCGGAGTTCAGACCGTAAATTGTAGCCGGGGTCCGAGACCCCGGATCCGGCCTCTAGGAGGCCGGCTACATCGATCCCAATGCCCGGCCCGGCCTCAGCGAGGCCGGCTACATCAATCGGTTGACGCCGCACAAAATTCTTCCGATACTTGCGGGTTTCCACCCTATTCATGGGATACTTTTCAGCTTTTTCATGCCGTATATTTCTCGCGGCGGCCGCAGCGGGCGCCACCGCCTCGGGGCTGAGGGCGCAGGCGGTTGATGCCGACACGATCAGCGACTCGGAAATCTACCGGCAGTTCCAGCAGCGACGCACCCTGGCGCTCGACCTTGCGATCGCGCCGATCGACCCGAAGAACACCGCGAAGGGCGGCGTCATGAACGTCGCGACCTGCTTTTACCGCCGGACCGACCTGGACTGGGCGAACGCCCGGCTGGCGCTGATCAACAAGGTGCCCCCCACCGGGGACATGTTCTGGATGTACCCGATGGCCGCGGTCATGGAGGCGGGTGCGGACGTGATGAGCCCCGCGAATCGGGCATCGATCCGGCAGCTTTGGCGGACGTATTTCCCCTACCGGGGCGACACGGAGAACCATTGGCTGATGTACTATTCCAGCCTCTACCTCGCCGCCCAGTCCAATCCCGAATCCGGACCGGGGGAATGGTACAATGGAAAATCAGCCGCGGAAAACATGGCGGAAGCGCGCAGCTACATAGAGGACTGGATGGGCATTGCCACTAACTACGGCCAGGGAGAATTCAGCTCGACCAATTACATCGAGGAGTATGCGGCCCCGCTGGGGCTGCTCGCCGGCTGGGCGCAGGATCCCGAGCTGCGCCAGCGGGCGAAGATGATGCTCGACTACATATTCTACGACTACGCCGTCGAGGAACTCAACGGCGAGTACGGCGGTGCCCACAGCCGGATCTACCCGTGGCAGGTCGTCCAGCCGGGCCACTCGCCAGCGGCCGCCCTCGGCTGGCTTCTCTTCGGGTTTGGCGACTACCAGGCCAGCGGGGCGACCTCGATTCTCGCGATGTGCGGGTACACTCCGCCCCCAATCCTTTACCGGATCGCGCACGACCGGAGCCGGCCCTACACGGACATCGCCACCAAGCGCACCCGCTGGCAGATGCGCCATGCCGTTCCGACCGCGTTCGGGATCGAGGGCAAGACAACCCAACCGGTCTACAAGTACACCTACATGGATCCGGACTATGTCATAGGTTCCTGCCAGGGGGGGGTCCTTCAGCCCATTCAGCAGGAGGGCTGGAGCCTGATCTGGCGCGAGAAGAACGCCCTCTATACCCGCGAGAACACGTTTTTCGGACTGCAGCCCTACTCCTCGCCGCTTGAGGGAACGAAGTATTTCGGCGGTTACTGGGATACGGTCACCGATCTGATCTCGCGCTCGAAGGCCGATTACGATTCGCCCGACAAGCTGGCCGGCGGATCGCCCTATGAGCAGATCTACCAGCAGGGCCCGGCCCTGATCGCCCTCTACGACATGCCGCCGGACAACCGGTTTTCGCAGATCACGACCTTCTTTTCCCGCGACCTCGCCCGACGCGTGCCCGACCCCTCCGGGTGGATCTTCTGCCAGGGCGGTCCCGCCTACTTCGCCTATTATCCGCTGGCTCCCGGCGAGTGGAAGCCAATGGGGTGGACGGGTCTGCTGCGCGGCGGTGCCGGCGGCTGGTTCAGTATGGGCTACGCCGCCTACTCGAAGGGCGATCAATGCCTGGTGAGCAACGCGCTAAAGAATGGCTATGTGGTCCAGGTCGCCGCCGCCCGCGACTACGCCTCGTACGCTGCGTTCGAGCAGGCCGTCCGGGCATTGCCGCTGCGCTTCACGCTGCGGCCCGCACCGGAGGTGTTCTTCAGGTCGCTCGACGGTTCGGAGATGCACGCCCGGTACGGCGACAGGCCCCAGCTCAACGGCGCCGCGGTGGACTACGCGGCGTGGCCGTTTTTTGACAGCCCCTTCGGCCACGCGGCCCGCGCCAGCGGCCAGCTCGATATCACCTACGGATCCGAACACTACGTGCTCGATTTCAACGCCATGAACATCAAGGACATTTATGTCCCCACCGCCCCATGAAGAAGACCGCCACTTTCGCCCTTTTCATCCTCGCTACAGCCCTTGTGCATGCCAAGGAAGCGACACCGTCGCTGCCCAGCCAGCCGTGGCGCTTTTTTGCCGCCATGTCCATGACCAAGACCCAGATCAACAGCCCCACACCTGAGATTTCCGGGGCGTTCCTGAGGCAGCCAAACGGGCGCTGGCTGCACTTTGGCGGAGACCAGATCAAGTGGGTAAACGCGCTTGCGGTCAGCCCGGCCAATCCGGCCGTGGTCTATCTTGGCTGCGGCAACGGCATTCTCCGGTCCCGCGACGACGGGCGGACCTGGCGCCTGACGACCGACTGGCACGTGGCCGACGTTTTCACGATCCAGGGAAACCCGGTGGATTCATCGAGGGTCTACGCGGCCACCGGCTGGGGTATTTGGCGGAGCATGGACTCCGGCGAAACCTGGATCGAGTCGGACCGAGGCCTGCCGCTCACGGGGAAATTCACCCAGACGCTCGTCGTGGACAGCAGCCAGCCGTCCCGGCTCATCGCCGGCACGGACGTCGGCATGTACATCTCCAATGATGGTGCGGATAGCTGGTCGCCGGTCGTCGGCGCGTCTCGGGCCCCGATCCTCCACCTCGAGCAGGCCGCCGGTGACCCGCAGCATTGGATTGTCGGCACCCAGGGCGAGGGTGTGCAGCTTTCGACCGACGGAGGGGCGACGTGGACGGTCGTGGCGCCCGCGCTTGCCCGGTCAAATGTCTATGCCGCCTCGATCGACCCCTCTGACTCCAGCCGGATCGCCGCCGCCGGCTGGTCGCAAGGCATCCAGGTGTCCCGCGATGGGGGAAAGACATGGCGCGACGCGACCCGCGGGCTGCCGTCGACCCATGTCTCCGCGATCGCGTTTGACCGGAACACCCGGGGCAGGCTTTGGGCCTCCACTTTCGAGGAGGGCACTTTTTACTCCGACGACCTGGGCAGGACCTGGCACTCGGGCGGGCTTTACGGCGCCTACGTCCTGGACCTGAAGTTTGTCCCTAGGCTATAGGCTTGGGCTGCTGGTGGACGTAAATCGGAATCGAACTCTCAAGCCGGTTGTCGACCGAGAAATCGATCGAGTATTCGCCGAACTTCGGGAAATTCACCTGGGGGATGATGAGGACGAAGTTGACCGTGGCGCTGGGCTCCTCGGAGGCGATCTGGACGTTCACCTGGGCATTCAGCCCGGGCATGATCTTGGCGCCGTCTGAATCGACGATCGACACGGAAAGGTTCTTTATCCCGGCCTCGACCGACTCGAAGCGCAGGCGGGCCGCCAGCGCGCACAGGGGGTGGACGACGGGCTCCTGGGGGGCCTGGATCCGGTCGAAGGCCCCGATGACGTAAAGTTTACCGTTGGACTCGCCGCGGGCGTAGTCGCACAGGGCGAGGATTTCCACTTTCATTTGCTTGGAATGGGACGAATCGTCACATTCGGCAAGTCATTTGCGGATTGCGGGATTCCCCCCGAGAGGACGCAGAGTAGATTAAGCCGATGATAACGAAAACCATCCATGCCAGCCAGGCGGGGGCCCGCCTCGACAGCAACGTGGAGACTGGTGGCGGCACCGACGACACCGCGATCCTGCAGCGGATTCTGGATAGCGCGGTCGAAAATGGGGGGCTTCACCTGGTGATGGACGGGGCCGCGCTCATCACCGGGCTCCGGATCCACTCCAACTCGACGATCGAGTGCCTGAACCGGCGCTGCGGGTTTTTCCAGGCCGCGCATTCCGATTGCGCGCTTCTCATCAACGCAAACCCCTCCGCGGGGGCGCTCCTCGACCGCGACATCACGCTCCTGGGAGGCACCTACAACCAGGACTGCAGGAACCAGGCTCACCATGTTCCGCCGGAGGTGCACTACACGAAGGCGGAGCGGATCGTGGTCGCGATCTCATTTTTTGGAGTGGAGAACCTGCTTGTCCGCGACGTGACGGTCCGCGACCAGCGGACCTTCGCCTTCCTTATTACCAACTGGCTCAAGGTGACCATGGAGAACATCCGGCTCGAACTGCCCGGTTTCATCCACGGCGGAAACCAGGACGGGATCCACGTCCAGGGTCCGGGCCGGTTCCTGGTCCTTCGGAACATCCAGGGAAGGACCGGGGACGACTTTATCGCGCTCAATGGCGACGAGGAGTGCAACGGTGAGAAGGGCTGGTTCCACCCCTGTGGAACGGTCGGACCGCTCTCCGACGTCCTGGTGGACACACTCATGGTCGATGACGCGGCGCAGGTTGTGCGGATCCTCTCCCGCGAGAGCCTGCTCGACCGGATCACGATCCGGAACGTGAGCGGCAACTATCGCAGCTTCGGCTTCTATCTGAGCGCCTGGGATTACAAGAGCAGGGGGATGCAGGGGAATTTCGGCTCGATCCTGATCGAAAACGTCGATCTCAGGCAGACGAAGGCGGACTACACCTATACCGAGCCCTTCCTATTCCGGATCTCGGGACGTCACCGGAACCTGACCCTGAAGGACATCCAGTACAACGATCCAGCCGACGACCGCTACGTGATTCACATTGAGGGAGTGACCGACGTCCCGGAATTGGGAGACACGCCGGCGGACGTGGAGTCGCTGGTGATCGAGAATCTTCATATCCAGGACTTGGGTGACACGGCCCAGGCCCGCCCGTACATCAAGGCAAGCGGGCGCGTCAGGCGGATGGTGGTGAGGAACAGCGAGATTTTCTGCGCGAAAAACAAGGGGGCCGTGTTCATTGCCACGGACGGACCGTTCGCGAAGATCGATCACCTGACGATGCACAACCTCACCACCGAGAATCTCGGCGAACTGGTGTCGGACCCCGGAAAGAAGATAGGTCGGATCGACTCTGGGGATTCGCAGGTTCCTTGAGCGCGGGTGGCTGGAGTGGGTGCAATTTTCAGGCAGGGTACATCTACCTAAGACGCTGCCTAGCGGGCGGCCGCTTACGGGATTATCCGCTCTGCGCCTGTATACGGAAGGGTTTCTCGGCTGGTAGGCTGGGTGTTGAAAACAACACAGCCCAGCGCGATGCCCTCAGCCAATCTCCAGCCCTTCCCTTGGCGCCACCTGCTCCTTCCAGCCACCCTATGGTTCATGCCCGGAACGACGTTTTCCTCCGGCCACATGGTCATGCCTCGGGCAAATACGTGGGTGGCGACGCCACCGGCCGCCGCATGGCAGGAGGTGCCAAAAGTCTCGTTTGGCAGCCGAGTGGAGGCGTACGCCGGCGCTGTGGTCTATGCCGCGGAAAACGGCGGTTCGGTCACAATCACGTCGGGCACACCGAGCATGGAGCCCCTGATTCACGGTCGGACCTACGCGGTTATCCAGAATCTGCGTTACGACCTGATTAGAAAGTACGATCTGCTGGTTTACCTGGGTAGGCCGGGCGCGTCCCTGCCGGATCGGGAGAGGATGCTCCACCGTGCGGTGAAACACGACCGGCACGGCTGGATCATGAGTGGCGACAACAACCGGTGGAGCGAATCATGGGACCGCGTAACCCCGACCACCTACATCGGAACCGTGGTCGCGCTCTTCGCATTCCCGAATGGCGTAGCGTGCACGGCAGGAATCGCCACCAGTCAAGTTTCGCTCCCCTGACTGCTCTGGGGCTGGCTAGCCACCGGTCGTCTTGTAGGTCCAGACATCGAAAAATCGCGTACTGGACGTCTTACGATAGTTTTCCATGAAGATTTGGCGTAGGCGTGCGCTGAATAGTTCGCGCTGCCCATTGTCGTAGTAGCTGACCGTGGAGAACGGAGTATCACCCAATGGTATCAGCCATGTCCTGACCACACCCTGTTTGAATGCGGCGAGCGTCGCCTTCGGAATCTCGAGGCCCGACTCCTGCATGTCCATCAGTGCGCCGGCGTCGAATGTGAATGTTTTGACCGGTGGGAGCTCGATACGAGCGAAGGTCAAAGGGTAA
>CAITEC010000068.1 GCA_903891325.1 uncultured Opitutaceae bacterium
AAGTAGCGGCGCGACCCCTTCCGAATACCTCCGAATATTCTTTTTTTGTCGCCCCAAACCCCCCGGGACGGTATTCCACCGGGCTCCAATGAAAGCGAAAGCCAAACGCGGAAAGCAGCTTCCGGAGCACGTCAATGCGGCCCTCGCGAAGCGCAAGGGGCCGGTTTCGCGGTTCGCGGCGCTGCATTTCCGGCATTTCAACGCGGCGGCCCTCATGGACGCGGCAAAGGGCTACGAGACCCACCTTAAAAAGGGCGGCCGGATGCTGGTCACCCTCGCCGGCGCAATGTCCACGGCGGAGCTGGGGATATCCCTGGCGGAGATGATCCGCCGCGGGAAGATCCACGGGATTGTCTGCACGGGGGCGAACCTCGAGGAGGATCTCTTCAACCTGGTGGCCCACGACTACTACGAGCGGGTGCCGCACTACCGGCACCTGACGCCCCGGGACGAGGAGGCTTTGCTCGCCCGGCACATGAACCGGGTGACGGACACCTGCATCCCCGAGTCCGAGGCCATGCGCCGGATCGAGGCGGCGGTGCTCAAGCTGTGGAAGGCGGCGGACAAGGCGGGAAAGCGGTATTTCCCCCACGAATTCCTCTGCCAGGTGATCCGGGAGGGCACGCTCAAGTCGAAGTACCAGATCGACCCGCGGAATTCCTGGCTGGCGGCCGCCAGCGAGAAGCGGATCCCGATCTGGGTGCCGGGATGGGAGGACTCGACCCTGGGAAACATGTACGCGGGCCACTGCATCTCGGGGAATGTCCGCAACGTCCACACGGTGCGCACCGGGATCGAGTACATGACGACACTCGCGTCGTGGTACCTGGCCAGCGCCCGGCAGCTCCGGGACGGCAACGGCTCGATCGGGTTTTTCCAGATCGGCGGCGGGATCGCCGGGGATTTCCCGATCTGCGTCGTGCCGATGCTCGAGCAGGACCTGCGGCGAAAGGACGTGCCGCGCTGGGGGTATTTCTGCCAGATCAGCGACTCGACGACCAGCTACGGAAGCTACTCGGGCGCGGTCCCCAACGAGAAGATCACCTGGGGCAAGCTGAGCGGCTCGACGCCGCGCTTCATCATCGAGAGCGACGCGACCATCGCCGCCCCGCTTGTTTTTGCGTGGGTCCTGGGCCATTGAGTGTGATGCCCAACGCGCTCGCACGCGAAAAGTCCCCCTACCTGCTCCAGCACGCGGACAACCCCGTGGACTGGATGCCCTGGGGGGACGCGGCCTTCGCCCGGGCCCGCGACGAGCAGAAGCCGATCTTCCTGAGCATCGGCTACGCGACCTGCCACTGGTGCCACGTGATGGCGCACGAGTCCTTCGAGAACCCCGCGATCGCGGAGCTGCTCAACGCCCACTTCATCCCGGTCAAGGTCGACCGCGAGGAGCGGCCCGACGTGGACCGGATCTACATGAGCTACGTCCAGGCGCTCACCGGGCACGGGGGCTGGCCGCTCAGCGCCTGGCTCACCCCGGAGCTCAAGCCCTTCTACGGGGGCACCTACTTTCCCCCGGAGGACCGGCACGGCCGGCCGGGCTTTCCGGCGATCCTCCAGGCGATCGCGGCGGGCTGGAAGAACGAGCGCGAGAAGCTGACCGCCGAGGCCGAGCGCGTCCTGGACGCCCTCAAGGGCCAGTCGCGGGCCGGCGGCGGCGATCCGGTCGCGCAGCCCGGCCAGCCCGACGAGGACCGCGCCCTCAGCGCCCTTCTCGCCGAAAGCGCCTCGACCGCCTTCGAGAAGTGCTTTGAGACCCTTTCGGGCGGCTTTGACGCCGCGCAGGGCGGGTTTGGCGGCGCCCCCAAGTTTCCCCGCGCGGGCAACCTGGACTTCCTCTTCCGCTGCGCCGCCCTGCAGGGCGTTGGCAGCGATTCGGGCCGCGAGGCGGTCGGCATGATCGCGCACACGCTGCAGCAGATGGCCCGCGGGGGGATCCACGACCACGTGGGCGGCGGTTTCCATCGCTACTCCGTGGACGCCGCCTGGTTCGTCCCGCACTTCGAGAAGATGCTCTACGACCAGGCGCTGATCACCTTCAACGCCCTGGAAGCCTGGCAGGCCACCGGTGACGAGCGCCACGCCTGGCTGGCTCGGGATATCCTCGATTATGTACTGAGGGATATGACCCACCCCGGAGGAGGCTTTTATTCGGCTGAAGATGCTGATTCTGAGCCTGTGTCGTACCCTGATTCTGGGCCGGCGCAAAGCGCTGGCTCAGAATCACCCGCCGAAGTCCCGCAAAGCGGGACGAAGGAGGGCAGTCTGCCCAAAGAGCCCAAAGTCCCTCACAAATCCGAAGGCGCCTTCTATATCTGGACCCAGTCCGAAATCGAAAGAATCCTCGGCTCCGCCGACGCCCCCCTCTTCTGCGCCCATTTCGGCGTTAAACCGGAAGGCAACGTGCCTCCCGGCGCCGATCCCCACGGGGAATTCACCGGCGCAAACATCCTCGCCCAGGTCCAGCCGCTTGCCGCGACCGCCAAGGGCCTCGGGCTGGACCTCGAGAACGCGAGCGACCGGCTCGCCTCCTGCCTGGAACGGCTCCGCGCCGCCCGCGCGCTGCGCCCGCGCCCCCAGCTCGACGACAAGATCCTGACCGCGTGGAACGGGCTGATGATATCCGCCCTTGCCCGCGCCGCGGTGACGCCGGCCGCCTCGCTCGCCGACCGGCGGGCGGACTACCTGGCGGCGGCGGTATCCGCGGCGACGTTCGTGCAGCGCGAACTTTTCGACGCGGACCGGGGCGTGCTCCACCGCTCCTGGCGCGAGGGGCGGGGGAGGACCGAGGGCTTCGCCGAGGACTACGCCTACCTCATCCAGGGCCTCCTGGACCTGTACGAGGCGACCTTCGACGTGGCATGGATCCAGTGGGCCGAGCGCCTGCAGGCGACCATGGACGCGCTTTTCTGGGACGATGCGCACGGCGGGTATTTCAACTCCGCGGCGGGCGCGACCGACGTCATCCTCCGGCTGAAGGAGGACTACGACGGCGCGGAGCCCGCGCCCAGCTCGGTGGCGGCCATGAACCTCATGCGGCTCGACGGCCTGGTCCCGGGTGCGACCCCGGGCCGGACGCTGCCCTACCGGCTTCGGGCCCTCAGGACCCTGGCCGCTTTCCTCCCCCGCTGGAACGAGGCTCCGCAGGCGCTGCCGCAGATGCTCTGCGCGATTGAGCGGGCCCTCGAGCCTCCGCGGCACCTTGCGCTGGCCGGAAACCCGCTCTCCCCCGACTTCCAGGCGCTCGTCGCGGTCGCCCGCGAGGAGCTGGCCCCGCGGCGGATTTTCCTGGTCCTGGACGGGGGCGCCGGCCAGGACTGGCTCTCGACCCGGGCGCCCTGGCTTGCCGGTATGAAGCCCGTCGACGGACGGGCGACGGCCTTCCTTTGCGAGGAGTTCGCCTGCCAGGCGCCCGTGACCGATCCGGCGGATTTGCGGAAACTTCTATACGGAAATTAATATATCTGGACGGCTGCGAAATAGAGTCCTATACGCAATACGTAGTTACTCGTATTCATGCCCTCCGTTCTCATCGTCGACGACAACACGTCGGTCCTCCAGTCGCTCGAGCTCTTCTTTCAATATGAGGGCTATACCGTGCACCTCGCGGCCGACGGCGCGACCGGGCTGAGGCTCGCCGCCGAGAAGGGTCCTGACATCGTGATGCTCGACGTTGAGATGCCGCAAATGTCGGGGGTCGCCGTCTGCAAGGCCATCAAGGAAAATCCCGCGCTGTCGCGGCTGCCCGTCGTCATGATGACCGGCCGCCCGCTCCGCGGGCTGGTCGAGCAGTCGCGGGCGGCGGGTGCCGACGAGGTGCTGGGCAAGCCCTTCGAGCTTGCGAGCCTGCGCAAGCTCTTCTCGGACCTGATCGCCTCCCGCTCCGCCTTACCGGTGGTGCCGAAAATATAGGTAGGCGAGGCCGGCGAGCAGGAGCTCGATTCCCACGACCACGATCCAGAGGCGCATCTTCCCGCGCTTCCACGGCTGCGGCGCGCGCAGCCTCTGGTGGCGGTGGGTGATCGCAACGAGGGTCGGGTCGTCCAGGTCCTTCTTCATCTCCGCGGCGGTCGCGTAGCGCAGCCTCGGGTCGCGCTCCATCGCGTGCAGGATGATCTCCTCGACCGCCGGGTCGACCTCGAGCTTGATGCTGCGGGGCGCGGCCGGGTCGCCGGTCACCCGCGCGTTCATGATCACGTAGGGGCTCTCGCCCTCGAAGGGCGTCGAGCCGGTCACCATCTCGTAGAGCATCGCGCCGACGCTGTAGATGTCGCTGCGCTGGTCGCCGCGCTTTCCCTTCACCTGCTCCGGGGAGATGTAGTCAGGGGTGCCCATCGCGGGGGTCAGGCCGACGAAGGTGAGCCGGCGGGCCTTCTCAACCCGGGCGATCCCGAAGTCGAAGACGCGCAGGCTCCCGTCCGTGCAGATCATCACGTTCTGCGGCTTCATGTCGCGGTGGACGATCCCGTTCTCGTGGAGATAGCCGAGCGCCTCGCAGATCCGGCTGGCGATCGAGAGGGCCTCGCCCTCGGGCAGCGGCTTCCGCTTGGCGAGGACGTCGGCCAGGGTCTTGCCGTCGAGAAACTCCATCACCATGTAGGGGCGGCTCTTCTCCGCCTCGACCTTGACGACCTTCAGGACGTAGCGGTGGTTGAGCTTTGCGCCGATCTCCTCCTCGCGCTTGAAGCGCTCGTACCCGGCGATGTCGCTCTCAAGGTTCATCAGCGGCACCTTGACGGCGACCACCGTGCCGGTCGCCTTGTCGTTGGCCTTGAATATCGAGGCCATGTTGCTGCGGGCCACCAGGTCGGTGAGCTCGAAGCGGTTGTCCAGGAGCATGCCCGGCGAGAGGTCGCCGCCCCCGGCCATCGTGGGGGCCTGCTTCTGCGCGGCGGCCGCCTGGGCGGCGGGCTTGGCGCCGCCGCTGGTCGCCGCCCGCGGCGGAAGCGTCGCCTGGGCGACCTTTTCCCAGTCCCGGACCTCGATCAGCTGGATGGTGATGTTGTCGTCGCCACCCCGCTTGACGGCCAGCGCCACGAGCTCGCGGCAGGCGTCGTAGGGGTGGTTCTTCGTGATGATCTGGCGCATCTCCTCGTCCAGGACAAAGGCGTGCAGCCCGTCCGTGCAGTGCAGGATGAAGTCCCCGTGGTTCAGGAACTGCGTGGCGTAGGAGGGCTGGCAGAAGGCCTCGGAGCCGACGCTGCGCGTCAACTGGCTGCGCTTCGGGCTGGCCATGGCCTGCCGCTCCAGCATCAGCCCGAGCTTGACGGGAAGGGCGGTCGCGACGTGGTCGGTCGTCAGGCGCTTGATCGAGTTCTGGCGGATGAAGTAGGCGCGCGAGTCGCCGACATTGGCCACGCACACCGTCCGGCTCCTGAAGATCGAGGCGACCAGAGTCGTGGCCATCATCTGGCCGTTGAACTCGGTCACCGCCTTCTCGTGGACCGCGGCGCAGGCCCGCACGCACATCCGTCGCAGGACCTCATAGGGCTTCGTGTCGACGGGCGCATCCTTGAATTCCGCCAGGGCCTCGTCGATCGCCAGCTTGCTGGCCACCTCCCCCCGCGCATAGCCGCCCACGCCGTCGGCGAGCAATCCCACGCTGCCCTGCTGCTCGCGGACCAGGGGATCGGGCGACTCCCAGAA
This sequence comes from uncultured Opitutaceae bacterium, assembly GCA_903891325.1. GTDB lineage: Bacteria > Verrucomicrobiota > Verrucomicrobiia > Opitutales > Opitutaceae > Palsa-1447. Next base: position 5,650 of record CAITEC010000068.1, read on the forward strand.
GTCCAGCCAGTCCTCGTTGTGCTCTCGGACCGGGCCGGTCGTGGAAATCTTGGCGTATCTGAGGCGCATTGGGGTTGGGGGCTGTAAATGACAAGGCTCCGCGGCGCTGTCGCGCACGCGGAGCCTTGGATGTTTATGGCGTAACGCCCCGGGTCAAAATCAAACCGCGGGTTTGGCGGAGAGGAATATCTCCTTGCCCTGCTTCTTGCTGCCCCTGGCGAAGTAGATCCAGCCGTAGATGCCCCAGAGGAAGGAGACGCCCAGCGCGATGTAGCTTTCGTGCCAGCTCATGCCGGCCACCGAGAAGGGCCCGATGAGGTAGAAGAGCATGCAGGCCAGGTTCGCGAGGAGCCCGAACACCGGGATCACCACGTGCTTGATGCCGTTGAACATGTGGTGCTCCTTGAAGGCGACGATCGCCACGATGCAGGTGGTCATGTACAGCAGGAAGGTCCCGAAGTTGCTGACCAGCGTCGTGATGAGGAACGAGTTGGGCACCGTCGAGTAGAACGCGGGACTGAAGATCCCGAAGCTGTACCAGATGTTGTGCTTGTCCAGCGCCGCCGGGGTGGTGCCACCGAGGTAAGTCGTCACCGTGACCATCCCGATCACGATGGACAGGACCATCAGCGCCCAGATCGCCTTGTGGGGCGTCAGGGTCTTGCCGTGGAGGAGGCCGAAGTGCGAGCCAACCTCGTTGTCGCGGCCCATTGCATAGGTGACGCGGGCGCCCGTGTTCAGGCAGGCGAGCGTCGTGCCGATCAGCGCGAGGAAGACGGTGAGCGCCTGGATGAGCATGAAGGCCTTGCCCGCCGCGGCGGACCCGAAGAGCCAGGTGCCGGTTATGACCATGAGGTCGCCGATCGGCGCCGATGAGGCGCCGGCGTTGGTCATGCCGTAGCCGGGATTGAGGAGGTAGTTGGTCGCGAAGTACTCGAAGAGGTAGCAGATGGCTCCCTGGATCGTGAGGGACAGCAGGATGGCCCAGGGAAGGTGCCGCTTCGGGTCCTTGGCTTCCTCACCCATGGAGGTGACCGATTCGAATCCGACCAGGATCAGGATCGCCACGCAGGCCTGCACGAAGATGTAGCTGAACTTGTGCGGCCCGATCACGGACTTGGCGGTCGGATGGAAGTTGAAGGTCGTCGCGCCGGTCGAATCGGTGGTGTAAGCCGTCGAGTAGTCCAGCGTGTACGGGGCGGCCTTTTCGACGGTGGTGGCATTGCCGTTTGCGTCGGCGGGCAGCGGGTTGCCGTCCTTGTCCGTGCCGTCCTGCATCTGGTAGACCGGTTTTCCGCTCGCGTCGACGGTCGGCTTGTTGTTCGAGTCGAGGACGGGCAGCGGCTTGCCGTTGGCGTCGTTCACGGTCACCTGGGCAACCTGGTAGCTGACGGCGACGCCGTTTGAGAGGTGGAATCCCGTCGATCCCTGCTTGTGGTTGACCCGATAGGCGATCGCGATGCAGGCGAACACCACCAGTGCGGTGATCTGGATCACGTTGACGGCGATGTTGACCGCCGTGCTCCCGTTGACGCCGCGGTAGGCGATGTAGGAGACGCCGACCGAGAAGATGATGCAAAAGCCGTACATCTCAAGCGGGCTGTTGTAGATCTGGCTGAAGGTGTCGGGCCAGAGGTAGCCGGAGAGATAGCCGATCAACATCGCGGTCACGCCGACCATCACGCCCGGGTAGACCCAGTAATAGAGATGGCTGGCCCAGCCGGTGAAGAACTTCACGACCCGGGCGAACTTGAACGCCTTGGTCTTGGCCAGGAACGCCTGCTCGGCATAGAAGTAGGACGAGCCCGCTCCCGGATAGAGTTTGGAGAGCTCGGCATAGCTCACGGCCGTGGCGTAACACAGCGCCAAGGCCAGGAGAATGCCGAACCACATGGCACAGCCGGCCAAGGGCGCACCGTACAGTGCCTGCTCTTCGAATGTTAGCCAGAGGAACGCGCCGGGCGCGATCAGGGCCATAGCGTTGACCGTCAGACCGGTGAGGCCCAGGGTGGGCTTCATCGTCACAGTAGGGGTGGGGGAGGCTTCGGGCATGATGTGATAGGTTATGGGTTGAACGTGAACGGCCATTTATTAGCCGTTTATGTGCCAGCCATTCAGCCCACCCGCATTTTTTCCTTAAGTGCCGGTTTGGAGAGGCACTTGAGGGGTATTTTGCAGAAACCCGAGCGCTACGGCAGCTTTGCTTCCGTCACCTTCTTCGTCTGCGCCGCCCGGTAATCGTCGACGGCCTGCTTGATCCGGCCGTCCGTGTGGGCGAGCATTGCGCCGGCGAAAAGGGCGGCGTTGATGGCCCCGGGTTTTCCGATGGCAAAGGTCGCCACGGGAATCCCGCCGGGCATCTGGACCATCGAAAGGAGCGAATCGAGCCCCTTCAGCGATGCCGACTCGATCGGCACCCCGAGGACGGGAAGGGGCGTAAACGCGGCGGCAACGCCGGCGAGGTGTGCGGCACCACCGGCCCCGGCGATGACCGCCTTCAGCCCGCGCCCGGCCGCCCCCTCGCACCACTCCATCGCAAGATGGGGCGTGCGGTGGGCGCTCATCACCCGCTTCTCATAGGGAATACCCAGCTCATCGAGCGTCTTCGCAGCATTCTGCATCGTGTCCCAATCGGAGGTGCTTCCCATGATGATCCCGACAAGAGGAGTGGCCATGGGGCCGAAGCAAACGGAGAAAAGCGGCCGAGGGAAGAGAAAATGTGCCGCGTTTCCCCTTAAATTTTCAACGCGGCGAGGTCCTCAGGCGTATCCAGGTCCGCCGCCAGCTCGGGCATGTCGACGGGGGCGACGTCGTCCCCTGCGGCGGTAATCAGGGAGTGGGCTCCCTCCTCACCAGTGAGGGCGGCCAGCGCGGCAAAGTGGCTCCTGAGGAAGAGCACGGGCGCGCCCAGGTGGCCGCCGTACCGCGCCGCAGCGATGCTCCGGCCCGTCGCCCGCTGCGCCTCGATCAGCCGGGAGACCGAGCCGGCCGCAAAGCCGGGCTGGTCGCACAGGGCCAGGACGGCCCCGGGAAGGGCCCGGGAGAACTGCCTGAGGGTCGCGATCCCGGCGCGAATCGACGAGGCCATGCCCTCCGGCCAGGCGGGATTGTCCGCAATCAGGACGGGCAGCCGTGCCAGGAGGGGACGGATCCGGTCCGCATTGGCGCCCAGGACGATCACCACCGGCCACGCCGGCGAGGCAAGCGCCGCTTCGGCCGCGCGCAGGATGAGCGGCTTGCCGCCGACCTCCAGGAGCTGCTTGGGCGATCCCATGCGGGTGGAGGCCCCTGCCGCGAGGATGATGCAGCCGAAACGGGCCTTGTCGGCCTGGATCTCCCTCATGGCGCCCCGTGATGAAGCAGCCGCCGGCGGAAGATGACGAGGAGCCAGCCGAGCCAGGCGGCGATCGACACCACGATCCCGACGATGAATCCCCCGGGGCTGTACTCGAGGCGTATCTCGTGGTGGCCCGGGGCCAGCGGAATGGCGCGCAGCACGTAGTTGGCGGGAAGCACATCATAGGCCTCCTGGACGCTGTTGGCCATGGGCCACGCGTGCCAGCCCCGGCTGTAGGTGTCGGTGACCAGCAGGAGGGTGGGGCTCTCGATATCGGCGGTGATCGTCATCCAGTCCGGGGCCGATCCGGTGATCCGGACGGTCCCGGGGTGATCCGAGGGCACGGGCCGGGGCAGCGGGAGGCTCTCCAGGATCACGGTCTTTCGCGGGTCGAAGCCCGCCTTCGCCAGCGCCGTGAAAATGTCATTTCTCCCCGGGATGACGCGGTAATCGGAGATGAGCTGGACCTCATCCATCGGCTTTTTCACCTGCTCGGTGACCACCGTGCCCTGCTTGGACGGAAGGAAGGAATACCGGAAGCGCAGCATCGCGTACACGGAGGGTATCTTCCTGAAGGTCGCAAATTGCGTGGTCTCGTCCGGGTTCGTGCCCTGGGTCGCGCTGATGAATTCGGCGTACCGCCTCAGGACGCCCGGGTCGTCCCCCCAGATGTCGGGCGCGCCCAGGAGAAACCCGTTGTTCACGTCCGCGGCGTCCAGCACCCGGTAGTTGCCGGGGTGGTTGGCGACAAAAGGCTTCAGGCCCTTGGGGAGCACCAGGTCGCTGCTCGACGCCGCAAAATGCGTGGTCGCAAACCCGGCCAGCTCCAGGGGAAGCAGCGCAAGCGGCACCCAGCGCAGGATCGGCCGCCGCGCCGCGCCGAGGATGGCGGCGCCGGCGATGAAAAGGACAATGCCGGCGTGGACCAGGCTTGACCCGGCCTGGAGCCCGGCCAGGCGCAGGAACTTGGGATCGGCCGCCACATCGGCCCTCAGGTAGGACTCCACGGTCGCGTGCGCCTCGGCGATGAAACCGGACAGGAGCATCGGGTGGTTGAGGAGGCAGGCCCCGGCGATCCCCGCGAGGATCCCGGCCTGCACGGCGCAGATCCCCAGCGTGCGCCGGGGCACCTTGCCGCGGATGATCGCGTCGGCGCCCGTGCCGATCGCCAGGACAAGGAAAAGCGTCGCCGGAAACGTGAACTTCGAGACCCCGCGGAAGCGGTCGAAGCCGGGCACATGCTCGTAGAGCACCCGGAAGAGCGGTGTGTGGTTTCCCAGCCCCAGGAGGAGGAGAAGCCCGGCGATCACCAGGTCGATCCGGGCCTCCCGCTTCCGGTCGGAGTCCAGGAGGGCGACCGCGGCCAGGGCCATTCCCGAGACACCCGTGAAGACCGACATTTCCCAGAGGTAGCCGCGGCCCCAGTAGGGATGCCCGGCCAGGTCCCCGAAGAAGCCGGGCACGACCGAGGTGATGAGGTTCTCGACGGGAAACGAGAACATGCTGGCAAAGTCAAATCCCAGCCGCGCGTGGCGGACGCCCTGCTCCAGGCTCGCGAGCCCGGGGAAGAGCTGGGCCGCCGCGAGCAGGGCGGCGGCCGCGTAGAGAATGGCGACGCCGGGCAGCGCCCGGCGCCGGAGCGAGCCGTCGCAAAGCGTCAGCACGAGCGCCTGCACCCCCGCGGCGATCGCCGTATAGAAGACGTACTGGACGTGCCCGGCGAGGATCTGCAGGCAGGCGGCCGCGCTGGCCAGGATCAGCCCTCCGATTCCGGGCCCGCGGTGGAAATCCTCGATCCCAAGGAAGATCCAGGGAGCCCAGGCCATGGAGCAGACATTCGAGAGGTGCCCGGCGAACAGGTGGGGGAAAACCGCCCCGCTGAGGGGAAGCACCGCCGCGCACACCCAAGCGGCCAGGGGATGAAGCCCGCGCCGGGAGGCGAGCCGGTGCATGCCCCAGCCCAGGAGGAGCAGGTGGCCGAACATTGAGAAATTGACGGCCCGGGCCAGCGGCAGCACCAGGAAGACGGCGTTGGGCGGATACAGGAGCGCGGACTGGAATCCCCCGAGGAAGGGCTGCCCGGAGTAGGTGTACGGGTTCCACAGGGGGAGGTGGCCCGAGAGCAGCGTCTGCGCGGCGAAGGCCCGCCACGCCATGAATTGCTTGATAAGGTCCGTGTCGTACCCGCCGACCACCCAGTTGGAGGGGATTGCGTAGGCGCCCGCCGCTGCCGCCGCCACCAGGAGGGCCGCGACCAGGAGCGTCCGCCGGATCGGGTGCCGCTCGGTCACGGAAGCCTTGCGGGCCGGCTCGCGCGCTCGCGGTAGATCCGGCTCACGGTGTCGAAGACCTGGTCGACGGTGATCCGCTTCATGCACACGTTGTCGCGGCAGGCCGTCTGGCGGTTGTTGAGCACGTTCACGCAGGGGCTGCAGACGATCCCCGCCCAGAGGGCGTGGTTGCGCGGGCTGGGCGCGGCGAAGAGCAGCGGGGTCTCCGGGCCGAAGAGGGCGACGACGTCCACGCTGGTCAGCGCGGCGAAGTGCGCCGGCCCGCTGTCGTTGGTCACCAGGATTTCCGAGAGTCCGTAGACGACCAGGAGCTGCCGCAGCGTGGTCTTGCCGGCGAGGCACAGGCAGCGGTCCGACCCGACCGAGGCGACGAGCGCCTGGATGGCCGCCGCCTCGTCCGGGCTCCCGGTGAAGCCGACATGCGCGTCGGGAAATTCAGCGAGGATCCGGCGGGCCAGGGCGACGTAGTTCTCGCCCTCCCACTTGCGCAGCGGCAGGAGATCGCTCGCGTTCGCGTTGAGCAGGACCAGCCGGCAGCCGGGCTTGGGGCCCAGGTCGCGGATGATCCGGCGGGCGGCCTCCTCCTCGTCGGCGGTCGGCTGGAACTGGGGCAGGGGGGGGCTCGGCCGCGGGAGCAGGTCGAACGTGGGCAGCTTCGCCGGGTCCACGTCCAGGGCGGCGACCAGCGTGGCGAAGGTGATGCTCGTGTGCAGGTGCGGGTTGTAGAGGACCCGGTGCGTGAAGAGGTCCCCGCGGTAGGGTCCCTCGCCGAAGTAGGTGTGGAACCCGACCCGGGTCCGGGCGCCGGTCAGGGCCGCGATCGCCGAGGACACCCGGGTGAAGAATTCCATGTCGATGCACGTGTCGATCCCCATGCGCCGGATCTCGAGGATCCGCGAGATCCCGCTCGTGGCCATCGCCCAGGCCGAGTGGCTTCGCACCGAGAGGACGTTCGCCTCCGGGATGAGCCCGAGCACGTCGACGATGAAGCGGTTCTCCTCGAAGACCAGGAAGTAGACGTTGTCCCGGCCCACCCGCGCGACCGCCCGGCTCAGGGCCTCGTGCGCAAGGACGGTGGATCCCTGCTCGGCCAACTTCAGGAAGACGATCTTCCGGGGCGCCTCCCGCGGGCCGGCCGTCCGGAGGATGTCGCCGAGCCTGCGGAGCAGCGTGAGCAGCAGGCAGATCGGCACCCCCGCGATGTGGTCGATCCACAGGAGCGTGCGGGCCTTCCGGCTGAAGAAAGTCTTTGTCTCAGGGAGTTTCCCGGAACTCGGTGCCATTCGGCGCTTTTCAAGACGATCGGTGGGCAAAACGCAAAGGAATTGCCCCGGCGCTCCCCGGGTCGCGCGGAACCTTCTCCGCTCCCGCGCGTCTCGACATTTGGGGCCGCATGGCCCACCCTCAACCATCATGTCCCCAACCCTATCCCCCACGCTTGACCTGCCGCTGACCGACCGCGAATTGGCCGAACCCCTCGCGAAGACCCGGCACACCGCGGCCTTCAGCCTCCTCGAGATCCTCGTCGTTCTCGCGATCATCGGCCTCATCGTCGGCGTCGCGATGTCGAACCTCGGCGGCGTCTTCAGCGGCGCCCAGGTCAAGGTCGCCAAGCTCTTCGTCACCTCCGAGATGGAGATTCCCCTCACAAGCTACCGCGTGGACATGGGCGACTATCCCAGCGCCGACGACGGCGGCCTGAACGCCCTCTGGGTCGCCCCGGGCAACAAGGCGGGCAGCTGGCACGGCCCCTACGCCAAGGGAAATGCCGCCCCGCTCGACCCCTGGAAGCATCCCTACCAGTACAAGTACCCGGGCTCCCACAACAAGGGCGGCTACGATCTCTGGTCGACGGGGCCCGGCGGAACCGACGGGGGCGAGGACAACATAGGGAATTGGTGATGAGGAGGGGCTTCACCCTTCTGGAAGTCCTCCTTGCGCTCGCCGTCATCGCCCTGCTCGCCACCGTGCTCGTCGGCGGCTCGGCGACACTGCTGAGGGACCGCTCGGCGAGCATTGACGATGTCTTCTGGAAGGCCTGCCAGGCCGCGCGGAAGGCCGCGGTGAAGACCGGCAACCCGTTCCTCCTCTCCTACGACGACAAGACCAAGGCCTTCGTCGTGGACGACGGGTCCGCGCCGAAGACCTTTCCCATCCCTCCCACCGCCAAGGACGTCGCCATCAACTTTCTGTCGACGAGCGGCGACCAGTCCGAGGTGCTGATCGGCGGGGTCGCCGTCGCGACGGGCGATGCGCCGCCGGTCATCTTCTTCCCGGACGGGACCTGCACTCCCTTCAAGGTCCAGATCATGGAGTCGGGGACCCCGCACATCCTTTCAATCGACCCGTGGACCTGCGCCCAGGTGCTCGCGAAGAAGACCGGCGCATGAAACGGGACGGCTTCACGCTTCTCGAGGTCATGATCGCCCTGGTGATCTTCGCCATGACCGCCGTCGTGCTCGGGGCGGCGTACCTGAATGTGCTGATCAGCTACCAGCAGGCCGGTCGCGGGAACGGCGACGACCTGGACCTGGGCTACGCCCGGCAGCTCCTGATGGCCCAGCCGGACCTGCCGACCGCCCAGGCCGGCGACAAGTTCGAGACTCCCGACGGCAACCTCGTGTCGTGGACCGCGGACATCGAGCCGACGACGACCGCCGACCTGTTCAGCGTGGCGCTGACCTGCGAGGTCACGCCCTCGGGCCAGGGCGCCAGCCGGAAATTCATCCAGAACTTCATGCTCCTGCGGCCCACCTGGTCGCAGCCGACGGACCGCACCAAGCTCCGGCAGGACGCCGCCACGCGCATCGCGGTCGCGCAGGGCAAAAAGCCGCAATGAGGCCCCCCCCGGACATCGCCCGCCGCGCCCGCGCCGGCTTCACGCTCCTGGAGATACTCCTGTCGCTGGCGCTCGCCAGCCTGGTGCTCGTGGCGATGAACACCTTCATCTTCTCCATGGGAGAACTCTGGGGCAGGAACAGCGAGACCCACCTCTTCAACCAGCACGTGAACGCGGTTGCCCGCTATCTCCAGGGAGAGTTCCGCACCGCGACCTTTCCCCCCGCGGCCCGCGCCAACTCCACCCCGATTGTCGTCGAGCAGATCAACGCGAAGAGCGGCGGCACCGCCAACCTCCTGACCTTCGACCTGGTCAACGGCAGCCGGGTGCTGGGCTGGCCGGACAACCGCCCGCTCCCCGAGGTCGTGTGCTCGCTCCAGTTCCGCCCGGGCGAGGGCCTGTACCTGCTCTGGGAGTCCCGCCTCGAGAAGAAGTTCGGCGACGACCCGCCCCGCGAGACGCTCCTCACCCCGCTGGTCACGGCAATGGCCTACGACTACTACGACGACAGCTTCAAGCGGTGGACGACCGAGCAGGCCGTCCGCAACGACACCAACGGCAATCCCGAGGCCCCGCAGCGCCTCCGGCTCACCTTCACCTACGGGAAGCTGACGCGCGACGCGCTGGTTGCGATCCCGGTCGCGCAGCAGGGCATGCCCAATTTCTGAGATGAACCGCCGCTCCCCGAAGTCCGGATCAATCCTCGTGATCGTCATGGTCACGCTGATCTTCACGGCGACCGCGCTGGTCATGTTCCTGGAAAAGGCGAACAACGACCTGGCCGTGGACGCGCGCGTGATCGTGGCCAACCGGCTCCGGCGGGAGGCCTATTCGGCCGTCGAGGTCACGCTGGCCACGCTCGTGGACTTCGGGCTCGCCGACAACGGGCTGCACAGCACCGGCGAGGGCTGGGGCGACCCGCTCAAGTGGGCCGGCTGGACGCCGGACCCCGGGCACACGGTCGAGGTCTCCTTCCAGGATGAGAGCGCGAAGATTCCCCTCAACCACGCGGACTCCGCCACCCTCACCAATCTCTTCCAGGCCTGGAAGATGACCCAGACCGACTCCCAGCACCTCGCCGACGTGCTCCTGACCTGGATGCAGCAGAACTACATCCCCACGAACACCTTCAATCCCGACTACGAGCAGGGTTCGCTTCCCTACACCCCGCCCTACCGGGCGATGCGCTCGCAGAACGAGCTGGCCGCGATCGACTACGCGAAGGACGTGTTCTACGACAAGCAGGGGCGGCCCAACGACCTGTGGTGGCGGTTCTGGAACGACTGCTCGATCTACAACTTCCGAAGCCCGAACATCAACGCGGCCAACAGCGACGTGCTCGCCGCCGTCGGGCAGTTCGGGGACGACCAGCAGCAGACGATCGGCAACTACCTGGCCGGGACGGGCAACTACTCGAGCCTGGGGCCCCAGTGGTTCACGAACAGCACGGCGGTCCGTGGCGTGGTGGGGGTGGTCGGCAACACCGGGTCCTTTGGGACGACCATCACCGCGCTGAGGATCCTGGTCACCGTCCGCGAGGGCCCCCACTCCCAGTACCGGCTGTCCGTCGTCGTCTCCCCGGGCACCAGCGGCGCGAAAACCGTGCAAACGACGGCAACCAACGTGAAGGCTGGTGCGTCAACCTCGGCAACCGGTGAAACCACCGCGGCTGACAACACGCCCGGCACCCCGGCCCCCCCCATCAACCAGTCCCATGAAACACCCACCTCGGCGCAGGCCTCCGCCGCCGCGGCGGGCCCGGCCGCCCTGCAATATCCCTTTACAATCCTAGAGGTTCTCGAGAACGATCAGATCCCCGTCCAACCGCCTCCGCCGCCGGCGAAGTCCGGCTAGGCGGTTGCCACCCACCCAACGTCCATGCCCTCGCCGCTCAGCCTGCTCCGCGCCGCGCCGCCTCCCCCCCGGGTGGCGCTGCTCCCCGACGGGCTTTTCTTTGTGAGGGCCGTGCCGCTGGCGGCCGGCGGCGATGACGCCGGGGCCCCCCCGCAGGACGTGGCCGCGCAGGTGGAGCTCGCTCTTGAGGGCCTGTCGCCCTTTCCCCTGTCCCAGGTCTACCACGGCTATTACTGGGTCCCCGGCTCCCGGCATGCGCTCGCCTTCGCGGCCTACCGGCGGCGCTTCCCGGCCGAGGAGGTCGCCGGGTGGCAGGGCGCGCAGGTCGTCCTCCCATCCTTTGCCGCGCTCCTGGGCGCCGAGGTTGCGCCGGCCACGACGATTGTCTCCACCGCGCCCGACGGTCTGACCGGGATCCACTGGGGCGACGGCCCGGTGCCCACCGGGGTCGCCTTCCAGTCCCTCCCCGCGGAGGCCACGGACGAGGACCGCGCCCGGGCGCGCAACGCCCTCTTTCGGGCGCTCGGGGACGCGAAGGCGGTCGTGGAGCTCGCGGAGCCCCCGTCGGCCCAGTCCTCGCGCAGCGACCGCGAGATCGTCTTTCGGTCCGGCGAGACCGTTTCCCGGCTGCCGGCGGCGGCGGCGGCCGGCCTGGACGTTCGCGACAAGGTCGAACTCGCCGCCCTGAGGCGCGCGCGCAGGCGCGACGTCGTCATCTGGCGGGTCGCCATGGGCTGCGTCGCCGCGTTTGTCGTCATGGCGGCCTGCGAGCTGCTCCTGGTCGGCGGCGGGATCTGGCAGGGGACCCGGCTCAAGGTCGTCCGCCTCCAGTCCCCGGTTGTGGACAACATCATGACCGCCCAGGACATCGCCCGGCGGATCAACGAGCTCTCGACCCAGCGGCTGCTGCCGATCGAGATGATCCGGCTGGTCCATCCCCGGCGCTTCGGGACGGGGATCACCTTCCTGCGCGCCTCCACGAGCGGTCTCTACACGCTGACGGTCGACGCGCAGACCTCGAACCCCGGCGAGATCAGCACCTACCGGAGCAGCCTGGAGGCGCTTCCGGCCTGCGACAAGGTGGAGATCCGGGACCTGCGCACCCAGAACAACGTCGCCTCGTTCACGCTGGTGATCGACTTCAAGCCGGGCAGCCTTGCGCCCGCGCCCGTTCCGCCCGCCTCATGATCGCCACACTGAGAGCCTATTTTTTCGGCCGGCCCGCGCGGGAGAAGATCCTGCTCGTCGCCCTGGTCCTGATCGTGGCGGTTCTCTGGCTGTCGAACCTCGCCCGCCGGATGGACCGCCTCCGGCATGACGTCTACCAGACCTCGCTGAAGCTCGAGGAGCAGAAGACGTGGCTCTCGCACCGGCTGGCGATCGAGAACTCCGCCCGGAAGGCCGCCGGCATCTTCGACCCGGCCAAGACCCTGGACAGCACGCAGCTTCTCGCGGCCGTCAACTCGATCGCCGGCGACGTGGACCTGCGGACGACGACCAGCGGCGGCGCCCAGGACGTGAGCACCGGCCAGTTCGCGGTCCACACGGTGGAGTTCAACATCACCAAGGTGGACTGGGGCACGCTGCAGGCCTTCTACACGGCCCTCCAGAAGCGCGCCCCCTACATCGGGATCGACCAGTTCCAGCTCGGGGCGGACCGGGCCAACCCGAGCCTGCTCAACGCGAGCCTGAGGATATCGTCAGTCGAGATTGTCCGCGGCCAGCTTCCCTGATCGGGCGCCGCGGGATCACTGGAAGCTCGAGCTGACCGAGAACACGGCGCTCACGATCGCGAAGGCGATGAAGCCCACGAAGACGAAGACGGCCATCAGGACGCCGCTGGCGATCACAGTGGTGAAGGTGCTGAGCTGGTTCGAGATGATCTTCCGGTAGGTGACCGAGATCGCCTTCAGGCTGGGGACCACATTGCCCGTGTTCTCGCCGACGCTCAGCCGGTCCAGGACCAGGTCCGGGAAGCACCCGGTGCGCGTGAGCGCGAGCGACAGGGACTCGCCCTCCAGGACCCGCGCGGTCGCCTCGTTAAAGGCCTTCTGGTGGACCCGGTTTGAAATCTGCCGCTCGGTCATCCGCAGGGCCTCTGCCGCGGTGATCCCGTTCTCGAGGAGGACGCTCAGGGTCTGGCTGAACGACATCACCGTCTGCGCTACGACGAATTGCCCGACGAGCGGCAGCCGAAGCAGCCAGGCGTCGATGGCCGCGCGCCCCGGGTCGGTCGCGTACCAGCGCCAGAGGGAGACCGCCGCGAAGGCCGCCGCGCCCAGGACGAAGATGCCGTAGTGGAGCGCGAGGTCCGAGGCGCTGACCAGGATCTGGGTGGAGAGGGGCAGCTTGCCGCCAAGCGAGGAGAGCAGGGTCTGGAGCCGGGGAAGCAGGAAAAACAGAAAGAAGAGGATCACGCCGCCGGCGACGAATACCATGAAGACCGGATAGGCGAGGGCGGTCAGGAGCTGGCGCCTGAGCTCGCGCTGCTCGGTGAGGTGGGTGATGATCCGGGCCACCGTGTCGTTGAGCGATCCGGTCGCCTCGCCCGCATGGATCAGGTTGACGGTCCCCGTGTCGAAGACCACGGGATAATTGCCCATTGCGCGCGAGAGGGGTGCCCCCTCGCTGATCTGCTCCCAAAGCCCGGTGCAAAGCGCGCGCAGCTTCGGCTCCTTGATCCGGGCCGACAGGAGCCGCACGGCCTCGCCGGCCGACAGGCCGCTGGTCGTCAGGTCGTGAAGCGACTCGAGGAAGGGGAGGCGCTCCTTGCGGCCCGGCGCCGCGGGGCCGCCCTTTGCGGCGGGGCTGGAGGCCTTTTCCTTCTTCGCCCGTTTCGATGAGACCGCCGCCGCCGCGGCAGCGCCGGCGGTCTCCTCAATGCCGGTCACCTGCATCCCGCGGCCGGAGAGGATCCTCAGCGCGTCCTTGCGGCTGGGGGCATCCAGGGTGGCGGCGGCGGACTTCCCGTCCCTGTCGCGGGCCGTGTAGGTGAAGCGCGGCATCGGCTCACTTCTCCGCGACAGTGATGACGCGCAGCACCTCGTCGAGGGTCGTGTGGCCCGCCTTGACCTTTTCCCAGCCGCTCTGGCCGAGAGTGCGCATCCCGTTCTTGCGGGCGCACTCGGCGAGCGTGCGCGTGCTCTCGTGCTTGAGGACCAGCTCGTGCATCTCGTCGTTGAGGCGGAAGATCTCGAACAGCCCGATCCGCCCGCGGTAGCCCGTGCCGCGGCAGCGGTCGCAGCCCACGGGGCCCTTCAGCGAGTCGATCAGCTCGGCCTCGGCCTGGTCGCAGCCGAGGATCGCGAGCGCCTCGCGCAGTTTGACCCGGGGGACCGCGGCGGGCCTGGAGCACTCCGCGCAGAGCCGGCGGACCAGCCGCTGGGCGATCACCAGCTCGATGGCCGAGGCCACGAGGAAGGGCTCGATCCCCATGTCCACCAGCCGGGTGATGGCCCCGGGGGCGTCGTTGGTGTGCAGGGTGGAGAAGACCAGGTGCCCGGTCAGCGACGCGCGGATCGCGATTTCCGCGGTGTCCTTGTCGCGGATCTCGCCCACCATGATGACGTCGGGGTCCTGGCGCAGCACGTGCCGGAGCGCGTCGGCGAAGGTGAGCCCGATCTCCGGGCGGACCTGCATCTGGTTGACGCCCGGGACCTCGTACTCGATCGGGTCCTCGATCGTGATGATCCGCAGGTCCGTCGAGTTGATCTTCCTCAGGAAGGCGTTCAGGGACGTGCTCTTGCCCGAGCCGGTCGGCCCGGTGACCAGGATGATCCCGTGCGGGTAGTCGAGGATCTTGACGATCTGCTCCTGCTCGTTGGCGCTCATCCCCAGCCGGTCCATCGTGTACGCCTCCTTCTTCTGGTTGAGGAGGCGCAGCGAGATGGATTCCGCGTAGATGGTCGGGATCGTGGAGACGCGGATATCCAGGACGTTGGTCCCGCTCTTGAAGTTGATGCGCCCGTCCTGGGGCAGCCGGCGCTCGGAGATGTTCAGCCGGGCCATGATCTTCAGCCGGGAGATGATGGCGTCCTGGAAGCGCAGGAGGTTCTCCGGGAGCGGGACGGGGACGAGCAGGCCGTCCACCCGGTAGCGGATCCGCAGCTGCCCCTCCTGGGGCTCGAAATGGATGTCGGTGGCCTGGTCCTCGATCGCCTGGCTGATGACATCGCTCACGAAGCGCACGACGGCGGCGTCCTCGTCGACCACCTCCTCGGCCTGCTGCTGGGTCTCGGGGGCCACGTAGCTCTCGTCGCTGTCCTCCAGCGAGCCCGAGCCCACGCCGAAGTTCTCGATGATCAGCTGGTGCACGCGCTCCGGGACCGCCAGGTGCCAGGCGATCGGGCGGGTGGTGAAGGTGCGGATCCAGTCGTCCATCGCCGCGTCGGGGATCCACGCGGCGGCCAGGTGGAGCGGCAGGGCGGCCAGGGCGGCCGGCTCGGGCTTCTCCTCGCCGGTCGCGGCGCCGTGGCGGATCGGGACCACCTGGAACTCGTGGACCAGCCGGGCGGGCAGGACCCCGCGGGCGTTGGGGTCGGGCTCGAGGTTCGAGGCGATGTCCAGGCCCGCCGCGGTCGCCAGGGTCGCGAGCGCGTCGGCCTCGCTCAGGTGCAGCGCGGCCCCGAGGACGGCGAGGCGCTCGCCGCGGGGCGCGTCCATGACCGCCTGGCGCTGGTCCTCGGTGACCCGCCCGGCCAGCGACGCTGGAAGCTGCTCGTCAAGAAGTGCTGTCATGTCTCGCAAAAAAAGCCGGTGCGCCCCGGCCGGCCGGGGCGTGGGGGATCAGTCGCCCTTGAACCGGTCCAGGAAGTTGTCCTTCTTCGAGTAGGGCTTGTTGGCCGGGTCCTTGAGGAATTGCTCGATGTCCCCCTTGTTCGAAAGTTCCCGGATGTGCTTCATCGTGTCCCTGCTGCCCTCCTCGGGCGAGACGACGTGGGGCCGGATGAAGAAGAGAAGCTCGGTGCGCGAGAGCTCGTCGGTGTGGCCGCCCAATAGCTCGCTGATGATCGGGATCTCGTAGAGGAAGCCGATCTTGTTCTGGTTGGTCGTCTTCTCAGTGCGCTGCAGGCCGCCCAGGACGATCATCTCGTTGTCCTTGCAGGTCACAAAGGAGGTCATCTCGCGGTTGCCGATGATCGGCTGCTGGTTCTGGTCAATCGTCGTCTCCCCGATGATGTCGTTGACCTTCTGGTCGATCGTCATCTGCACGTCGCCGTTCTCGCCGATCAGCGGGGTCACCTTCAGGTCGATGGCGATCGTCTCGTAGGTGACCGTCGAGTTGGTGGAGAAGCCCGAGTTGGTCGCGGTGCCGCCGGAGACCGGCGTGGACTGGCTTCCGGTGATGACGGGGACCTGCTCGCCGACGATCGCCTCGCCGGGCTTGTTGTGGGCAGTCAGGATGACGGGGGCGGAAAGCACCTTGGTCACGTTCTTGGAGCCGGCGGAGCTGGGGTTGAAGGCCGCCGCGAAGGAGAGGGGGTTGACGATGCCGCTCGTCAGATCCCAGCCGGCGAGGCTCGTCCCGGGGATCGTGCTGCCGACACCGCTCGTCCCGCCGCCGGCAAAGGAGGTGATCTGGGTCGGGCCGCCGGCAATCCCGTTCTTCGGCCCGACCGTCAGGCCCAGGGCTGTGATCCCGCTCGCGTCCTTGTCGTCGAGGGTCACCTCGGCGATGATCACCTGGATGCGGACCTGCGGCAGCGCGACGTCGATGGAGTCGATCAGTTGCTTGATCAGCCGGATGTCGTCGACCGTCCCCGAGACGACGACCGAATTGCTCCGCTCGTCGTTGAACACGGTCGCCAGGCTGCTGAATTCATTGGTGGCCCCGCCGGCCTGGCCCGCGGCGCCCCCGGCCGCCGTCTGGGGGCCGTTGTTGGCGACGACCGGGCCGGTGTTGATCTCGCCGGGCCGCACGCCCTGGTTGAGCTTCTGGCTGGCGGTGTTCTGGCCGGATATCACCTGGGTGAGGAGCGTGGCCACGTCCTTCGCGTCGGCGTGCTGCAGGAAGACGACCTCTGTGCGGGTGTTCGGGTCGGCCCGGCCGTCGAGCCGGGTGATCAGGTCCTCAAAGAAGGCCTGCTCGCGCGCGTCGGCCAGGACGATCACCTGGTTGGTCCGGTCGTCCCCGTTGAAGGTCGTCGCGCTGCCGATCTGGCTCTGGACGGGCCCGGCGAGGATCGCGTGGAGCTTGGTGACGATGTCGCTGGCCTTGGCCGAGGAGTGCAGCTGGTAGAAGTGGGCCGTGATCCCGCCGGTCGAGGGCTTGTCCACGGACTTGATCAGCGACTCGATCCGCTGGAGGTTGGAGACCGTGTCGGTGATCAGGGCGGAGTTGGCCTTGTCCAGGACGACGATCCCGCCGCCCACGCCCGGCGTGAAGATGCCGGTGAGCCCGGAATTGAAGAATTCCGAGGCGCGCAGGAAATCGAGCTGGAAAAGCTTGGTGGCGATCCGGCCGCTGGGCGGCAGGTCGAGGGTCGAGCCCTCGATGAACTCGGGGGCCTCGGCCTTGGCGGTGGAGAGGGGGACGACCTTCAGGAAGCGGTCGCCCAGGGGGATGACGCCGATCTGGTTGAGCGACAGTTCCGTCTCGATCGCCAGGACCAGCTCGGACTTCGGGATCGGCCGGTTGATGACCAGCGAGTAGGTGGCCGCCGGCAGCGAGCCGGGGCGAAGGACGGTCCGGCCCGTGTAGATTTCCAGGGCGCCGAGCATGCTGTCGATGTCGCCCTCCGGCAGCTTGAAGTAGGGCACGAGCTGGTCCGATCCGATGCTCGCGGCGGGCATCGAGACGGGAGCCCCATTCCGCCTCGGGAAGGCCACCTGCGCGCGCGCCGCGGTCCCCGCGGTTAAAACGCCGGCTGCCAGGCAGAAGAGGACGATACGGGGCTTCATGCGGAACCGGGGATAAAAGAGGATCTCATGGGGTTTGTAAACGGTCTTGTCCAAGACGATATCGGCACGGGAAGGTTCCCCACTTTCCTCTTTCAGCTTTCCGCATTTAGGATTTGATTGTCCGCGTGCCCAACGTCTTCGGCAAACTCTTCACCGTTTCCACCTGGGGCGAAAGCCACGGCCCGGCGGTTGGCGTTGTCATTGACGGGTGTCCTCCCCGGCTGCCGGTGAGTTGCGAGGAGATCCAGGCCGACCTGGACCGCCGCCGGCCCGGCCAGAGCGACATCACGACCCCCCGCAAGGAGGACGACCGCGTTGAGATCCTCTCCGGGGTCTTCGAGGGCCGGGCGACCGGCGCCCCGATCTCCCTGATGGTCCGCAGCTCCGACCAGCGCCCCTCCGCCTACGACGAGATGCGCGAGAAGTTCCGCCCCTCCCACGCCGATTTCACGTACCAGGAAAAGTACGGCATCCGCGACCACCGCGGCGGCGGCCGCAGCTCCGCGCGCGAGACGATCGGGCGGGTGGCCGCCGGCGCGCTTGCCCGGAAGATCCTCGCCCTTGCCGGGAACGTGGAGATCCGCGCCTTCCTGACCCAGGTGCACGACATCGTCGCGCCCGAGGATTCGCTGGTGACGTTTCCGTCCCTCGCGGAGGTCGAGGCGACCCCCGTCCGCTGCCCGCATCCGGCGACCGCCGAGCGGATGATCGCGCGGATCAAGGAGGCGCGGGCGGCCGGCGACTCCGTCGGCGGGATCATCCGCTGCCGGATCCGCGGGGTTCCCCCCGGGCTGGGCGAGCCGGTCTTCGACCGGCTTGAGGCCGACCTGGCCAAGGCGATGCTTTCGCTCCCCGCGACCAAGGGCTTTGAGATCGGCAGCGGTTTCGCCGGCGTGCGGCTCCGCGGCTCCGAGCACAACGATCCTTTCATCGTGAAGGAGGGGCGCGTCGGAACCTCCACGAACCATTCCGGCGGCGTCCAGGGCGGGATCAGCAACGGCGAGGAGATTTATTTCAACGTGGCGTTCAAGCCGACGGCGACGATCACCCGCGCGCAGAAGACCGTGGACGTCCGCGGCGCGGAGACCGAATTGGCCGCCCGCGGCCGCCACGATCCCTGCGTCGTTCCCCGGGCGGTCCCGATCGTCGAGGCGATGGCCGCCCTGGTCCTCGTGGACCACTGGATGCGCAACGCGGCGCAGAACGAGACGTTTCGGACAAAATTTTGAACAGGAAGGCCGGGAAGGGGCGGGAAGCCGGAAGTTTGTCATTTCCGCCCACTGGCCACTCCCTTCAACGATGCCGCTTTCAAAAACCCCCCTCGTTTACCTGATCCTCGGGGCTGCCGGCTCCGGGCGCCGGGAGATCCTTGCGGACATCATCGAGGGCGGGCTGGCGCCCGGGGACCGGTCCGTTGTCCTGCTGTCCGGCGATGAGGCGCCCAGCCCGGCCGACGGGAAGCTCGGGGCGGTCGCGGCCTGGCGCCTGGTGGCGCTTCCCGTCCACCACGGCCCTCGTCCCGATCCCTCGGACGAGCCGCCGGAACCCCTTCACGTGATCGAGGCCGAGCCGCCGGAGGAGGCGACGCACCTTTTCTTCGTCACCGACGGCCGGCGCAACCCGGTCGACCAGATCGAGGCCTTCAAGGCCTGGCTCGCCGGCCGGAACGTGGAACTCGCCCACATCCTGTGCGTGGTGAACTGCCACCTGGCCGAGCAGCACCCGAAGCTGGCCCACTGGTACGACGCCTGCATCCATTTCAGCGACATCGTCCTGCTGACCCGCAGGGAAGGCGTGGCCAACAAGTGGGTGAGCGACTTCCAGGCCCGCTACGAGGAGCAGTTTTACCCCTGCCTCTTTGAGATCGTGAAGGGAGGCCGCGTCCGCAACCCCGCGCTCATTCTCGAGCCCCGGGCGCTGAGGATATCCCACGCCTTCGACCCGGAACCGGAGTGGATATTCCGGGACGCGGAGGGCGAGGTGGTGGACGAGGATGAGGTGACCGAGGACGACGAGGAGGAGGTCACCGCCACCCAGGCTGTCGACCCCTACTTCGTCCGCCGGATCGGCGGCCGCCGCGAAAAGGAAGTCCCCGATATAGGGCGGTTTCTGGACGGCGCCCGCTAACGGTCGTTAATTAAACGTTAATTTGGCATATTAAGTGCATTGCAGGACCTGTGCATGCCACGACCCTTGCGAGAAATTCTGGAGATTGTGGCCGTCATCGGTGTCGTGACCGTCGGCGGATGGTTCTCTCCGCTCAACTACCACGCCCTGGGGCAGGTTTACCTGCTCGGTGTCATCGCCTTGAGCATGCACGTGAGCCGCTGGTCGGCGACCTTCGCCGGCCTGCTGAGCGGCCTGGTCTGGAACTTTGTCTTCGTCCCGCCCCGCTTTTCCTTTTCGGTCCAACACACCGAGGACAGCCTGCTCTTTGGAACCTATTTCATCGTGGCGCTCATCGGCGGTCAGATTGCGGCCCTCCGGACGGCCAGCGATCGGGCCCGGCTCGCCGCCGAGTCCGATCGCATCCATCGCACCATGCTTGACAGCGTCTCGCACGAGCTGAAGACACCGGTCGCCGTCCTGCGCGCGGCAAGCGAACAGCTTGCGACCGGCGACGAGGCCAAGCGCCAGCGGCTTTCCGGGGAGATCCGCACGGCGGTCGGCCGGCTGGACAACCTGGTGACAAACCTGCTCAACGAGGCGCGGCTGGGCGCCGGGGCGGTCAAGCCGCGGATGGACTTCTGCGACCCCGACGACGTGATCGCGGCGGCCCGGCGAGCGGTCGGCGGCCGGCTCGAGGGCAGGCCGCTGGAGGTGGTCATGCCGGTCGATCGCCCCATGCTCTTTGCCGACGAGGTGCTCATGGAGCAGGTGGTCACCAACCTTCTCCTGAACGCGGTCGTCCACACCCCCCCGGGCAGGCCGGTCCGGATCACCTACGCGAACACGGATAATCCGCCCCAGGCGTGCATCAGCGTCCGCGATTCCGGGACGGGTGTTCCCCCCCATCTTCGCGAACGGATCTTTGAGCGCTTCCAATCCGGCCAGTCCGGCCGGAGCGGAGGCCTCGGCCTGGGGCTCTCGATTGTCCGCGGCTTCATGCGCGCCCAGGGCGGCGATGTGGTCCTGGATTCCTCTCCGACCGGCTCCACCTTTACCGTTCACCTGCCCCGCGTGGTCCAGGATGAGGTTCCCTCCGAATGAGCACCGGCCGCAAACCCGACGTGCTGGTCGTTGACGACGAGCCGCAGATTCGCCGGCTTCTCGGCGACACCCTTGGCGAGTCCGGCTTCACCGTCTCGGAGGCCGGCCTGGGCCGGATGGCGCTGGGCCAGATCGCGCTGCGATCGCCCGACGCGATCATCCTGGACCTCGGGCTGCCGGACGTTCCGGGCCTGGACGTCCTTCGTGCCCTGCGCCCGATCTGCTCGGCGCCCGTCCTCGTCCTCTCCGTCCAGAACGGCGAGGAAACCAAGATCGCCGCGCTGGATGCGGGCGCCGACGACTACGTCGTCAAGCCCTACAGCAACGGCGAGATCCTCGCCCGACTCCGCGCCCTCCTCCGCCGGCCGGATCCGGCCGCCCCGGACACGCGTTTCCGATTTGGCGCGATCGAGGTCGACTTCGTCCTGCGGCGGGTCCTTCGGGAGGGTCGTCCGGTCAAGTTGAGCATGAAGGAGTACGAGCTGCTCCGGCTGCTGGTCGACAACCGCGACAAGGTCATGACCCACAGCGACCTCCTCAGGGAACTCTGGGGCCCGAACGCCGACGGGCACACCAATTACCTTCGCGTGTACATGATGCGGCTGCGGCAGAAGCTCGGAGACGAGGTCAATGCGGCCGGCCATTTCCAGACGGAGGCGGGCATCGGCTACCGCTTTGTCAGCGAACCGGTGCCCTGAGCCGGAAATATTCGCGCTAGAGAAGCATGAAGGCCGCCGCCATGAAAAGCGTGGGGACCAGGGCGGCGACCAGCAGTTTTACCGGGGACACCCCGTCGGGAAAAAAGCGCTGGAGGATCGCCTGGCCGGCGGGGTTGGGCGCGTTGGCGATGACGGTGAGCCCGCCCCCCGTGACCGCGCCGGCGACAACCGCCTGCCGGAGGGCGTCGGTGAAGCCGGGTACGAGGGTCGCCAGGTAGGTGACCGCCGCGTTGTCGTTGAATGCGGTGAGAATCGCGGCGCCGGCGTAGAGGGGGATGCGGCCCAGGCTTCCCAGGACCGGCTCAAGCCACCAGCCCTGCAGGCCCCCGTGGACCACAAGCCCCGCGAGGAAGAAGCCGACCAGCAGCGGCGGGCGCAGATCGATCCTTCGCTGGTGGTGGGCCGTGGCCTGGGCGAAGGCCAGGAAGAAGAGGAATGCGCCGATGAACAGGGCGGGGTAGTGCGCGACGAGGACGACGACGACCATGAACGCGATCTGGACGGCCGTGATCCAGGCGGGGATCGGGCTTCCACCCAGGGTCGGCGCCCGACCGGCCCGGAGCCGCTCCTCCTCGAGTGCGGCGAACTCCCTCCTGAAAAAGGCGTAGTGGAGCAGGGTCGCGCCAATGATGCCGGCGGCGGCCTTCCACCCGAAGTGAACAAAGGCGTAGGCGCTGTCCCAGTGCCAGGGGCCGGCGACCATCACCATGGGGGGCGCCGCAAAATGAGTCAGGGTGCCCCCGACCGACACATTGACGAAGAGAAGCCCGATTGTCGCATAGCCGAGCCGGGACGACGGGTGGCGGGAGTAGAAGTGCCGCGAAAGCAGGAGCGCGGAAATTGTCATCGCCGCCGGCTCGGTGATGAGGGAGCCGAGGAGGGGCCCGATGATGAGGATGGAAAGCCACCAGGCGCCGATCGTGCCGCCCCCCAGGACGGCGAGCGCATGGAGGCAGCGCTCGGCCAGCCGCACCATGGGGCGCGCCGAGGCAAGGGCCATGATCACCATGACAAAGAGCGGCTCCGTGAAATCCACCCGGTGGCCGATGTAGCCCAGCGCGGCCGGCCATCCCTTTGCCAGGGCGATTGCAATCGCAAGCACCGCCGCCCAAACCCCGAAGACCGCCTCCACCTCGCCGAGAAAATGGAGGATCTGCCCGGCGAAACTCACCTCGGCGATTGCGCCACCCTCATCGTCGAGGAGCGTCGCCTTCGCCGGCCTGGTTGCGGCCTTCTGGCGGGCCTCGACACCCCGGGCCCAGTGGCGAAACACCGGGGTCAGGAATGTATGGACGATCGCCAGCAGGAAGAGGGCGCTGGCGACAAGGTTGAACGGATCGGCGTGGATCCTGTCACCGAGGACCTGAAGGAGGCCCTCCCCGTGGGCCGCCGGATAGCGGTCAAGCGGAAGCGGGAATTCGGCTCCGCCAGGCGACGGGCACGGGGGTGTGGCGGCGCCCAGCATGGCGGAAATAGGCCTTAGGTCCGGCGGCGCAGCAATTGCCGGAGGAGGCTCCATCCATAGCCCGCCGCAAGCCCGCCGGAGATCCACCACTGCACGCCATTTGCAAAGAGGAGCGGAAATACAATCTGCACCAGAAGAAGCGCCACCAGGAGGTAGGCGGTTCGCCTGCCCGACCCAAGGGCGTTGTGCAGGGTCGTCTTCAGCTTGCCTGCGGACGGCGGAGCGTCCTTTTTCGGACGGGTCGAGCTGGAGATCGTGCCAAAGCCAAATCCAATCGCTCCGCCGACCAGGAGGGCCGAGGCGCTTCGAATCGCGGTCATCAAGGGTACCATGGTTGGAATGGGCTTGTTCGTGGCAAACGCAGGCTCGTCGCTGGCACGGTTGACCGGATCAGCGACCAAGCTGGCGTGGGTGATGCATTCCGGGTGCCAATCAGCCTGAAGGACGCATATAAAGGGGCCCATCTTTTCAACGGGCCCTGCCGCCGCTCCAAGGGCTGCCGACCGGCCGATCAGGCCTTAACGGAGGCTGCAGCCACGGCCGCGGCAAAGGCTTTTGCCCGGGAGGTGATCAGCGGCCAGTTCTTTTCCTTCAACGACTTGGCATCCACCAGAGAGCTTCCGGCCGCCGTTGCCATCGCCCCGGCCTTGAGGAAGTCCCCGACATTGTCGGCGGTCACCCCGCCGGTCGGGACCAGGGGAATATGGGGCAATGGCGCCTTGACCGACTTGATGTAGGCCGGCCCGAAGAATTCGGCGGGGAAGACCTTCACCGCGTCCGAGCCCGCCTCCCAGGCGAGCAGGATCTCGGTGGGAGTGAGCGCTCCGCAGAAGACCACGGTGTTCAGGCTCTTTGCCGCCGCGACGACCTCGGGCCGGTAGGCGGGGGTCACAAGAAATTTTGCCCCGGCCGCGATCCCCTCGCGGGCGGTCTTGGCATCGAGGACGGTCCCCAGCCCGAAGACGAAGTTCGGGAGCTCCACGCTCACCTTGCGAAGCATCTCGATCGCCCCGGGGGTCGTCATTGTCAGCTCGATGCTCGTCAGCCCGCCGGCCGCCAGCGCCTTCGCACAGTCGAGCAGCCCGTCCGGGCTGTCCGCCCGGATCAGCGCGATAACCTTCTCCGACTTAATCTTTGCGAGGACGGCGTCTTTGTTCATGGGAGGGACAGTATGGGACTTGGGGACTGGGGAGGGAAACCAATTTCACGGGTCCGGGATCTTTGTGGTGCGGTTGCTATTATTGCGCCGAGCACTCATGCCGAAGGTCGATATCCCAGGTCCCTACCGCTTTCATTTCTTCAGCAATGAAGGTGACGAACCGCCTCATATCCATGTCAAACGCGACAATGCGATTTGCAAATTTTGGCTGGATCCCCTAACACTTGGTCGAAACCGGGGGTTTCCCTTTCACGAAATAACCGAGATCAAATGTTTGATTGAAGAACATCGGCAAAAAATCGAAGAGGCGTGGCATGAACACTTCCAAGACTGAGATACGGATCCTTTCCGTCGCTGTCACAAAGAGCCAATTGGTTGCTCGATTTAGCGATGGCCGGGAGGTGCGCAACCCCCTCAAATGGTACCCGCGTCTCCTTAAAGCAGGGGTCAAGGACCGTAAGACTTACCAAATCAGCGGTGAAGGGTACGGGGTGCACTGGGCGAAACTTGATGAGGACCTGAGCGCAAAGGGTATCGCCGAGGGTATTCCATCGTTCGAATACCGCGCGCTGGCCCGAAACTAAGTCACCTCAAAACCGGACCTTTGCGGCCTGGAGCGCGCTGTGCTCGTCGCGGAGGTGGCCGTAGGTCTTCATTGCGAGCGTTCCCCCGTCGGCGTGCCCGAGCCACCGGGAAACCGTTGGGATGTCCACGCCTGACTCGATGCACCGCGTTGCAAAGAGGTGCCGCAGGTCGTGGTGGGTCATGGGCGGGACGCCGACTGCCTTGCATGCCGCGCGCAGCGACCCGCGGCAGTCCTGGACCCGCGCAATCCGGGCCTCCTTCGGCTCCCGCGTTCATCGCCGCCGCATCTCGGCCAGCAATGCGGCCAGCGGCGGAAAATTGGGAATCGTGCGGAAGCTGGTCGCCGTCTTCGTCCCTGGAATCGTCACCCGCTGACCGCCTTCATCGATGTGCCGCCACTGCAACCCGGTCGCCTCCCTCAGCCGGGCTCCCGAGTACGCCAGGAGCCGGATCATGTCGGCGCAGTCTCGCGCCCATCGGTTCCGACCGCCCGCGACCGTCCTGACGATCGCCTCAAACTGGGCGGAGGAGGGGAGTTCCATCGGCGCGCGCCGGTCCCTGACCTTTCCGACTGCATCGGCGGGATTCTCGTCCACGGCGCCCTCCTTGACCGCGATGGCGAAGATCCCCCGCAGCGCATCGACGCATTTGTTGAATGCGGATGGCGACATCCCCTTGCGCACGGTTTTGACCCCCGGCGCGATGAATCCAGTGCCCGTGCGAAACGCATGCATCGCCCATTGCCGGCAGTCCGCCTCGCTGATCCCCCGGGCGTCCCGACCTGGCAGTCCGGGCCAGGTCTTCACCAGCGCCTTCAGCGCAATTTCCCGCCTGAGTTTCGAGGCCGGAGCCAGGCTCAGGTCGTTCTCATAACGCTCCTGCCATGCGCGGATGAAGCGCGCCATGGGCCTTGAGGCCTTTCCCGGCCGCCGCTTCGTCTTTGTTGGTCCCACCTTCATCGCGGGACATAGAAGCAAGGCGACCCAAGAGAGCCGTGTTTGCGTTTTGCGACGCATTTCATAACTCGAATGGCATCTGGCATGCCTCCCATTCGATTCATCATCCCGGCGTTCGCCCTGAGTCTTCCGCTCCTTTCCTTGCCGGGCGCAAAATGCCTGGCGGCCGATCCGGGCCCGTTTGCCGGTGACGCCCAGCGCGGTAAAATCCTGTTTCAGCAGAACTGCGCACTTTGCCACTCCACCGGGTTGCCGGGATCACCCCCGTCCGGACAAGGGCCGCTTCTTGCCGGCGTCATGGGCCGGCCGGCCGCTTCCCTGGCCAGTTTCGGCTACTCCAAGGCCTTGGAAGCCTCCGGCATCACCTGGAGTGCCGCCAGCGTTGACCGATTCCTGGCCGGGCCCGGGACGATGGTCCCGGGGACGCAGATGGCCGCGGTCATTCCGAGGCCGGCCGATCGGGCGGACCTGATCGCATTTCTGGGAAATCTGCGGCCCCTGCCCTTGCGGAAGGAACCGCGGTGGACGGCCGCGGTCGTCCGGGTGCCCACTCCGGGCGACTGGCAGAATGACGCGCCCGGAAGGCATCATCAGATTCGAATTGAGGATTTGCCGCACCCCTATGCCACGGTTTCGGCCGGGAATTCGCCCCATACCCGGAAACATCCGCCGGGCGCAGCCCTTTTGGTTCCCCCGGGATTCACCGTCACGTTATTCGCTTCCGGGCTGGCCGGACCGCGCCTCCTGCGAACCGCCCCAAATGGGGATATTTTCATCGCGGAAACCCGCTCCGGGCAGATCCGGGTGCTCCGCGCGCCCGACGGCGCCGACAAGCCCTCTGAAATCTCCGTTTTTGCCCGCAAGCTCAGCGGACCCTTCGGCCTCGCCTTCTACCCCTTGGGCGCGCACCCGCGCTGGCTCTACGTGGGCAATCTCAATTCCGTGGTTCGGTTTCCCTATCGCGACGGCGACCTGAAGGCGCGCGGGCCCGCCGAGGTGGTGGTGCCCCGGTTGGTGGAAAGCACGGGAGGCCATACCACCCGCGACCTCGCCTTCTCGCTCGACGGACGGAGGCTGTTCATCTCGGTCGGATCCGGGTCGAATGTGGCCGAAGGCATGACCCCCGGGTCGCCGGTCGCACTTCCGGCCTGGGAGGCCGCCAATGCGCTGGGAGCGGCCTGGGGCTACGAGGCCCGGCGGGCCGACATCCTTGTCACCGATCCCGAGGGGAGGGAGCCCCTTCGCGTTTACGCCAGCGGCATCCGCAATGCGGTCGGATTAGCCGTCCAGCCGTCCACGGGGCTCCTCTGGGCCTCGGCCAACGAGCGCGACGGCCTTGGCGATGATCTTGTGCCCGATTACATCACCCACGTGTGCGAGGGGGGATTCTACGGGTGGCCCTGGTACTACCTCGGCAGCCACGAGGACCCCCGCCACGCGGGCGAGCGGCCCGACCTGGCGGGCCGGGTGACCGTGCCCGACGTCCCGGTCCAATCCCACTCGGCCACCCTCCAGATGACATTTTATCCGGCCGACGCATCGGGCCCGGCGGCGTTTCCGGCCGACTATCGCGGGAATATCTTCGCCTCCTTCCACGGCTCCTGGAACCGGACCGGCCGCACCGGAAGCAAGGTGATCCGGATCCGGATGCAGGGCGGCAAGCCGACCGGCGGCTACGATGATTTTCTCACCGGCTTCGTGATCGACGACAGCCACGTGTGGGGCCGCCCGGTCGGGGTGACCGTCGCCCACGACGGCGCGCTGCTCATTACGGACGACGCCAACGACACGGTTTGGCGGATTGCGTATTCAGGCCGCTGAAATCGAAACGCGTCAGGAGCGATCAGAGCATACTCTTCAACCCGGCCAAGTTCTCAAAGCGCACCGTCAACCCGTCGATTGACCGGGAGAACCCGCGATCGACGTCGTGGGCGACGACGATGTTCGCTCCCTCAGGGTAGCGGGAACGGAACGTCTTAAACCCGGCCGGATCCAGATCGTCCACAGCCCACTTGCACTCGGATTGGCTATCCTGACGAAGATCAATAGCTATCAAAAATGATTGCTTAAAATCTATTTATGATATTTAACAATCATTTATGATGTCTAAAGATATCCTGCAATCGTTCGGCGATGGTTGCCGCCGGTTGCGTTTGGAGCGCAACGAAACCCAGGCCGCCCTTGCCAAACGGGCGAAGATCGGGGTGGCCACACTGCATCGATTCGAGCAAACGGGTCGAATCAATACCGCAGCGCTTGCCCGTCTGCTATTTGCCTTGGGCCGGGACGAGGCGGCCGGGGAACTCTTTAGGTCAGTCAACACCGAGGTAAAAAGCCTGGACCAATTGGAATTGGCTGCTGCCATCCGCCACCGCAGCCGCCAACGTGCTCGGGCTAGGAAGGGGGCGTCCCATGCGCGTTAGGGTACTCATGGGTGATACCCTGGTCGGGCAATTGGCCGACATTGAAGGGACGATCTATTTCGAGTTCGACGCAGCATTTCTCCAATCAAATGTGGAGATTTCCCCGCTCCATTGGCGCCTCGCAGCCGGTGCGCGGGCATGTCGCAAAGGGCATTTACACAACCTGCCAGGCTTTTGCTATGACAGTCTGCCGGATGCCTGGGGCGAACGGATCATGGCCAGGTGGTTCCTAGCCGAACAAAAGAGGGCCATTGAGTCAGTCACGCCCTTGGAGCAACTCTGTTTTGTAGGAGACCGCGGGGTGGGGGCGCTACGCTACGAGCCTGTGCTCCTCAAGGACGATCCGCTTCGTGATGAGGCGCGAGACGCCCTGGACCTCCGCCGCATCGAGAGCGAAGCCCGGGCCGTTCTTGATGCCCCGGAAAGCGAAGCTATTCCCGGATTAATTGAGCTCGCGCGGAACGGCTCGGCCGGCGGGGCGCGCCCAAAGATCTGGATTGGCGTAAAGGAGCGTGGCCCGTCCGGTGAAGAGCCTCGTCTAATAGCCAGCCCCCACAAGTTGCCATCGGGGTACACGCCTTGGCTCCTTAAACTGGACGTACCCAAGGTTGGCGCCCAATACCGGGAATACGGCCGGCTGGAGCACGCCTACGCACTTATGGCCAAGGCCGCCGGCCTGCGAACCTGCAAGACGCGAATCTTCACGGCCAAAGACGAAAACGGACACGACCGGGCTCATTTTGCCATCGCTCGCTTCGACCGTGAACCCGCCGGGAAGCGGATCTTTTTCCACAGCCTGGCCGGCATCACCGAATCAGATTTCGATGCCGATCTCGGATACGAGCTACTCCTCGACACGACCCAGGAGATTACCCGCGACCATACAGAACTAGTGGAGGCCTTTCGGCGGGCCGTATTCAACGTGGCGGCCCGAGTACGGGACGACCATGCCAAGAATCATGGATTTCTTTACAGCGGCGGGCGCTGGCGCCTTTCCCCGGCATACGACATGGTTTACGCGTCCCCTGGGAGATTTCAGCGCCACGCAATGAGCGTTGGTGGCAGCGTTCAACCAGGCGTGGCTCACCTGCAAACCCTCGCATCTTACAGCGGCATCAACGCGAAAGAAGCGGCCGCGGTAATGGAAAAATGCCGCCGAGCTGTGAAGGGTTGGCGGAAATTCGCCACCCAAGCTGGAGTGTCGGAAGCTCGGCAAATTGAAGTCGAAAAGAACCTGCCAGGCCAGACTTGGGACAAGGTGGTCGGCCGACCTTAAGAAGTCGGGTCTTACATTTCACCCTCTCCCCTCCAATGCCCCGTTGTCGGGATTTTAGCTTGCCGCACCTAAGCCCTGGAGGGTAATACTCGCCTTCTGACGGTAGCGTGACCATCCCGTCCGTCTGTTCTTTGTCCAGAGGTCACGACATTGTCAGTTGGCTAAGCTGTTACAGTTTAGTTTTTTACGCCCGGGTGGTGGAATTGGTAGACACGCAGGTCTCAGAAGCCTGTGCCTAACCGCATGGGGGTTCGAGTCCCCCCTCGGGCATTTCCCTTCGCAATGCGAAGGGAATCCGCCGAAGCCCAACGGGCGAAGGAGGAAGTTGCCCTCATTTGGATGAAACCGGTAGGTAAGCCCCAATGCCGCCGAAAGTTCATCAACCTTGATAAACGCGTCTCGCCAGGCTAATTTCAAATCAGATGAGGCTCTATTCCGGTACGGCCACAGAATTCACGGAAGACGCAGCCCACAATCGAATCGCTGATAAACTTCGATCGGCATTCAAGGCGAGTTTTAGATACGAACCCGGTCCGGCCGAGGTCA
Source organism: uncultured Opitutaceae bacterium (assembly GCA_903891325.1). Classification (GTDB taxonomy): domain Bacteria; phylum Verrucomicrobiota; class Verrucomicrobiia; order Opitutales; family Opitutaceae; genus Palsa-1447. The sequence continues at coordinate 35,210 of CAITEC010000068.1, forward strand.
ATTCATGGCGCAATTCTTTGCGCGCAATGGCCATGGTTTTCGAGCGCGCGCACCTCAAAGACAACGGAGTGCTCCTGGAATATCAACTTCCAGCGATGTCACGGAGGCTCGATTGCATGATTACCGGGCGCAATCGCGAAAAATCCGCACAAGCCGTCATTGTTGAATTAAAGCAATGGGAGAAATGTGAAGAAGCCGAAGGAGAGAGCATTCTCACGTTCACTGGCGGGGCGAAACGTGACGTCTTGCATCCATCCGTTCAGGTTGGCGGATACCGAAATTATCTCGCGGACTCCCATACTGCTTTTGACTTCGATACTGATCCCATTGGCCTCGCAGCGTGCGCTTTCCTGCATAATTACTCCTTTAACGAAAACGACCCCCTCCTAGCGCCAAAATTTGAACCATGGGTTAAGGACTTTCCGATATTCTCCCAGGACGATACGGAGAAATTGATTGAGGACTTAAACAGTCGGCTTGGAGCAGGTGATGGAATGCCACTCCTGGACCGAGTCGAGCGCAGCAAGTACAAGCCCAGCCGAAAGCTGCTCGAGCATGTAGCGCAAATGATAGACGGGCGTCCTGAATATGTGCTGCTTGACGAGCAACTGATTGCGTTCGACAGGGTACTTTCTGCGGCAAGGGCAGCCAAGAAGAGCCGACGAAAGAGCGTTATCCTTGTGATCGGGGGGCCTGGAACCGGAAAATCCGTGATCGCCCTAAATTTGGTCGCAAAGTTGGCGAGCGAAGGAATCTCAAGTCACTACGCGACGGGATCGAGCGCGTTCACCCAAACGCTTCGAAAAATCGTTGGGCAAAGGGCTAGCTCGCTGTTCCACTACTTCAACAGCTACTCGGATATGGAGGCGGAGGCGCTAAATGTCGTCATTTGCGACGAAGCCCATCGGCTGCGTAAAACCAGCTCGAATCGGTATACGCCTGCAGCTAGGAGAACCGGAAAGGCCCAAATTCAAGAGCTGATCGACGTGGCCCAAACGGCCGTTTTCTTTATCGACGATCGGCAGCTCGTGCGCCCGGACGAGATCGGCTCGACCGCCCTTATTCGCGCTGCCTCCAAGGAGAACAAGGCGGAATTCCATGAAATCAAGCTTGAGGCACAATTCAGATGTTCTGGCTCCGATGCCTTCATTCAATGGATCGACAACACTCTCGAACTCGATCGCACCCCGACAGTTCTGTGGAATTTAGGAGATCCGTTCGAGTTTCGCATCGTCGATTCGCCGGAATCCCTTGATGAATCAATTCGATCGAGATTGGCCGGCGGATTCAAAGCGCGGCTAACAGCAGGTTTTTGTTGGCCATGGTCGAATCCTGCGGCAGATGGAACGCTGGTTCAGGATGTGAATCTGGGTGCCTTCAGGAGACCTTGGAACGCTAAACCGGATGCCAGTGGTTTGGCGAAAGGCATCCCGAAGGCGCCTCTATGGGCCTACAGCAATGGCGGAGAGGACCAGATCGGGTGCATCTACACGGCCCAGGGATTTGAATTTGACTACGTCGGTGTAATTTTTGGCACAGACTTGGTTTACCGCAGTGGGCGAGGGTGGGTCGGCCAGCGCGAGAATTCATGCGATGGCCCAGTGAAACGAGGCGGCGATCGCTTTGCCGAACTGGTCAAGAACACCTACCGGGTGTTGCTTACGCGCGGATTGAAGGGCTGCTATGTCTTTTTCCAAGACAAGGAGACGGAAATCTTCTTCAGGAGCCGCACTGAAAGTCTGCGGGGAGGATATTCAGAATCGTCAGATGACTCCGGACTAAATGCTGCTGAAGATCCTCCGGATCGAAAATGAAACTCTTCGTTGGTGTAACAAATAACGAGTGGTTCCGATTTCTCGCCAATCAAGAGCCGGATGAAGTGAACTTCTGGCGCCCACGCAGTCAGATGGAGTTTAGGGCACTCAAGCCCGGTGACCTATTTCTTTTCAAGTTGCACTCGCCACTCGATTTTATCGCTGGTGGCGGAGTATTTGTTCGGCATACCTTCCTTCCACTGGCGCTCGCGTGGCAGGCATTCGGAGAAAAAAACGGTGTGCCTGACTACGATACCTTCGAGCGCCGAATACTTGAGCACCGGTCACCTGCCGAGCTGCACCAGCAACTAGGCTGCACGATCCTTGTCGAACCGTTCTTTTGGCCGCGCGATGCCTGGATTCCGATCCCAAAGGATTGGAGCAAAAATATCGTCACAGGCAAAGGGTACCCGGTTAGCTCTCCATCAGGCGCGGCACTTTGGGCAGAGGTGCAGGCTCGCCTTTCTCGCGAGACAATACTGCCTACCAGCACCGCCGAAGGCACCAATCGATTTGGTGCACCAATCACGGTTAGGCCTCGGTTGGGCCAAGGGGCGTTTCGCGTAGAGGTCACCGACGCGTATGCCCGGCAATGTGCAATTACCGGTGAAAAGACCCTGCCCGCTCTCGAAGCGGGCCATATTCGTCCTTATGCCAAAAATGGACCACACGAAATTCGTAATGGCCTACTCCTCCGGTCGGACCTGCATAACCTCTTTGATTTGGGGTACCTTACCGTGACATTTGACTACCGGGTTAAGGTTAGCCGGCGAATTCGAGATGAATTTCAAAATGGACGGCACTACTATGCCTTAGATGACCAGCCGTTGGCTGTCCTACCTCGCGGAGAGGAATTTCGGCCGGCGGCGGAGTTTCTTGAATGGCACCACAGTATCTTCAATGGGTGACTCAAAATCACCCGGAAAATGATGCGCGATGCTTGGCGAGATACTCTTCGTTTGGCCTGAGTTTAGCCTGGGAATGGAAAAACAGGGGGCGCCCATGGCGGGTTGCCAGATTTTGACTATCGGGACTCCAGTCCGAATAACCGCGCTTGGATACGACGATTCGAAGCTCCTCGTCGACGGTCCAGAGGAATTCGTCAAATGTCCAATGAGCGTCCGGGGTAAGGGCGAGCCCATTTCGAGGATCATTACTTCGGCTGGTTGAAAACGGCGCAATATGTGCAGCCTCCACTATGGTCGCGCCGGTCGTGGTCGTCAGAGTGTACCCGGTGAGGGCGCACGTGTAGAGGTATTCAGTGATGACCTGAATTCTAAAACGGGCGTCCCGGCCGGTGGCGGCTCCATATGCGGCGGCCTCCTCTTCGAGTGTTGCTTTCAACGCACCATCGTCGGGCTTTGTACCGTAAAGAGCGTAAAGCCCGGCTTGCTCCTCAGCTGGAAACCAGGTTTGGATCAGGACATGGCGCGCCAGATCCCGAAAGATTGGTGACGCGATTTGAGCCGTAAAGTCAGGGTTTAGTTCGATCGCGACGGTGGAGCGGGGGTCTTTTGCAGGTATACGGTTGACTTGTAGCGGCTTCCAGAAACCTTGCGACGACAGGTGATAGAAGGGGAGGCTGACATCCGGTTTTGTGGTCCAGCGGCGGACGACAATCGCCCAGGACTCAAGGAACTTGAGTTGAGATCACCAACAATGGCATACCGGTCTCCAGCCAAGAAACCCGCAAAGTGATCAAGGGCGGTGTTCAGCAACTTGCTGTAGCAGGAGCCTGCCGGGTATTGAACCGGCCAAGCGGCCAAGAGGTTCATTAAGACCGCTCCTTTTATGGCGAAGCCGCCGAACAGGGTGGGCGCCCCCGAATTGAGGTCCGAAGGTGTGAGCGAATACCCATTCCTTGCGATGATGCCCAATCCAGGATTGTTACGGCCTATCCAAGCGATGTGTCTCAGCTCCTCAGTTACGGGTCTCGCAACCTCGGATAATACTACGACGTCTGCCCCCTCAGCAAAAAGAAACTCGGCATCCTCGAGAAAGGTGCGCTTGTGGGCGTTATAGTTGGCGTTCCATGAGATGATGCGCATCCGGAATCGGGGTAGAGTTAATTATGTTCGTCGGCAAGTCGACGTTTTGCAACCGCCGGGCCGTTGCTTTGGGCGGAGATGGGTCCAGAAAGCTGAAGTGCTGAGGGAGTTTCTTCCGACTTTCCTGTTGCCCTCGAGCGGGGCGTCACAGTGCTGGCCCATCAAGAAGCAGAGGTGTACGAAGACCTCTGGCCTAACCGGCAATTTTAGCCGCTTTCATTCATAATTACGCTTGACGTAATAGCGCTTAGGGTTAGTTTTTGAAGGTGATCAAGAGTTTCGCCGACTCCGAGGCGGAGAAGATATTCGCCGGGATATCGTCACGCCGATTGCCACCTGACATTCAGCGAGCAGCCCGTAGAAAACTTCTCCAACTCGACGCCGCCGATCGGCTTGATATCATGCGTTTGCCACCAGGAAACCGCCTCGAGGCGCTCAAAGGTGGCCGGCGAGGTCGGTACAGTATTCGAATAAATGACCAATGGCGCATTTGCTTTCGTTGGCACGAACAGGATGCGCTAGCGGTCGAAATCGTGGATTACCATTAAACTTCTATGAAGACCAAAGCTCCGGATCTTGCAAATATCACGCCTGGCGAAATTTTGGCTGAAGAGTGGATCAAACCCAATCATCTCACCTACAGAGCGGTTAGCCTGCGCACGGGTATCCCGGCTTCCCGGTTGACGGAGATTATCAAGGGTCGGCGAGCCGTTACTGCGGATACGGCGCTGCGGCTCGGCCGCTTCTTTGGAACCGGCGAACGATTTTGGCTTAATCTTCAGCAGGCCTATGACGTTGAACAGGCCAAAGCCGGCCTCGGACAACGCCTATCCCGAGAAGTCGAACCGCTGGTGGCATAATCGACCGACAAGGAAAATAGGGGGACAGGCTATCTATCCAGCCCCGCCAATCCCATCGCCCATACATTCCGAGGAGTAATTACCGATGCATAGGAGAACGACAGCCGATGCCCTGAAGATTCTGGCTCAAATCGCGGGCAACGATCCTGCCCGCCAACAGCGATTTGAAGAGGAAGTCGCCAACCGGGAAATTGCTTCGCAGATCCGCAGCCTGAGGCAGAAGGCCGGCCTATCGCAGGCGGCCTTGGCACGCCGGATTGGAACCCAGCAGTCGGTCATTTCACGGCTGGAGGATGCCGATTATGAGGGGCACTCCCTTGCAATGCTCAACCGAATCGCAACTGCGCTAAAGCAAAGGGTTGAAATCCGTTTTGTTCCTCTTACCCGACGCCGGAAGGCGGCTTGATCGCGGCAATCGCCGAAAGGGTCGTGTTCCCAGACGTTACCACCTGCCCGCCGCCCAAAGGCTCTGCGGTGTGGTGAATTATAACTCCCGGAGGAGCGTCCCGAGGTCGACCGTTTGAACGCCGGGTGCCAAGGTGGTGATTCCGGCCGGCGTTCTCGACTTCCGATGCACCAGCCACATTTCTGCGCGGTTGCCGAGGGTTCGGCCCAGCGACTGCAGAGGCCTCGCCATGGCCGGGGTCGGCGTGCGGGTCGCCTTCACCTCCACCAACCGCAGTTTTCCATTGTCGCCGGGAATGATAAAATCCACCTCCAGGCCCTGTTCATCCCGAAAGTGGTAGAGTTCCCTTCTTCGCCCGGCGTTAATCTGGCCCTTTACGATCTCGGCGGCAACGAATCCCTCCCAGAGCGCACCGTAAAAAGGAGAGCGCTCGAGTTCAGAACGCGATCGCAAACCGAGGAGATGGGAAGCGAGCCCCGAATCGAGCCAATAAAGCCGGGGTGACTTGAGCAGCCGTTTGCCGAAGTTTTCAAAATAGGGCGGAATCAGCGCCAGGAGTCCCGTTGTCTCCAGGACCCCAAGCCATTGCCCGATCGTCGGGACAGATATGCCGAGTGGTCCGGCAAGGTCGGTCTTGTTGAGGATCTGGCCGTGCCGGCTCGCGACTAGTCCCATAAACCGGCGGAAGGTCGCCAGGTCCTTTACCTGGGTCACCGCGCGCACGTCGCGCTCCAAGTAGGTCTGAAGGTATGATGAAAACCAGAGATCGCGCGCACCCGGGCGGGCGATGACCTCCGGAAAGCCCCCCCGCCATAGATCAACCTTTGCGCTTTCCAATACGCCGAGGGGCAGCATGTGCAGAATCGCGGCGCGGCCTGCCAGCGACTCGCTGACACCCTGCATCAACGCTGACTCCTGCGACCCGGTGAGAAACCATTGGCCGGTCTTCCTGGGCGCCGCGTCGATCCGAGTCCGAACGTAGGACAAGAGCTCCGGGGCATTTTGGACCTCATCGAGAATTACCGGGGCCTTAAGTTCGTCGAAGAAGCCCCTGGGATCGGCACGCACACGCGCCAGGACGTCGGGATCCTCGAGGAGGCGGTAGTCCGCCGTCGGAATCAAATGCCGCAGAAGCGAGGTCTTGCCGACTCGCCTGGGCCCTGTGAGGACAACGGCGGGGAAATTCCGACGAGCCTTCAGCAAGGTGGACTCTATGGCCCTGGAAAGATACCTCATTTGAGAAAACAAATACTACACTTTATAAAACTCAATTTAAAAGCATTCATCTGAGAGCGTCAGACCGGGGCCTCAGCAAATTGAGGTCGATTGAAGGGGCATGTCCCAACTTTTTAAGTCCGGGAGTTGTGCGGTTGCCTTAATGGGAGGCCAAAAAAATAAGAAGTTGGGACATGACCCCTAGGATCGACTCGCACGTCGTCACCGCTCGTTTTTGGGCCGACCTAAGGGGTCATATCTGGACTCTGGACAAAAGGGCAGCTGGAACCTCCGACGGGCTGATTTTTGTCCAGAGTCCAGATATGACCCCTTTGCCTTGGTCCTTCGGTTGTTCGTACCGCCTCGGTTTCCCACTAGCGGGGCTGCACGTCGTCTCGGGCACACGGACTGGTTCAAGAAACTCGGAAGGGGAGCCATAACGGCCGAGGAGATCGCGCGGACACCAGAACGGTTCGTTGTTCTGTTCAGACAGTCGATGCGGGAGGGACTCTTTGGCCGCCAGCTACCCCAACGGACGACATGCATCTTCTCATACTGGCCGGGATATCTGAGTGAGCCGAGACTTCAGCTCTTGGATCAAGAGGTCAAAGCGGCGGTCGGTCGGATGCTTAAGCGGCACGCTAGCGGACATGCCCACCCGGACGATTTACGGCGGTTTGTCGAAGATGTGAATCCGCGCCGACTTGTGCCGGTGCACACAACCAGCCCAGAGACATGGGCGCGGTGGTGGCCGACGACGAAGATTGCCGAAGATGGTAAACCTTTGGTGCTCTGAGCGGCGCGGCAGTACGTGGGAAATATCCCACCGTTATGCGGCCGGATCAAACGGCCAGTAACCATTGTCTCCGTGACCGCAAATATCCCACCATCTAAGATCAGACAATCCCGTGCTCGGAGTCCCGCGCACACTGGAAAACCGCACCGGATATCCGGCGTTGCTAAGTCTCGCAGCCAAGCTCCTTAACTTGGGAAGCGCACCTCGTGATCGTTTCGATCTGTTGAGTTTGGCCCAGAATCCCTCCGGTGCCATCACCACAACCCATATCTTTGTTGCTTGGCCGGAATCAATAGATGCCCAGGTGAGCCTAGTCGGGAGTTCAAGTTGGCCTAGGTATTCCTGATGGTTATTGCGGATGGACACTGCATATCCGACACCCTCGATGATTGCGCGTAAAGGAGAGTCTGCCGCCCTCCCAGCCTTTAGCTCGATGATGACTGGTTCGCCTGCGGGTGACATTCCGAAAAGATCGACCTTTCCCCAACCCCTGGCAGCCCGTGCCGCTGCTAACGGCACCTGCTTGGTAAGCAGCCACGGGCACAATGCGTCCAAGAACGTTTTCTCTGTTTCGGGTCCCCATGCCGCTATGACCGTCGCCTCCAATAGCCGTTCTCCTTTGTCTCTCATCTCAGCTGCTGATATCCTACCGTTTGATCGCAACAGTTTATTGGTACGAATCTGGGCAGCTTCCCGAGTAAGCGACAGATACTTATCAAGGTGATCGCAAATTTCCGTTGCGGCTTCAGCCATCCTGCTTCGCGTCAAACATTTGCTGTCCTTCAGCACATGAAAGCCCGCGAGATCGATTGCCATGTGTCGATGGTTCAACCTTTGAATTCCCGGAGCAAAACTATTCCAAATACCGCACGGGGCTGTGGAGCCGATCCATGAGTTTGGGCTAGGACCACTGCAACTTTACCGACATAGGAGTCCGTGAAACGGCCTAGGTTGCTCCCGTTCACCGATCGGTAGTGGATTCGGTGATGCGCAGACCAATGCAGGCAAACATTACCGGGTTCGATTTTGACCCGAAGGGCACGGCGGCCGCCCTGATCTCACAGCGTCAGCCCTATAAGACTCGGCACAATCCGCCACCAGCCGATTCCCGTTGCTGCCATCCAGCGACCTTCAGGATGTCCGCGGGCTGGGAGGATCTCAACGATGCGGAGGAGCTGGGGCAGGATCCGGTGCACCAGATGGCGGCGGGAGAGGAGGAGCTCGGCAGCGTGCCGACCTTATCGCGCTTCGAGAACGCGCAGAACCGGGCGAGCGCGT
>CAITEC010000069.1 GCA_903891325.1 uncultured Opitutaceae bacterium
CGGGAGCGGCCGCAGCCGGGGCCGCGGGCGCCGCGGCGGGGGCCGTGGCCGTCGTCGTCTGGGCGTGGGCGGTGCTCGGCTTGCCGAAGTAGAACGAGGCCGCGAATATGATCAGGAAACACGCGCCGATCCCGAGAAGCTTGCCCCCGAAGATCGCAAAGAAGAATTTGCGCTGCTCTGGGTCACGCATCTTGGTGACAAAGTTGTTTATCGTGAATTTTTTCATCCGATGCTGCTTTTTTTGAGGGTTATTTTGCTTTGAGTTGATGGGACTTCGGCGATCCGACTGATCAAGACTGGCGGCAGTGATTGAACTCGGAACGTTTAGCAGCCCCCATACCACGCCCTCAAAAACTTACGTAATATCTTATCAATAATATGTTAATGGTCGTTCACTTTTTGTATATCTGATCGGTCCGGCCGCTCCTCCGCGGGCTCCGGAGGACCGCCCCCCCGCGGGCCGCGCGGGAGTGTATCTTATTTTAAGATACGGAATGAACGGCATCACCGGGGAGCCCGGCGCGCGGCGGCCGGGCGGGTGGGTGGACACCCCATAGGCGGGCCGCGCGGCCGGCGGTAGCATGCCACACTTCCCGCGCACTTACCGGCCACCTCAGACCATTGAGCTTCACCATGGAGAATTCCCCAACACAGACCACGACGGCGGAAAGATACGAATCGGCGGGCCCTCCCGACCGGATTCTCGTGGCCGATGACGACGAGGGAGTACGCGATGTCCTGGCGAGCGCGCTGCGCCGCGCCGCCTACCGCGTCGGCTGCGCCCACGACGGCGAGGCCGCCTGGGAGGCGCTCAGCGCGAATGGCTACGACCTGCTGATCACCGACCACGAAATGCCGCGGCTCACGGGCCTGGAGCTGCTCCGCCGCGTGAGGGACCGGAAGCCCGGGGTGCCCGTCATACTGATTTCCGGCACGCTTCCCCTGGATGAGCCGGAGCTCCTGCGCCTGATCGAGCCCGGTCTGGCCCTCGAAAAGCCATTCTCGCTCAAGGATCTGCTGGGGGCGGTCCGCAGGGTTATCGTCCCCTCCCCGAGCCCGGCAGGCCCGATCCGGGCGGGTTGACCGCCCAACCACGGCCGCGGAAGCGGCCCGGATCATGAAGACCGTCCTCATCCTGGGCTACGTGGCGACCTGGTCGGCCATCCCCCATCTCCTGATGCTCAGGAAGCGCCCCGCCGCGACGCTCGCCTGGCTTTGGGCCATCCTCTTCATTCCCTTCCTCGGGACGCTGATTTACGGGCTGTTCGGCACGGACCGGCTCAAGCGCCGGCGGCTCAAGCACCGGGCTCCCTTCACCGCCCGGCCGTCCCGGGAGCGGGCGCCGGACAGCGCCACCGATGAGGCCACCGAATCCCTCGTCCATGCGCTGCCGCAGCGCGACCGCCAGTTCCTGCGGCTGCTCTCGCGGCTCAACCAGCTTCCCGTCAGCTCCGCGGAGACGCTGCGCATCCTGCGCGACGCCCGGGAATTCTACCCCGCGCTCGAGGAGCGCATCATCCAGGCGAAGCACTCCATCCATCTCGAGTTCTATCTCTGGCGCGGCGACGAGACCGGCCTGGGGTTTCTCCGCCTGCTGACAGCCGCCGTGCACCGCGGCGTCACGGTGCGGCTGCTCCTCGACGGCGTCGGCTCGTTCGGGCTGGGCGCGGCGCACCTCGTGGAATTCCGGAAGGCCGGCGGAAGCTTCTCCTGGTTCCAGAGCCTGGACCCCAAGCGCAGCCGCTTCCTGCTCAACCTGCGCAACCATCGCAAGCTCCAGATCATCGACGGGGCGATCGCCTTCGTCGGGGGCATGAATATCGGGCGGGAGTACGAGGGGCTCGACCGCCGATTCGGCCATTGGCGCGACGTGCAGGTGGAGGTGACCGGCTCGGTGGTCCAGCCGCTGAGGGAGGCTTTCGCCGACGACTGGTTTTTCGCCACCGGCGAGAAGATCCGGGAGGCTCCGGCTGCCCCCTGCGCCGCGGTCGTCCCCGTCCACGTGATTGTCGGGGGCGCGGACCGCGCCAACGAGCCGATGAGCAAGTCGATCGTCAGCCTCCTCCACGAGGCCACCAGCCGGGCGTGGTTCGCCACCGGGTATTTCGTGCCGGACGACGTGCTCCTCTCGGCCCTGGAGCTCGCCGCCAGCCGGGGGGTGGACGTCCGGCTGCTCGTGGCGAAGAAATTCAACTCCCCGTGGCTGGTGATCGCGGGCCGCTCGTACTACGACGAGCTGCTGGCCGCCGGCGTGCGCATCTTCGAGTATTCGGCGGGGAGCAACCACGCGAAGATCGCGGTGACGGACGAACGCTGGGCGATGGTGGGTTCGGCCAACCTCGACTACCGGTCCATGCGGCTGAACTTCGAGCTCAACCTGATCGTCCGCTCGCCCGCGCACAACGCCGAGCTGTCCCGCATCCTCGAGCGGGATTTCGGGCTCAGCATGGAAATCGACCCGGCTGTATTCGCGGCGCGCCCGCTGCGCCAGCGGTGGGCCGAGGCGGCGCTTCGGCCGCTCTCCCCGGTGCTTTGAACGCACGCGCGGCGGGAAGGGTAACACCCCATAGGCCGAATGGCCCGATGCGCGCAGGATCGCCGCGCGCCCAATCGATCAAAATATCATGAGCACAAAATCCCCCCACACGACCGCTTCCACGGGCATCCCGAGCGAAGCCGAGATCCGGGACTACGCCTATCATCTCTACGACCAGAGCGGATTCGCCGGGGGCCGCGACCTGGACAACTGGCTCGAGGCGAAGGCCTGTCTCAGCTCGGGCATCCCGAAGGCCGAGAGCCACCTCCGGCTCCACCAGAATTCCTTCAAGACCCATCACCAGAAGACCGCATGACCATGGAAAAGAACCCGCTCAACAAGGGAATTATAACCGACAACTTCTCCGGCATCGGCCCGGTGACCGAGACGATGGTGCAGGCCCGCGCGCGGGAGATCGCGCTGATAGCGGGCCGGCCCGCGCCGCAGGTATGGCCCGTGGACCTTGAGCAGGCGCGGCGCGAGCTGGCGGGAGAGCCCGAGTCGGATCCGCGGCAGGCGGCGCTCGAGTCGATCCCCGAGTCGGACCGCTGGAACCCCGTTCCGGGGTCCGCCGGGACCCAGGCTCCCGAATCGCCGAGCGAGGACGAGGACGAGGAGGGCCGCAGCGAAAGCGAGCAGCTCGCCGAGGATGGCGTCGGCGAGGCCGAGCACGACCAGATGCTCCAGGCCGCCCGGGCGCTTCGCAAGGCGGACAAGTCCTGAGCGGATTCAGGCGGCGCGCGGCCGCCACGCCCGGGCAACCGCGGCGAAGACCACGATCCCGGCAATCCCCAAGGCGCATTCGGCCTCCAGCATCGCCCGCGGGCTGTACTTGGTCACGATTCCCGCAAGGACGAGCCCCATGTACCAGCCGGGCGTATTCGCCAGCGACGCGAATGCATTGTACTTTGTGGCGGCGAGCCGGAAGGCGATGACCTCGAGGACAAACGCCGAGAAGGCCGAGAAGGTGAGCCCGGCCGTGAATGCGTAGGCGAGATTGCCCGCGATGTAGACCGCGCTGGTCGCGGGAAGAAAGGCCATCGCCAGGGCGACACCCGCCATGATCGCCCCGTAGACGACATAGCCCGCACGGCCGCCGAGCCGGACGCATCCGTATCCGCCGACCATGCAGCCGGCCATCGAGACGATGCCTCCCAGGACGCCGCTCACAAGGGCGACCGTGTCGGCCCCGGCCCCCCAGTGCGCGGCGACCGCCGCCTGTCCCAGGACGGAACTGGCCGCGCCGGTTCCAACCGGCACCAGGCAGAGCACCCCGCAGAGAAACCCCTCGCGCGAACGGAGCAATTGCCAGAGCTCAACGGCCGTGAACCGGACCAGCGCCACCGGAGACCGGCCGACCGGGTCGGCGGGCACCAGCGGCACAAAGGCGAGCGCGCCGCCGCAGGCCAAAAGGAGGACGGCCATCACCAGGCCGGTCTCCCAACCCGAGGGAAGCACGGTCAGGAGCCAGAGCCCGAGGCCGCCGCCAATGCCCGCTCCCCCGAGGTTGCCGGACTGGAACCACCCGCTGAAGCGCCCCCGCTCCCCGACCGGGGCCACATGCGCCAGCATGGCCTCGACGGCAAAGCCCAGGAAGGTGCAGGCAACCGAGGTGAGCAGGACGATCCCCTCGATCAGCGTGAGCGTCGAGGGTCCGAGCGGCACGGCGGCCGTGGCGAAAGTCCCGGCGGCGCAGAGGATGAGCGAAATGACGTACCAGCGATGCCGGCCCAGCGTGGCATCGGCCACCGGCGCCCAGAAGAATTTCCAAACCTGCGGCAGCAGGCCGATCGCCACCAACTCGGCGCCCTGCATGACCGAGAGCCCGCGCCGGGTTGCAAGGAAGGCGAGCGCGACCCCGACGAATCCGCCGGCCGCGCCAAAGGGCAGGTACAGGATCGTGAAGACGACCGGGTGCGGTGCGGCGCGCGCCTCGATCTTCGGATCGGTGTGGATGGGGGCCAAGCGGTGACGCCAAGTAATGCCCGATGGGGGCCGTGCCGCCAGAATGAAAATGTCCGCAAAAAAGGCCGGGTCCCTTTCGGGGCCCGGCCCTTTCAAGTTCCGTCCGACTATTACAGGTTCGAAGCGACCGCGGGGGCCGCGCTCGACGTGGCCTTGTCAAAGGCGGCGGTCACCTTCACCCAGGACTGCCGCACCTTTTCCTTCGCGTCGGTCCAGGTGTCAGCCGTGGCATTCCCCAGGTCGCTCAGGCTGGTCTTCAGGTTGGCGCGGGCCTCCGCCAGCGAGTTCATCGCGTCGTCCCGGTCCTTGGCGGCCGCGTCGGTCATCTTTCCGCCCCTGGCCTTCAGGTCGCGGGTCTGGTCGTCCATCCGGGCTGTCATGCGGTTGAAGCCGTCCGTGAATTCAACGCGCCTGTCGTAGGTGAAATCCTTGACGCTGTCCCACGAGTCGGAAACCGCCGCGGTTGCGCTCGAGGTGGCGGTGTTGACGCCCTGCTCGGCCTGGGAGGCGACGGAGTCGTTCTTGGAACATCCGACTTGGATGAGCGCGGCGGGGATGATGGCAGCGGCAAAGAGAAGGAGGGAGGTGGATGTCTTCATGGCAATTCAGTTTCTATCGGACGGTTATCGGCAAGGAACGGAACAGTTGGTTCCACCCCGGGAAGGCACGTGGTCCTTCGTTGCCCCACGATACGCGACGCGGCATGCGGCCGATATGGGGTGTAATCCGAACCCCGACGCCCCGGCAATGGCGTACGGGTAACACCCCCTTTCGCCCGGCGGCGGCGCACGGTACCGTTGCACCGAATCAGAAGTCCATCGCGTCCCAAACCCCATCGATCCCATGTGCTCACGCCCCTTCCTCGCGCTCTTCCTCATCGTCTTCGGCCTGAACCTGCTCTTCGGGCTCGCCGTCCCGATCTGGGTCACCGGCATCCTGGCGCTGGTCGCCGGCATCCTCACGGCGATGGAGTACTACCGCCTCCGGGTGGAGAAAAAGTAGCCGCCGCGCCTAGTCAAAGCCAGGGATCGAAGAGGACCTTGATCGCCCGCTTCGTCCGCAGGAGCTCCACGCCCTCCGCATAGCGCGTGAAGGGCAGCGTCGTCGTCACGAGCGGCTCCAGCTTCAGCTTCCCCTCGACGACCAGCCTGAGCGCCGTCTCAGCGGCCGTCCGGGTGTGGTTGCCGTAACCCATCAGGATCAGCCCCGGACCAAAGAGGTGCCTGGGCCCGGAAAAGCGCACCTCCTCGCGCAGGACGCCGAAGAGGGCGACGCAGCGCCGGGTGCGGTCCATCAGGAATTCAATCGACGCCGGGAGCCCGGTGAGGTCGATCGCGTTGTCGAGCGCGTCCGCGCCGCGGGAAGGCAGCCAGGCGGCCGGGTCGGGGGCGAGCACGCGCTGCGCCCCGAGCGACTTCGCCAGCTCGCGGCGCTCCGGCACGGGGTCGAAGGCGACGACTTCCGTCGCGCCGTGCGCGCGCGCGAGCTGCACGGCAACCAGGCCGGCGGGCCCGAGCCCGCCCAGCCCGATCCGTCCGAGCTTTCCACCGAGGGCCGCCAGCTGCTCGAAGGATGCCTCGACGCACATCGCCAGCTCGAGCGAGGCGATCTCCGCGGGTTCGAGCGAGGCGGGCGTCCGGAGAAGGTCCTCCGCCCGGAAATTATTGTACTGGGCGTAGAATCCGTTCCGCGGCTGCGGCCCGTCGCGCCACGCCACGGCGCGGTCGCCCACGCGAAACCCCGTCACGCCCGGGCCCAGCGCCACCACCTCCCCGACCGCCTCGTGCCCGGGCTGGCCGGGCTGGTAGGGATAGTTGAGCGCCGCTCCCGGAAACATCGGCACCCCGCCGAGGATGTGCAGGTCCCAATGCGGGCAGGTCGTCACGCCGAGGACCCGCAGCAGCACCTCGCCGGCGGCCGGCTCGGGCGTGGGCGCGTCCTTCCAGGCGGCCCGTCCCGGGGCCTCAATCTGGAGGAGCTTCATCTTTGCGGGAATGGTCAAGGGGGAGGGAGGGTTCAGGACTATCCCCGCGAGGCGGGCCAGTCCAGGACCACGCCGAGGACCGGCTCGGCCTTTGACTCGATCAGCCGCCAGGCCTTCGCGGCGTCCTCGACGGGGAACCGGTGGGTGATGAGCCCGAGCGTGTCGAGCCGCCCGTCGGCCACCCACTTCAGGGTCTCGGCGAGGCGCTCGGGAGTCGCCCCGGAGACCAGGTCGAACGACAGCTCGTGGTTGCGGAAGGTCTGGAGCGCCTCCTGCAGGTTCACGTCGCCCGAGGGACGGTAAAATCCCGCGATCACCATGTGACCGCCGCGGGCCATCAGCGGGCGGTAGGCCTCGAGCGTGCCCGCGTCGCCCGTGGTCTCGATCACGACATGGACGGGGCCCATCCCGAGCCCCCGAGCCGCGGAAGCGCCGTGGCCCTCCCCGCCGCGCAGGGCGATCCCGTGGGGGCGAAACCGCGCGAGCCTGTCCTCGTGGCGGCCGATCATCACGACCCGGGCTCCGCGGCGGGCCAGGGTCTGCCCCGCCCACTGGCCGACAAGCCCGTCGCCCAGGACAACGGCGAGCTGGCCGGGCCCGATCGGCGGGCGGGTGCCGCAATTGTAGCCGACCTGGGTGAGCACCAGCCCGGAAAACGCCAGCGGGTTCGCCCCCTCGGGAAGCGGGAGGACGGACTCCGCCCTGCAGACGGAGGGGGAGACATGCCCTGCGAGCTCATCGAGGGTCGTGCCGCTCACCCGGCTCATCGAGGCAAACACCCAGTCCCCCGGGGACAGCCCGGCGACCGCGGCGCCGACGCTCCTGACGCGCCCGACCTTCTGGTAGCCGGCGATCATCGGGAAGGGGCAGCGGTCGCCCGGCTTCCAGGCGACGTCGCCGGAGAGGCGTTCGCCGCGCAGGAAGGAACCCTCCGTCCCGTTGCTGATCCACGAATGGTGGAGGTCGATCACGACCTCGCCGGGTCCCGGCTCCGGGCATTCGACCTCCTGGTAGCGCACCTGGTTGGGTCCCGTGAAGACGACAGCGTGCGAGATCATGCCCTTGAACAACGTAGATCAGTTTTTGGGACCCCCTGCCACGCTTATCGCAGCGCCGCTATTTCTGTAGCGTCGCCGCCGGCCGCCGGTAGAATCGCCGGCCTGCCCCGTCCGTCCCCGGCCCCTGCGCAAATCCGGACCCATGCAAACCCCCGCAGCCCCGAGCGATTCCCCGCGGACCTACCGCGTCGGCACACTCGCGTACACGCGGGGTTCGCTCCTCCAGATGATGTTCTGGATGCTCTGGGGGGACTTTTTCTTCCAGATTTTCAACTCGGTGACGCCGGTCATGGTACCCCTGCAGCTGCGCTGGGAGGGCGCGAGCGACACGACGATCGGCTTCGTTGCCAGCCAATCCGCGCTCCTTGCCTTCTGCCTCTATCCCTTCATCGGGACGCAGAGCGACCGGCACCGCGGCCGCCTGGGCCGCCGCAGGCCCTTCCTCCTCTGGTTCACCGCCCCCGCCGTGTTGAGCCTCCTGCTCCTGGGGGCGGCAAAGCCCGCGGGAGCGTGGCTGCACCGGGGGCTCGCGCTCCTGGGCGCCGGCGGACTCACGACCGCCGGTTGCGTGATCGCGTGGATCGTTGGCAGCTACGTCCTGTGGATTTTCTTCAATTCCTACATGGGGCAGGTGTACCAGTTCCTCTTTGCGGACGTGGTTCCCAAGGAGGTCATGGGAAGGTTCTTCGGGTTCTACCGCGCGATTGGCGCGATCGGGAACCTGGCGTTCAATCGCTGGGCCCTCGGCTGGGCCGAGGCCCACACCTTGCACGTCTACTGCGTGATCGGCCTCCTCTATGCGTTCGCCTTTTACATGATCGTCTGGCGGGTGAAGGAGGGCGAGTACCCGCCGCCGCCGCCGCGGGCGGCCGGGGGCATCGCCGCGGTCGCGCGGTACTTCCGGGAATCCTTCACCAACCGGTTCTACCTCACCTTCTACTGCGTCTCATTCTTCTACTGGGGCTCCCTCGTCCCCCTCAACTTCATCGTATTCTTCGCCACGGCCGCCGGCCGGCCCGGCTATGCTCCGACGCTGGGACTTTCTCTCCGGGAATTCGGGGATGTGAAGGGGTGGACCTTCCTGATCCAGATCCCCGTCTTCTTCCTGATCGGGCCTCTGAGCGACCGCTTCCACCCGATCCGGGTCTGCATCGCCGGGATGTTCCTGACAACCGTGAGCTACCTCGCCTGCTTTGGGCTCATCCACGACTCCAACAGCCTGCTGCTCTGGTGGGCGCTGAACCAGGGGGCGATCGCCGTCTTCCTGGGCGCCGGCGCCGCCCTGACGCCCGAGGTGCTTCCCCGCGAGCGCTACGGGCAGATCTTCAGCGCAAACCAGACCTTCGGCTACATGAGCCTCATCGCGACTCCTCCTCTCTGCGGGTACCTGCTCGGGACAATCCGGGACTACCGCTATGTCTTCATCTTCTGCGGCGCGTTCACGGCGCTGGCGCTGGTCTCGCTCGTCACGCTGTTCCGGCAATGGAAGAAACTGGGCGGAGACCGCGATTTTGCACCGCCGGCGGTGGGCGCGGGATCGTGATTCTTGTCTTCCACACCGTCCCTTGCGATCCTGCCGGCCCGCTTCGCCACCATCCCCATGCCCCTGAATCCCAGCCCGTTCAATTCCGCGGAGGCGCTCCTCGAGGCCTTCTACGACGAGCAGACCTGCCGCCTCGCCGAGTGGAAGGTCCAGCCCGGCGGAGCCGAGGGGCTGCGCCTCTTCCAGTTCTGGGACGGCGTCCACTTTGTCTGGGAGGCCGCGCCGGCCGCGGGCCCGGCCCTGCGGATGACGCGCGAACTGGACGCCGATTGCACGGGTTACGACCGGGTCATCCTCTCGCTGATGGCGCCGGTGGGATGCCGGGTCGTCCTCGAGGGACGGACGGAGGCCGGGATCCGGCGGTCCGAGTCCCCGCCCTTCGACGGCTTCAAGCAGGAGGCGGCCCTGCCGCTGGAGGGCGCCCGGCGGCTGCAGGCGCTGACCATCGAAATCCACACGCAGGCTCCGGGAAGCGTCGTGGGCTGGCTCGAGTGGCTGGGGCTGCAGAGTTCCGCCGACCTGCCGCGCTACGAGCGGCAGTGGGAGCGCTTCGACGGGCGGTGGGAGGGCTTCCTGAAGCCGGCCGATTTCGAGCCGGAGTACAGGCCGGCCTTCGGCTTTCACCTGGACGCGGCGGAGCTGGACACCCTGCGCCGGGCGATGGGCGGGCCTGCGGCGGCCGGTCCGGTCATCGACGCGGCCAATGCGGTGCGCGGGATGGAGCCGGAGCGGATGATCTTCGAGTTCGTCAACTTCTGGAATGACCGGCGCCACGGCCGGGTGCGCGACGCGGGCAAGCAGCTCCTGATCCACGGGATCAGCGCGGCCGAGGGCGGGATGCTGCTGAAGGACAAGGCGCTCTGCCGCCTGGCGGCCCGCTTTGCCATGAGCATGGCCCACTGCGGGCGCTGGGCGTACAGTTTCCGGCGCTTTGTCCCGGGCATCGCCTGGGATGACCGGGCCTTTGTCACCAGCCTGTGCATCGCCGAGTGCACGCTGATCCTCGACCTGTGCGGGGAATGGTTCACCGACCTGGGCCGGGAGCTGATCCTGCGGCGGATCGCCGAGGAGGGCGAGGGGGCGCTCAACATGACCTCCTGGTGGTGGGAGTACATGTTCCACACCAACCAGATTCCCTGGATCACCCCGGGCCGGATCCTCGGGTACCTGGCCCTTGAGCGGACCCAGCCTGGCGGAAGCCGCGGCGGGATCTGGCCGCGCCGGGCGGAGTCCCGCGTCCGCCCGTACACGGAGGCCGCCATCGGCGACCTGATGGAGACGCTGGGCAACGTGCTCCTTCCCGACGGGGGCTACGACGAGGGCCCCTCCTACTTCACGCACACGGCGCGCCAGTGCTTCGTGTCTCTCTATTACTACGCGCGGGCCCGGGGGAAGAACCTTCGCGACCTTGTGCCCGCGGCGATCCGGGCCACGGCCCGCTTCGCCGAGATGCTCGTCTCAACCGACGAGCGCGGGATCATGATCCTCGTGTGCGACGCGATGTACGTGAACCAGGACGCGGCGGCGTGGCTGGCCTGGTTCATGCCCGACTCGCACTGGGTGACCGTATTCCGCAACACCCTGCGGCGGACCGGGGGCGTCCCCTGCTCGCTCCTGGTGGGAAAGCTCGCCCTCGAGATCCCGGACAAAGGTCCGGCCCTGCGGCCCTTCGTCGAGATGCCCGACCTGGGCCTGATGGGCTCGGTCCGCGACCTGGGAGGGGAGACCGTGAAGCTCTTCCTCTCCGGCAACAAGGCGAACGCCGACCACACGCACGAGGACAAGGGGAGCTTCGTCCTGGAATTCGCCGGCGAGAGCTTCGCGTTTGACTACGGGGTCATCGACTATTCCAACCCGATCCACCTGCTGCTCAAGCGCGCGCAGCGCCACAACATGCTGGTGCCGCTCGCGGCGGGCGAGCGCCCGCGGCCGAAGTGCCCGATCCCCGTGGACATCCGGCCGCGCGGACGCGGGGACGCCGCGGCCTTCCATGCGGAGATGGATGTCTCCCCGGGCTGGGAGGGCTGGTACCGCCGATGGACGCGAACCTGGGACTCCCCCAGCCCGGCCGAGCTGACGATCACCGACGACTGGGAGCTCGCGAAGGGCGACGGGGTCGCCTTCCACTGGACCACGCCCCTTCCAATGACGCTCGACGCCGCGAATCGGCGGATCGTGATCGAGGGCCGGCGGGGGCGGGCCGTGCTCGAATATCCCGCGGACTGCGCGGCGGCGATCGATCACCTGCCGCTCATGAACGACCGCCAGCGCGCGATCGACCAGGAGCGGATGGACATGGCGGCCTTCGTCTATCCTCACGCCGACACGCAGCCCATCCTCTCGATCACGCAGCGGGGCTCAAAGGGTCGGCTGACGGTCCGGGTTCACCTCGAGCGCAAGGCCTGACGGGGTCATGTGCCCGATGAGCGTGCCGCCACAATTGCGGCCAGCGGTACGGCCTCGACCTTTTCCGCGAGGGGAAATCGGCGCTCTCCCGGATAGACCACCATTAATTGGTCAAGCTTCAGGTCGTTCAGGGCGATTCGCATCGACGGGGTGAGCGACGGCGCACTCGAGCGCTTAAATTCCACCCCGATTCGCCGACCATCGCGGAACAGGAGGAGATCGAGTTCGGCGCCGTTGTGGGTGGCCCAATAATAGGCCTCGTCGGGCCTCAACGCCTTGAGCACCTCCTCGACTCCATAGCCCTCCCAGGAGGCGCCGACCTTGGGATGCCCCTCGAGGTCCCGGAAGGAAGGCAAACCCAACAACGCGTGCAGCAGGAGAGTCAAAGGGGTCATATCTGGACTCTGGACAAAAATCCGCCCGTTGGGGGTTTCAGCTGCCTTTTTGTCCAGAGTCCAGATATGACCCCTTTGCCCGGTCCAATCAATGCCCGGTCCTGGGAGCGCTCGATCATGGCGCCATTCATTACCATGAAATACCCGCTGTCATTACGGCTTTTTCATGGCTCTCGTATCCTGATGATGGACCCTGGACCGGATCAGGCTGGCCCCCTTTGTTTAGGCAACAAACTGGAATTGCCCCGAATCAACAGATGGCGGAGCCACCCTCCCGGTTTGACCCAAGGCCCTGCTAATTGAGTTTCAGGTCCTCGGCGACCTGGCCGGCGATCAGCATCTCCCCGTCGACTAACCCGTTGATCGACTCGTCGAAATGCCCGGAGAGTTCGTCGTAGGACGGGAATTTGTACCGCTCGGCCGTCTCAATGTGGACGGCGTTCTTGACCTTCATCTTGAACCCGGCGCTGAACGTCTTCGTGTAGAGGACCTCCTTCGTCCTCGCGTCAAACAGGACCGCGGTCGCCGCAACCCAGGGCTGGTAGTACGTGGAAAATTGCCCGGAAATGTATCCGACCGCCCCGACCGACACGACAAGGATGGCATCGGCATCGGTGCGAATCTCCTTGAAGTTCTTCGTCCGGCCGTCCGCCGAAACCTTCGGCTTCTGGTCGGTGATCAGGGTCACCTCGTATCCCGACCGCTTGAGCTGGTCCCGGAGCGCGGCGGTCAGGGGCCGGTCCAATTGGACGCCCCGTTCGATCATCAGCTCCTTGTACGCCTTGGACTTCTCGCTGTTATCCGCGCCCTGGATCAGCCCGCCAATCGCGCCAAACATGCTCGCGCCCCCGCCAATGTTCATGACGAGCACATTCACGGGCGGATCGACCGGCATGAGCGCAACCTTCCTGATCCGGCTGCCGGCGCCGCGGGCCAGATCCACGCTTTGGGCGGTCGCGCATCCGGATATCAGGAGCGCCACTCCGACCAGCAGCGCGGTCGCCAGGAACGGCGCGATTTGCCTAGTCAGGAGGAGAAGGCGCGGCGGGCCGGGCGGGACCTGGGCAGGCTTCGATACGGTTTTCTCAACGCTGGCTGCATCCATGTTATTCCTTAGTGCCTCAGAATCGTTGGGTTACGGCCCAAAATGCGAAACGGCCGATCCAAGGGGTCATATCTGGACTCTGGACAAAAATCAGCCCACCGGGGGGTTCCAGCTGCCTTTTTGTCCAGAGTCCAGATATGACCCCTTTGCCCGGTCCTTTGCCCGGTCCGAGGCAACCTTCGCCAATCGATTCAATCGACACCACCGCGAGCGCGGTCACCTCTTCCAAGGCAGGTACCAGGCATTGCTCATTGGCGACGAATCCTTCCTCGGTCAGGTCTGCGACTTTATTCACCTTAATCCAGTCCGCGCCGGATTCCAGCCTCTGGCCACCCTGGCTGACTACCGTCATTCGAGCTTCTGGTATTTACATCGGCCAAAAGAGCGCCCCAGGAACTTACTTTCCCAGACAGCCTTGACCGCAGCCGGGGGACTTGAGGATACAACAAAAGGCTGGCACCAATACGCCGCCCACTTGGCCAGGGAGATGGCCGCACCGATTGGCAATCGGCGGCGTTATGCCGACTTTGGAACAGGATGGGCCATTGGCTCGGATGCATTCAAGGCCGAGGTCATTTCCAATCACGCTCCGGCGGGATCGGCCCGCGCCTGGACGCTTCCTGACGCGCAGCAGATGCGCGAAGCACAATGGCTGCCCAGACTTGAGAGAGCATTGGCGGTAGTCGGGCACTCACTTTCCGAGGCTCGGCTAGCCCCAAAGGCCGAAATCTGGAAGCTGGCGATCGCAACCTGGATGCGGGACGCTGCCCGCGCCAGAAACGGCTGGCTGAGCAATCAACTCATTCTTGGCACGCCAACCGTCGTCAGCCGCAATCTTACCCGGTACCGCTGCCTTTACCAGCACTCCGATCCGAACTGGTCCCTGCTTACGTCAACTTTTTCAACCTGACCCCCTCGAATTGCGGGGGTTCGAAACGGACACCAGAATGGACACCAGTTTAACCACTGACCTGATCCGAGACTTCCGCTGTCCAGCGAATGGGATCAGGTCAATATCTGGACTCTGGACAATGCCAACTCGTCGCGGTCGCAAAGTTCTGCATTTTTTTCCCGAAAGCGACTAATGAATCTTCCCGCCGACGATGGGAGCCCCATTTGCAACCGGGCTGCCAGCCAAATATTAGAAACAGCCGTTTTACGTTTTAGCACAGAAGCCAGACGGACTTTTTTTAGGGCCGATTTGCGCGACGGCATGTCATCCAGCGGCAACTCCAATACGGCCATGGCAGTTTGCAAGCACTTCTCCCAATCACTCTCCCGGTCCTTTTTCAACGCCTCTTGATCGGCCCCAAGAAGGGACATCCCATCTGCCGCGATCGCTTCGGGACCAATTCTCACTCGGAGCATCGTCTGAAACTCAGACGACCCGACACACCATCCCCTGTTTAGGCTGCCAAAGAGCTCGTCCCGAAGCCTAGGGTTTTCCTCTGCCAATAGTGCCAGATAGGCTGCATAACACTTCCAGCCCACCTTCGAATCCGCAAGATTGCCGCTCTCCCTTAAGATCGTGTCTGGAACTAGAATTTCTGGGCGATCTGGGCCTGGAAAGTGCCACAGGCTGCTCCAACGATATTCAGACACGCGATCGGCTGGCAGAACCTTCGCCCTGACCGGATTCAGATGAATGTAGTGGGCGACTTGGGCAAGGGCATGGCCGGGTTCGACGTGAATCGCTTTGTATCTGCCTTGAAACGGGCGGCCTATCTGATTGTGGAATCGATTGAACCGAGCCGACCAGGTCCCCTGTAGCCATTTCATCCCAGCGCTCAGGTTTGGCTGTCGCGTTTCCACAGCCAGATGGAAGTGGTTCCGCATCAAGATGAACGCGTGCAGGAGCCATTGAAACCGAAAGCAGCCCTCGAACAGGATCCGCTCAAATGCCGCCGCGGCTCCCGGAAGATTGAATAAGTCCCTTCGGTAGTTTCCCCGATTTATCACGTGATAGCATGCACCGGGATATTCTAAACGCAGTTTACGCGCCATGGTTTTGCAGGCGGTGTCCGCCCGTACGATAATAGCAGGTCTGCACGGTTCCCTGCTCGGCGCCTCGAAGAGGCCGCTGGTTATCCGCCGACTGACCATATTGTCCAGAGTCCAGATATGACCCCGTCCACATGAGTTTTGGATTGGCGCGCATATTTTACGGCGTTTTTGGCAAAATTCACACAGGGCATTCCGACAAAGCCTGTTGCGATTTTCTCCTCGGGAGTGGATCCTGTCGCCTGCCATGCTCCTGAAGCTGATTTCATGCAATGTGTTCCAGCGCGAGGCGTCGCTGTGCATCGGCCGGTCGCCGCATGTGGTCGACCCGGAGTACACCGAGCTCGGCGAGCACGCGCGCAGCGACGGGCTGCGGAAGCTGATCCAGGGCCGGATCGACGCGGCCGAGGCCTCGGGGAAGGCGTACGACGCGATCCTGCTCCTCTTCGGGCTCTGCGGCAACGCCACGGTTGGGATCCAGGCCCGCCGGACCCGCCTGGTCATCCCGCGGGCGCACGACTGCTGCACTATCCTCCTGGGGTCGCGCGCGCGCTTCCTCCAGCACTTCGGCGACGCGCCCAGCACGCCCTTCTCCTCCGCCGGGTACCTCGAGCGCGGGGACTACTTCCTGCGGACCACTGACGACGGGGCGACCGGCGTGCAGACCGGCGACGCCTACCAGGCCCTCGTCGAGAAGTTCGGCGAGGAGGACGCGAAGTTCATCTGGGCGGAGATGCACCCGGAGCACGGGAACAACAAGGCGGTGTTCATCGACCTGCCGGAGACCCGGCACCTGGGCTACGCGGAGAAGTTCAAGGCCAAGGCCGAGGCCGCCGGGAGGGAGTCCGTGAGGATCGACGGCGACATCCGGATGATCGACAACCTCCTGAAGGGCGAGTGGGACCCGAAGGAGTACCTGATCGTGCCGCCCGCCAACTCGATCGAGGGCGTGTACGACTGGGAGCAGGTCGTGCGCGCGAAGCCGCCGGCTTGAGCCGGATTCAGACCATCTCCCGGTAGACGTCCGGGTGCGGCCGCGCGATCACCACCGCGTTCACGAGCATTCCCGCCTCCGCGACCACCGCGCGGCCCGCGTTGATCGCGGACTGGACGGAGGCGACGTCGCCGGTGACCGTGAAGAACGCCTTCCCGCCCATCGCCATCGCCAGGCGGACCTCGAGCAGCCGGACGTTGGCATTCTTCGCCGCGGCGTCGGCCGCGCGCAGCAGCGTCGCCACGTTGAAGGACTCCAGGACGCCGATTGCGCCCTCCGGCGGGGCCACCCCGGTGCGGCCGATCGCGACCAGCACGTCGGGATGGACCTGGGTGATGACAAACGAGTCGATCAGGCATCCCTCCGCGACCGCGCGGCCGGCCGCGACCGCGCCGGCGACGTCGGCGGCGTCCCCCGCCACGACGACCATGTACTTACCCGAGCAGATCGAGCGCGACAGGTGGAGCCGCACGTCCGCGGCCTTGAGCATCGTGTCGGCCACGAGGAAGCCGGCCGCGATGCTCGAGAGTTCGATCAGTCCGATGGATTTTTCATTCATGGCGGGTCGGGCGTTCAGGCGGGGTCCAGGATGAGATGCTGATCGGCGACCTCCGCGACGATCGCCGCAACGGGTGCGTGGAGGGCCGAGCCCAGCTCCTTGCCGATAACGTCCGCCAAAAGCTGCCCGGCGGCCACCCGGTCGCCCCGCCGCACCGCCGGCCGCGCCGCAACGCCGGCCCCCTGCCGCAGGGCCAGGACCAGCCGGCGGGGGGGAATCGCGCGCGCCTGCAGGGGCGCGTCGTGCTCGTACTGCCCGATCGAAAGCCGCTTCACGAGGGCCTTGATGGGGACCCGCCTGCCGTCCCGCATCGGGTGGGGCTTCACGGTCATCGGGCCGGACCAGGCGAGCCCGGCGGACCGCATCGCCGCCTTCGACTGGTCGCATGCCTCCTTTGGGAAGAGATCCTCCGGGCAGGCAAAAAGCGTGCAAAGGCCGCACGAGCAGCAGAGGGCCGCCCACTCGTTCCAGTGCTCCGCGCCGGTTGCGGTGAAGGCGAGCGAGCGCATCACTTGGTGCGGCTCGACCGCGTAGCCGAGCAGGAAGCGCGGGCAGTACTCCGTGCAGTAGCGGCACTGGTCGCAGGCCGACTTGCCGATCGCGGCCTGCACGGGCGCGGGGGTCAGCTTCCGGGCGATGACGCGGTGATCGCGCGGCAGGACGATCGCCCCGCCCGTCGTCTTGGTCACGGGCCTGTCGAGGTCGTCCGTCGTCTGACCCATCAGCATGCCCCCGACGCAAAGCACGGGGTCGGCGACCGTCGCCCCGCCCGCGGCGGTGATGCAGTCCCGCAGGCTCGTGCCGAGCGGAACCCTCAGCGTCACCGGCCCGGCCACGGCGCCGGCGATCGTGAGGGTCTTGTGCGTGACCGGCTGCCCGTCGGCGGCCCGCGCGACATTGGCGAAAGTCTCGACGTTGCAGACGACGACCCCGACGGCCAGGGGGATCCCGCCCGGCGGGATCAGCCGGCCGGTCACCTCGTGGACCAGGTCGTACTCGTCGCCGGCCGGATAGTAGTCGCCGAGGAGCCTGACCCGGACCGCGGTTCCGGAGGCGGCCGCCCGGACCGCCTCCACCGCATCGGCGTTCTTGGCCTTGATGCCGACGAAGCCGTCCCGGGCCCCGACCTCCTCCATGGCCAGGAGAATCCCGCGGACGACGAGCGCGGCCTCGTGCTCCATCACCGCGGCGTCCTTGTGGAGCAGCGGTTCGCACTCCGCCCCGTTGGCTATCACCGTATCGGCGGCCGCAGCCAGCTTCACATGCGTCGGAAAACCGCCGCCACCCGCGCCGACCACGCCGGCCTGCCGCACGCATTCAACGAGATTCATGGGGTCCGTGAGGCACTGCTATGCGATCGTCCGCGGCCGCTGCCAAACGAAAACCCCCCAATCGCAATTAATGCGCATCCTCCAACAATTTCCAGTAAGGCGGGGGGGTCGAAAGAGGATAGGGTGGCCGGCGTTCGTCCGTTCCCAGGATGCAAGTCCAACCCACACATCAGCGCGCCGAGGTGGAGCACCTCGTCCGTCGCGCCCTCTACGCCCGGCTCGGCCGGCCCGCCCCGCGCTTCGTCCTCGCGCCGCATCCCCTGGTCGTCAACGCCTCCGCCCGCCACTGCCACCTGACCCCGAAGGCCGTTGAGACGCTGTTCGGAGCGGGGCACGCGCTGACCCCCGCCAAGTGGCTCTACCAGCGCGGCCAGTTCGCCGCGGAGGAGACCGTGACCCTGATCGGGCCCCGCAGCCGGGTGATCTCCAACCTGAGGATCCTCGGGCCCTGCCGGGAGCTGAACCAGGTCGAGCTCGCGACGACCGACGCGATTGCGCTTGGTTTCGACATCCCGCTGCGGCTCTCCGGCAACATCAAGGGGACGCCGGGTTGCATGCTCATGGGCCCCGAGGGCTTCCTCGAGCTGCCCGAGGGCGTGATCCGCGCGGCGCCGCACGCCCACCTTGCGCCCGAGGACGCGGAATTTTACGGCGTGCGCAACGGCGACTTCCTCCGGCTTCGGATCGGGGGGGACTGCAGCGTGACATTTGAGCGGGTCCTCGCCCGCGTCCACCCCGATTTCAAGCTCGAAGTGCATCTCGACACAGACGAGGCGAACGCCTGTCGGCTCGGCGCAGGTGTGCCCGCCGAGCTGGTCGCCTGACCCCTTCCCGGATCCCTTAACCCAGAAATTCCAAACCCCCGATTCCACCATGAGCGACTCCATTGGCCTAATTGAAACCCGCGGCTACGTCGGCACGATCGAGGCGAGCGACGCAATGGTGAAAGCCGCCAGCGTCACGCTCGTGAAGACCGTGCAGATCGGCGGCGGCTATGTCGCCGTCGTCGTCAAGGGCGACGTCGGTTCCGTCAACGCGGCCGTCCAGGCCGGCGCCGAGGCCGCCAAGCGCGTCGGCGAGCTGGTCTGCTCGCACGTGATACCCCGGCCCCACGACACCCTGCTCCGGCAGCTCGGCCTCTCCTGAGCGCCCGGTCCCGCACCCATCCCCAATCCTCAACCCACTCCCACCATGGCACAACAGGCTTTAGGAATGATTGAAACCAAGGGCTTTTGCGCGCTCGTCGAGGCATCCGACGCGGCGCTGAAGGCCGCGAACGTCACGATGACCGGCTACGAGACGATCGGCAGCGGCTATGTCTCGGCGTTCTTCCGCGGCGACGTCGCCGCGGTCAAGGCCGCGATCGAGGCCGGAGCCGAGGCCGCAAAGCGGATCGGCGAGGTCGTCAGCGTGCAGGTGATCCCCCGCCCGCACGACGATCTGGCCGGTCTCGGCAAGTGGATCGCCGCCGGGGGCGCCTGACACCCCGCGGCCAACCCTGGCGGGCCATGAACATCCTCGTCGCAAACCTCGGGTCGACCTCCTTCAAGTACCGGCTTTACCGCTTTGAGGGCGGGTCCGAGACCCTGGTCGCCCGGGGGAGCCTCGAGCGCATCACCGACTACGACGCGGCGGTCGACCGCTGCGTCGAGACGCTTCTGGCCGGCGGGCACCTCACCACGGCCGCCGACCTCCACGGGATCGGCTTCAAGGCGGTGCACGGGGGCGAGCTCACCGGCTGCGTGGCGGCGGACACCGCGGTCGAGGCCGCGCTGCGGGCCAACGCCGACCTGGCGCCCGCGCACAACCCCGTCTACGCCGAGGGCATCCGCCGCTTCCGGCGCAAGTTTCCCGGGGTTCCGCTCGTCGCGGTCTTCGAGACCGCGTTCTACCAGTGGGTGTCCGACTACACCCGCCGCTACGCCGTGCCCGCCGCGTGGCACGAGGCCGGGGTGCGGCGCTTCGGATTCCACGGGGCCAGCCACAAGTACGTCGCCGAGCGCTCGGCCGCGCTGCTCGGCCGGCCCGACATCGCGGCGATCACGCGCCACCTCTACCAGTCCGGGCCGCAGGTCGTGCCGGGGGCCCCCCTGCGGGTCATCTCCTGCCACCTGGGCGGGTCCAGCTCGGTCACCGGGATCAGCGACGGGGTCGCGATCGGAAACAGCATGGGGCTCAGCGCCCAGTCGGGCCTGCCGCAGAACAACCGCGTGGGCGACCTCGACGCCTCCGCGATCCCCTTCATCCGCAGGCGCCTGAACCTCACCCTCGACGAGATCGAGCGCCAGCTCTCCCAGGAAAGCGGGCTGCTCGGGCTCTCCGGGGTGGGCAATGACCTGCGCGAGATCCGCGCGGCCGCTCTCGCCGGCGACCGCCGCGCCGAGCTCACGATCGACGTGCTGATCCATCAGATCCGCCACTGGATCGGGGCCTTCTGGTTCGAGCTGGGCGGCTGTGAGGCACTCGTGTTCACCGGCGGCATCGGCGAGAACAATCCCTGGCTGCGCGAGATGGTCTGCGCGGGCCTCTGGGAGATGGGCCTGATCATGGACCCGGACCGCAACGCCGCCCAGCACCTCGAGGAGGACCTCTCCTCGGACGAGTCCCGCACCCGGATCCTCGTGATTCCCGCCAACGAGGAGCTCGTGGTCGCGCGGGAGACCCACCATCACCTCGCAGCCCTGTCCCCCGCCGCCCGCTGAGCCCCTTCAATCCGCAATCCAAACCCCGACTTCAACTCCCATGTCAAAAGCACTCGGTCTTCTCGAAACCCGCGGCCTTACCGCCCTAATCACCGGCGCCGACGCGATGCTCAAGGCCGCCAACGTCCAGCTCGCCGGCCCCGTCAAGCAGGTCGGCAATGCGCTCGTGACCGCCGTCGTGTTCGGCGATGTCGCCGCCGTGAAGGCGGCGACCGACGCCGGGGCGCAGGCCGCCCGGGCCGTCGGCGAGGTCGTCTCGGTGCAGGTGATCCCCCACCCGCACGACGAGATCGCCGCCATCCTGCCCCGCTTCCCGGCCCCGGCGGCCGCAAAGAAATAACCCCCCACGGCCATGTTCCTCGCCCGTGTCATCGGCTCGGTCGTGGCGACCAAGAAGGAGCCCGCCATGACCGGCCAAAAGCTCCTCCTCCTGCGGCCGCTCGTCGTCGACGAGGCGGCTCCCGGCCAGTTCCGGCCCGGGGTGAACACGATCGTCGCCGTTGACTCGCTCGGGGCCGGCGTGGACGAGGTCGTCCTCTTCTGCCAGGGAAGCTCCGCCCGCCAGGCCGCGGGCATGAAGGCGCTCACCGTGGATGCGGTCGTCATCGGGATCGTCGACACCGTGGACGTCCTCAACCGGAAGATCTACCCGCCCGCGGCGGGCTAAATCCGATGCCCGCTCCCATCCAGCTCGACGAAACCACCCTTCGCGCCGTCGTGGACGACGTCCTGCGCGGCATCGGCCGCGCGGGCCCGGCGCCCGCTCCCGGGCCCTCCCCGGCTCCGCCCCCCCCGCGCACGCGCGCCTCCCCGGCCGCGCCGGCCGATGGGAGGGATGGCGTTTTCGCCGACGCGGGCGCCGCCTGCGAGGCCGCGCAGCGGGCCTACCTGCAGCTCCGCGACCGCGGGATGGCCGGCCGGGCCCGGGTCGTGGAGATCGTGAAGTCGCTCTGCGAGTCCAACGCGGCCGCCTGGGGCCGGATCGAGTTCGAGGAGACAAGGATCGGGCGGCTGGAGCACAAGGTCGAG
Source organism: uncultured Opitutaceae bacterium (assembly GCA_903891325.1). Lineage (GTDB taxonomy): Bacteria > Verrucomicrobiota > Verrucomicrobiia > Opitutales > Opitutaceae > Palsa-1447. The sequence continues at coordinate 21,609 of CAITEC010000069.1, forward strand.
AAGCTGCAGATCGTCAAGCTGGTCCCCGGGATCGAGTGGCTCCGCCCCTACGGGATGTCCGGCGACCACGGGATCACGCTCGAGGAGCAGACGCCCTTCGGGGTAATCGCGGCGATCACGCCGGTCACCCACTCCATCCCCACCCTCGCGGGGAACGTCGTGTCGATGGTCGCCGCCGGGAACGCGGTCGTCTTCAACCCCCATCCCGGCGGGGCGAAGTGCGCGGCGCTCGCCGTCCGCGCGTTCAACGAGGCGATCCGGGCGGCGCTGGGGATCGAGAACCTCGTGTGCACGATCGCCGAGCCGACCCTTCAGTCCTTCGAGGCCCTCTGCCGCCACGAGCGGGTGCCCCTGCTCTGCGTCACCGGCGGGCCCGCGGTCGTGGCCGCCGCCATGAAGTCAGGCAAGCGCGCCATCTGCGCGGGACCGGGGAACCCCCCGGTCGTGGTCGACGGCACCGGCAACATCGCGAAGGCCGCCGCCGACGTGATCAAGGGTTCAGCCTACGACAACAACCTTCTTTGCATCGGCGAGAAGCAGGTCTTCGTCCTGGAGCAGTTCGCGGAGCGCTTCATGAACGAGCTGGCCACGGCGGGCGCGGCCAAGCTCACCGGGCAGCAGCTCGCGCGGCTCACCGCCGCGGCGTTCACGACGGGCAAGGATGCGGGCGGGTGCTCGCACCCGGTGCTGAACCGGGCGCTGGTCGGGGCCGACGCCGCCGTCCTGGCCCGCCATGCGGGCGCAAGCGTGCCCGCGGAGACGCCGCTGCTCTTCGCCGAGACGGACGCCGGGCACCCGTTCGTGACCGAGGAGCAGATGATGCCGATGCTGCCGGTTGTCCGGGTGAAGAACTTCGACGAGGCCGTGGCCGGGGCGGTGGCGAGCGAGCACGGGTACAAGCACTCCGCCATCCTGCACTCGCTCAACGTGGACCGGATGACCCAGATGGCCCGGGCCCTCGACACCACGCTCTTCGTCAAGAACGGCCCGAGCACCGCCGGGCTCGGGCTGGGCGGGGAGGGGTATCTCAACTACTCGATCGCCACGACCACCGGCGAGGGGATCTGCACCCCCCGGACGTTCACGCGGACGCGCCGCTGCGTGATGGTCGACAACCTGAGGATCTACTGAACGGCCATGCAACTCGCTCGCATCGACGGGGTGATCATCGCGACGGCCTGCCATCCGAGCATGGGCCGCTACCGCACGGTCATCTGCCAGCCCCTCGACGAGGCGGGGCGGGACGAGGGCGTCCCGGTCCTCGCGGTGGACCCCCACGGGGCCGCGCTCCACAGCCGGGTGGTCTACACGACCGACGGCTCGGCGACCCGCGAGCTCGTCGGGGACCCCCATTCCCCGCTCCGCAACATGGTGTGCGCGGTGGTCGATCCCCCCATCTGAACCGCCGCCCCGCCATGCGACTCGGCCATGTCATCGGGAAAGTCACTCTGAACGCGACGGAGCAGGCGTTGCGCGGCGGCCGCTTCCTGCTCGTCCAGCCCTTCGGCAAGCCGCAGTTCGGCGGGGCCGGCATGAACCCGCTCGCCAAGGGCGCGACCGTTGTCGTCTACGACGAGCTGGGCGCGGGCCTGGGCCAGACCGTCGGGTTCACCGAGGGCGCGGAGGCCGCGATGCCGTTTTCCAGGCCCACCCCGGTCGACGCCTACGCCGCGGCGATCGTGGAGCGGGTCTTCTATCATCCCCCTGGGCCTAACCCCCGGGCCTGACCCCATTTTACCGTGCGCAAAATAATAACTGTCAGCGATATAGACGCTCTCCTTCGGTCGGGCCAGGCGATTCCGACCGACGCGATCCTCACGCCATCGGCGCGCGACGCGCTCCTGAGCCGCTCCTCGCCGGTCCCCGGGCGGCCCGCGGCCAGGGATGCATCCCCGGCCCGGCCGGGGAACGAGCCGATCGTCCCGGACCTGGAATTCAAGTGGACGCCCGGGTCGGACCCGGTCACCCCCGCGCAGGTGGAGGCCTTCTTCCGCTCGCCGGAAATCGCCGAGCTGAAGCGGCGGATCTGCGACATCGGGCGGCGCGTCTGGGAAAAGGACTATGTCGACGGGAACGGGGGCAACATCACCGTGCGGGTGGGCGACAACCTCGTGCTGTGCACCCCCACGCTGATTTCAAAGGGATTCATGACCCCCGCGGAGCTCTGCCTGATCGACCTGGACGGCCGGCAGCTCGCCGGGACGCGCAAGCGGACGAGCGAGGCCCTCACCCACCTGGCGATCATGAAGCGGCAGCCCAGCGCCAAGGCCTGCCTCCACGCCCATCCGCCGCACGCGACGGCCTTCGCCGTCGCCGGCGTGAAGCCGCCCTCCTGCCTCATTCCCGAGGCCGAGGTTTTCCTCGGCGAGATCGGCTACGCGGAATACCGCACACCCGGGACGCCCGAGGTCGCCGACACGGTCGGGGAGGCCGGGCGCGAGCACCAGTGCGTGATCATGGAGAACCACGGCATCATCGTCTGGGGCAAGGACGTCGAGGACGCCTACTGGAAGATGGAAAACGTCGACTCGTACTGCAAGACGGTGTGGATCGCCTCGCAGCTCGCCGGCGGCAGCCTCCACCAGATCAGCAAGGGGGGCCTGAGGGATCTCATCGCCCTGCGAAAGAAGCTGGGCATGCCCGACACGCGCGACCAGCTGAAGGAGTGCGAGCTGTGCGACAACAGCGACTTCCGGCCCGGGGTCACCTGCCACGCGGCGACCGGGGAGGCATCCCCGGGGACGGGGGGCCCGGCGGCGGATCCCGGGATCGAGGCGATGGTGGCGAGGATCGCGGGGGAGATTTTGGGGAAGATGAAGGGGTGAGGACGCCTATTCCATTGGAATAGGCGCAAAGTATGCGCATTCGCGGACAACGGATGCGGAGCGTGATTGGCCAAATTGCGCGATACTAAGCGTTAGTACATGGACGCCATACCCCTAACCGTCGCCATAAGCCTGGCGCTTGTCCTGACCTTTCTTGTCCTTTTCTGGCGCGAGCGGAGCCGCAGCCCCAAGGGCGGAGCCGAGCGCGACAGCCTCCAACCCCTGGCCGATGAGATCCGCCGGCCCTCCAAACCGAGCCGATGAACGAAGAAAAAAAGATAACGATCGAGTTCAACGACGGCATCGTCCGTCAGTTCCTGATCGCGACCCTCGTGTGGGCGATCGTGGCGATGCTCGTGGGCGTCCTCATCGCCGCGCAGCTCAACTTCTGGCAGCTCAACTTCGGAACGTCCTGGCTCACCTGGAGCCGGCTCAGGCCCCTGCACACCAACGCCGCGATCTTCGCCTTCGTCGGCAACATGATGTTCGCCGGCGTCTACTACTCCACGCAACGGCTGGTGAAGGCGCGCCTGGCGAGCAACTTCCTCTCCCAGCTGCACTTCTGGGGCTGGCAGGCGATCATCGTCTCGGCCGCCGCCACCCTGCCCTTCGGGCTTACCCGGGGCAAGGAGTACGCCGAGCTGATCTGGCCGATCAACGTCATGGTCGTGATCGTGTGGGTGGTCTTCGCGGTGAACTTTTTCTGGACGCTGGCCCGCCGCAATGAGCCGAGCCTGTACGTGGCGATCTGGTTCTACATCGCAACGATCATCACCGTGGCGATGCTCTACATCGTCAACCACCTCGCCATCCCGACGAGCTGGACGCACAGCTACGGGGTCTTCGGCGGGGTGCAGGACGCACTCGTCCAGTGGTGGTACGGGCACAACGCCGTGGCCTTCTTCCTGACCACGCCGATCCTCGGGATCATGTACTACTTCCTGCCGAAGGCGGCGGAACGCCCGGTGTACTCCTACCGGCTCTCCGTGGTGCACTTCTGGTCGCTGGTATTTGTCTACATCTGGGCCGGTCCCCACCACCTGCTCAACACCGCCCTTCCGACCTGGCTGCAGAACCTGGGCATGACCTTCTCCCTGATGCTCTGGGCGCCCTCCTGGGGCGGCATGCTCAACGGGCTGCTCACGCTGCGCGGGGCCTGGGACAAGGTTCGCACCGACCCGGTCCTCAAGTTCTTCGCCGCGGCGGTCACCTTCTACGGGATGGCCACCTTCGAGGGGCCCATGCTCGCGATCCGCTCGGTGAACGCGCTCGCCCACTACACCGACTGGATCATCGCCCATGTTCACGCGGGCACCCTGGGCTGGAACGGGTTCATGGCCGCGGGCATGATCTACTGGCTCCTGCCCCGGCTCTGGAACAAGCCGCTGCACTCCGTCGCGCTCGCCAATGCGCACTTCTGGATCGGGCTGGTCGGCATCCTTCTCTACGTCGGCGCCATGTGGACCAGCGGGATCACCCAGGGGGTGATGCTCAACGCGACGGTCGACAACGGGACAGCCCTGGCCTACCCGAACTTCCTGGACACGGTGAACGCGATCCGGCCGATGATGCTCATGCGCGTCATTGGCGGGGCGCTCTACCTGACCGGGTGGTTCCTGATGGCCTACAATGCGATCCGGACGGTCCGGGGAGCCCAGGCCGTCAATGGCACGATCGAGGTGATCGCCCCGTCCGCGGACGAGAAACCCGAGATCAAGCCCCTCGGCCTGGTCGGGACCTTCATCAACCCGCCGGTGCTCTTCTCGCTGATCGGCGGCGGATTCCTCTGCGCCTGGATGTTCGGCGGCGACGTCCTGAAGATCTGCGGGCTGGTCGGAGCCCTCGTCTGCTTCGCCCTCGCCTACGCGCACATGGAGTCGCGGGGCAAGTCCTGGGCGGCCTGGTACGACCGATTGCTCGTGACCGCGCTCCCCTTCACCGTCCTGACCTTCGTGGCCGTGGTCGCCGGCGGGCTGATCCAGATCATCCCGACGGTCGTCGCCAACCAGGCGATGAACGTCGAGGACAGGCGCCAGATCCCGTACACACCGCTCGAGCTGTCCGGCTTCGACCTGTACGTGAGCAACGGCTGCTACCTCTGCCACTCGCAGATGATCCGCACGCTCATGCCCGATGTGCTGCGCTACGGGGACTACTCGCGGCTCGGCGAATCCATCTACGACCATCCCTTCGAGTGGGGCTCCAAGCGCAACGGGCCCGACCTTGCCCGCGTCGGCGGAAAGTACCCGAACGTCTGGCACCTGCGGCACCTCGACGACCCGCGCGCGATCTCGCCGGGCTCGAACATGCCCAGCTTCCACTGGCTGCTCGCGGACAAGCTGGATCTCTCCAATCTTGCGCGCCGGATCGACGTTCAACGCCAGCTCGGCGTGCCCTATCCGCCCATGTCGGCCGAGGAGATCCTCGCCTCCGCGCACCGCCAGGCCGCGCAGGTCGCCGACGACCTGGCGAAGGCCGGGGCGCCGACCCCGCCGGACCGCGAGGTGATCGCCCTGATCGCCTACCTGCAGCACCTCGGGAAGTTCGAAATCGTTCCCGGCCGCGCGCCCGACCCCAACCGCATCGGGGACTGAACCGGCCATGTTTCAACGCATCATCACCGGAAATCCCGAGGCCGTCTGCACGGTCCTGGCCTTCGTCTTTGCGGCGACGATCTTCGTCTCGGCCGCGTGGCGGGGAGTCCGGATGAAGTCATCGCAGTCCGACCGCCTGTCCCGCCTTCCCTTCGACACAGCCACCCCGGCGTCCCCCAGCCATGACCGATCCGAAGAAAACCCACCCCTCTGACACGGACATCCGTCCCCACACCTTCGACGGGATCCAGGAATTCAACCACCGGCTTCCGAACTGGTGGCTGTTCACCCTCTACGGGGCCGTGGTCTTCTGGCTCTGCTACTGGAGCTACTACCAGTGGTTCCACGAGGGCCCGGACGACCGGCACCGGATCCAGGCCGAGCTGGTCCAGGTCGAGGCCGCCAAGCTGGCCGCCATGGCCTCCTCACACCTCGACAACGCGAGCCTCTGGGCGATGAGCCGCAACCCGGTCATCGTCGCCTCGGGAAGGAAGACCTTCGAGGCCAACTGCACGCCCTGCCACCTGGCCAGCCTGCGGGGCCGCAGCGAGAACAAGCTGGCGATCGGCCCCGACCTCACCGTGCGGATATGGATCCACGGCGGGCATCCGATCGACCTGTACCATACCGTGACCCAGGGCGTGCCCGCCAAGGGCATGCCGACCTGGGGACCCATCCTCGGGCCCAGGAGAATCACCGAAGCCGTCGCCTACGTCCTCAGCCACCACCAGGAAGGTGAGCCGATCATCGATGCCGCGACGCTTCCCCCGGGCAGCAAGTAGCCGTGCCGCCGGCGCATCACCCCAACCGTGATACCGTCACCACGATCCGCGAAGACGGCTCGCGGCGCTTTCTCTATCCGGCCGACGTCCGCGGCCGCTTCTCCCTGGCGCGGCGCATTTCCGCGCTGCTGCTGATCGCGGTCTACGCGCTGCTCCCCTGGATTCCCGTCGGCGGCTATCCCGCCGTCTTCCTGGACGTCGCCGCGCGGCGCTTCCACCTCTTCGGCCTGACCCTGGCGGCCCAGGACATCTGGCTGCTCTTCTTCCTGATCACCGGCCTGGGCTTCCTCCTGTTCATCGTCACCGCGCTCTTCGGCCGGCTCTGGTGCGGCTGGGCCTGCCCCCAGACGGTTTTCCTCGACCATGTCTACCGGCGGATCGAGCGCTGGGTCGAGGGCGACGGCGTCCAGCGCCGGACGCTGGCTGACGCCCCCTGGGGGCCCGGGAAGATCGCCCGCGCCGCGGTCAAGCACGCCGCCTACATCGTCGTCTCCCTGGGAATCGCGCACCTCTTCCTCGCCTACTACGTCTCGATCCCGGCCCTCTGGGCCATGATGACCGGGGCGCCCGGCCGGCACTGGGCGGCCTTCGTCTTCATCGCCCTGGCCACGGGCGTGGTCTATTTCAACTTCGCCTGGTTCCGCGAGCAGCTCTGCATCATCATCTGCCCCTACGGGCGCCTCCAGTCCGTCCTCACCGACGACCACACGCTGATCATCGGCTACGACGCGGCGCGCGGCGAGCCGCGCGGTCCGGCGGGCGCGCACGCCGCCGGCGACTGCATTGCCTGCGACCGCTGCGTGCGGGTCTGCCCGACGGGCATCGACATCCGCCAGGGCCTCCAGATGGAGTGCATCGGCTGCGCCGCCTGCGTGGATGCCTGCGACGAGGTGATGGCCCACACCGGGCGCCCGCCCGGGCTGGTGCGCTACGACTCCCTGGCCGGCCTCGCGCGCAAGCCGAAGCGGATCTGGCGGCCCCGGCTCGCGATCTACAGCGTCCTGCTCCTCTTTGGGGCGACCGCCGCCACCTGGGGCGTCCTCAGCATCCACCCCGTCCTGCTCACCGCAATCCGCTTGACCGGTGCCCCCTATTATCTCGATCAGGGAATCGTGCGAAACCAGTACCTGGTCCGCCTGGTGAACAAACAGAACAGCCCGGCCACCGTCCGGCTGGACGTGTCGGGCCTGCGCCCCGGCGCCTCCGCGCGCGGCGTGGAGGATGCGATCGAGGTGCCTCCGATGGGCGAGGAGCTGAGGCCGCTGATCATCGAGCAGTCCCGCTCAACCTACCAGGGGCCCTTCGCCTTCCGGGTCCACGCAGCGGACCCCGCGGAGGGGGTCGATGTCGGCCTCTCCCTGGAATTCCTCGGCCCGGCCACCGCGGGAAGCTATCCATGAGGGCGGCCGAACCAACGCGGCGCCGGCGGATTTCGCCGGCCTGGTGGATCGCCGCCGCGATCGCGCTGCACGTCGCGGCGTGGACCGGGACGATCCTCTTCGCCGGCCGGCACCCGGTCCGCGAGGTTCCCCTGGCTGGCGGAAAAGGTTAGCCCATGTCCCCATCCCTCCTGCTCACGCCCGGGGCCGCCTTTGTCGCCGGAGCGGTGACGAGCCTCCACTGTGCCGGGATGTGCGGCCCGCTCGCGTGCGCGGTCCTGCCGCCGCCCTCGACGTCCGGCGACGCCTCGACGGTGGCCGGTTCCTACCAGGCGGCCCGGCTCACCGGCTACACCCTCCTGGGCGCGCTCGCCGGCGGGCTCGGCCGGATGCCGCTCTCCTGGATGCCGGCGGCCGTCCTGCGCTACGCGCCCTTCCTGGCGGTCATCTTCTTCCTCGGGCTCGCGCTGGGCTGGGACCGCCGCTGGGCGCGGCCACTGGGGATGGCCCGGGGCGTCTTCGCCCTTTCCACCCGGCTCGGCCGCCGGTCTCCGATCGCCGCGGCGGCAGCGCTCGGTTTCGCCACTCCCCTCCTCCCCTGCGGGCCGCTCTACTTCTTCTTCGGGATCGCGCTTCTCTCCGGATCGGCGATCCACGGCGCGGAACAGATGCTCGCCTTCGGGCTCGGCACCCTTCCCCTCCTCTGGTTCGCCCAGAGCCAGCTCGCGCGCTACCAGGGCCGGCTCTCGCCGGTCTGGCTGGCCCGGGTCCGCATCGGCCTCGCCCTCGTCGCCGCCACAGCCGCCGCCCTGCGCGCCGGGATGGGCCTGTCCGCGGGCGGGGCAACCGCATCATGGCTGTGCCAGTAAGGCCAACCTGCAGGCACTGCGGCTCCCCCGTCGCCGATGGACCGGCCGCGGCCGCCGGGTTTTGCTGCCCGGGCTGCGCCTACGTGCACCGGCTGATCACCGAGCAGGGTTACGACGCCTACTACCGGATCAAGGATTCAGTCACCGCGCCCGCCGACTCCGCGGTCTTCCAGCCGCGCGACACCGCCTGGCTGGCGGAGCTCCTGGCCGGGGCGGAGGCAGCATCCCGGGATGGCACCGCCACCCTTGAGCTCGATGTCCAGGGCATCTCCTGCGCGGGCTGCGTCTGGCTGATCGAGCGGGTCACCACGCAATTGCCCGGAGTCCGGTCGATCACGGTGGACGCCCCGACCGGCTCCCTGCAGGTGGGCTGGCGCTGCGGCGCCTTCGACGCGGGCGGCTGGGCGCGGCGCCTCCAGGCCTTCGGCTACCTGGTGGGTCCGGCCGGGATCAAGCCCGAGCGGCTCGAGAGCACCGGCCTCGCCCGCCGGATCGGGCTGTGCGCCGCCTTCGCGCTCAACGTGATGCTCTTCACGCTCCCGGCCTACTTTGGCATGCGCGCGGACTTCGCATTCGCGGGCCTCTTTCGGCTTCTCGCGCTCACCTTCGCCACGCTCAGCGTCCTGGTGGGCGGCAGCTACTTCTTCTCGCGGGCGGCAGCCGCGCTGCGGGCCGGGATCGCGCACATCGACCTTCCGATCGCGCTGGGAATCGCCGGGGCCTATGCGGGCTCGCTGTACGGCTGGCTGTCCGGCCACGAGCGGCTCCTCTACTTCGACTTTGTCGCCACCTTCACCCTCCTCATGCTGACGGGTCGGTGGGCGCAGGTCCGGGCCGTGGAGCGGAACCGGCGCCGGCTCCTCCGCCACCAGCCCCTGCCGCCCCGGGTGAGGCTCGCCGGCGGCGGGGCTGTCCCCCGCGATAACCTCCAGTCCGGCCAATCCATCGAGATCGATCCGGGACAGACGGTCCCGGTGGACGGGCTGCTCGAGGGCGACACGGGACTCTTCTCGCTCGCCTCCATCAACGGGGAGGCCGACCCGAGGCTCAGCCGCACCGGCTCGAGGATCCCGGCAGGCGCGGTCAACGTGGGGAGGGCGGGCTGCCGGCTGCGGACGCTCCAGGCGTGGCCGGAGTCCTTCCTCGCCCGGATCCTGGAGGCGGGCCCGCGGCGGGAGTCGCGCTCCGCGTCGATGGAGCGGATCGTCGGCGCATACGTGGTCGGAATACTCGCCGCCTCGGTCCTGACGGCCGCCGGCTGGCTCCTGGCCGGCCGGGGCCTCGTCCGCGCGGGCACCGCCGCCATCGCCGTGCTGGTCGTCTCCTGCCCCTGCGCGATCGGGCTCGCCGTGCCGCTCGTCGAGGAGGCGGCGACAAGCGCGGCCCGCGGCCGCGGCGTCTTCGTCCGCGAGCCGGGGCTCTGGCAGCGGCTGGGCTCCGTGCGCAAGATCGTCTTCGACAAGACCGGCACGCTGACACTCGAGTCCCCCGTCCTGCGCAATCCCGCGGCGCTCGAGGCCCTGGACGCCGGGGAACGCGCCGCCCTGGCCGCGCTCGTCCGCGACAGCCTGCACCCGGTGAGCCAGTGCCTCTGGGAGGCGCTGGTCGCGACCGCCCCGGTGGAGCCGGCCGCCGGGGACGTGGCGGAGTTTCCCGGATTGGGCGTCCGAATGGGGCCCTGGTCCCTCGGTCGGGCGGGATGGTCCGACAGCGGCCCGCCGGGACCGGGGACCGTCCTCGCGCGGGACGGCGTACCCGCCGCCTGCTTCCACTTCCTCGACGCGCCCCGGCCGAACGCCGCCGTGGAGCTTCACGAGCTCACCCGGCTCGGCTACTCCGTCTTCATCCTCAGCGGCGACGATCCCGCAAAGGTGGCGGCACTCGCCGCGGGCGTCGGCCTGTCCCCCGCCCATGCGATCGGGGGGCGGACCGCCCAGGAAAAGGCCGACTGGATCGGGCAGAACGACCGCAACGACACGCTGATGCTTGGCGACGGCGCGAACGACAGCCTGGCCTTCGACCGGGCCCATTGCCGGGGAACCCCGCTCGTCCACCGGGGGATACTGGAGGCGAAGGCCGACTTCTACTACCTCAGGCGCGGAGTGGAGGGCGTTCGCGAGCTGCTGCTGGTCAATCGCGCCCGCCGCCGGACGCAGTCCGCCGTCATCGGCTTCTCGATCACCTACAACGTGCTCGCCGCCGGGTTCGCCGCGGCCGGAACGATCACGCCGCTGCTCGCGGCGGTCCTCATGCCGCTCAGCTCGCTGGCTTCGCTCCTGATTGTGGGCGCAGGGACGCGCCCGATGATGGCCCCGCGGCCGCCGCTTTCTCAATCCGCTCCGCCACCTCCCGAAGATGGCGGCACCACGGCACCGCTCTCAGCCGCTCCGGCGGAATCGGCGATCCTGTGACCTCGCAGGCCCCGTAGGTTCCATTGAGGATGCGATCGAGCGCCGCAACAACCTCCCGCACCGCCGACTCGTCGACCGCAAGTCGCTTCAGCGCGGTCTGGTGGTCGAACTCATCGGCGCCCTTCTCGGCGAAATCCGCGCCCGGCGAGTCCGGCGGCGAGCCCACCTCGGTGTACCTTGAGAGCTCGTCGCTTTTCAGCAGGTCGCGCAGCCTCAGCAGCGTCCCATAGTGCCACAGCCACTTGCGCGGCACGCCGCCCGGAAGGCCGGGGGGCGGGCTGGCCTGGGGGAATTTTGCCCGGGTAGTCATGGGGTGCACCCCAAAAATAATCGAAAAACACCATTCCTGCGCGCCGCTTCTTGCCGAACAGTACGCGTTAATTGGCCCTTTTTCAAATCGCAGCTTACGTCAACCCTTTCGGCTTGATCCTCTATGACTGACTGCTCTCCTGATTGCCGTCACCGGTCCAGCCATTGAGCTGGCGAATGACTGAACCGCTTCTCCGTTGAGACCCGTGCTATTCCGATATCATAGCCGTACCTAATTGTAATTGAGAGCATATCCTTGGATTTCGCCCTCGGATCAGCCGCCAAGACGGTATCCGCTATCTCCTTCGCCGTGCGTTCGTAGTTTTCGGGCCGCACCCTCATGGTCACGGTGACCGTGTAATTGGTTGTTGTTTGGCTGACGCCATTGAGATTGCTCCAATTGGAACCGACCATTGCCGTGGCGGCGGACACCCGGTCATCCGCTTCGATTTTCTCAATCACGGTCAGCATGCCCGCAAACAACTCGCTGCGTGCAAGCCGAGAACCACCCCAGGCCAAAAGGCCACCTACAAGCACTATGGATAGTATTATCCATTTATGTCTGGCACCAAGTGGCGGCGCAAGCACCGGTCCATCAGAACGAGCCTCCGTAACATAAGTGCCAACCAGCAAATCAAGGGGCCATGTCTCAACTCTCAACAATCTTCTGCGATCATCAGCAGCCAACTTGTTTCCCAGCCGGCCTCGCGCCATCTGTTGGGAGTTGAGAGATGACACCCTACCCATGGGTCTTAGAACAATTGAGCGATTGGTGTGCGGCATCCTCCTGTCAACTCTCCCACCGAACCTCCGTTCTAGTCGACAATGGTCCTAATACAAACCCACCGCATCGAACCCATCCGGACCTAACTTGCTTATCGCGATCGCGATTAGTCACAAAATAGACGGTCTGCCCTTTCGAGCTCGTCCATACGAACGGGCCCTTACGCAAGTAGCGACAGTCACATGCCAACACTTCATATCCGTTCTGTTCTGCCCACTGCCACACAAGCCCGCGTGATCGCGAATACTGCCAGTAGTACACCAAGCAGATCACCGTGATCACAGCCACTATCGCCAAGCCATCAAAAATATCCTGCATTTAATGTACGCGTTGAGTTGATCTACATCGACCTCTTTCACGCTGCGCAGGGAAAGTCGAGCTCAAGGCAACGCGTGGCCTTCGCGGCGTTTAAGGAGTGTTAGCCGCGACGATTGGTGTTCGATAAAGGGTTCGTTTCTGAACGCCTTTCCTAAGTTTGACGGCGGTGCATGGCAAACCACCGTTCTCGGATTCCACTACCTCGACTATCCAGGCGTTACTGAGAACTAGCCGACGGCACCGAATTCCTTCACGGCTTCGTAGAGGACGTGGAGATTGTCCATCTTTGTGCCCGGCAGCAGGTCGCCGGATATCAGCGTGAGCGGCCCGCTCCGCTTAAGCCGGTCGGTGAGCAGTGA
>CAITEC010000070.1 GCA_903891325.1 uncultured Opitutaceae bacterium
AACCCATTGCTTCCCCGCCCCCGCCGCCTTTGCGGAAACCTGAGACCGGAGACCTGAAACCTGAGTCGGAGGCATGGAACCTGCGACCAGACGCCAAACTGCGAAGTTCCGAACTTCAGGTTTCCGGTCTCAGGTCTCAGGTTTCGGCAAGTCTTTACACCCTTCCTCCGCCCTCCCAGTCTCCCAACGCACATGGATATCAAACGAGCCGGTACGATCCTGTCCGCCGCAGCCTTCCTGGCCCTCGCGGGCTGCCAAAAGCAGGATGACAGCGTGATTCGCGTCGGCGAGTATGCCTCGCTCACCGGCAAGGAGGCCGCCTTCGGGCAGTCCTGCCACAAGGGAACCCTCCTGGCCATCGAGGAGCTGAACGCCGGCGGCGGGCTCCTGGGCAAGAAGCTGGAGCTTCGCACGGAGGACGATGCGTCGACGCAGGGCCAGCCGGCCACCATCGTCAAGAAGCTCATCTCCCGCGACAAGGTGATCGCCGTCCTCGGCGAGGCGACTTCCTCGCGCTCCCTGGAGGCCGCACCCATCTGCCAGTCCGACCGCATCCCGATGATTTCGCCGGCCGCGACCAACCCGGCGGTCACCGCGGTCGGCCCCTACGTGTTTCGCGTCTGCTTCATCGATCCGTTCCAGGGTGCCGTCATGGCCAAGTTCGCGAAGAACCGTCTCGGGCTGCACAAGGTCGCCGTCCTGACCTCCGTCTCCTCCGCGTACAGCGTCGGGCTGGCCAAGTACTTCAAGGAGCGCTTCACCGCCGACGGCGGCGAAATCCCCGTCGAGCAGAAGTACAGCGAGGGCGACAAGGACTTCAACGCCCAGCTGACGGCGATCAAGGCGTCCGGCGCGGACGGGATCTTCGTGCCGGGCTATTACACGGAGGCGGCGCTGGTCTGCATCCAGGCCCGCAACCTCGGCCTGCCTGTGCCGATCTTCGGGGGCGACGGCTGGGAGGCGCCCGAGCTGATCCAGATCGGCGGGACGGCGGTCGAGGGCTGCTACTACTCCACCCACTTCTCGCCTGAGAACACCGCGCCGGTGGTGAAGGGCTTCGTCGACAAGTTCCGCGCCCGGTTCAACGGCGAGACGCCCGACGGCATGGCCGCCCTGGGCTACGACTCGGCGGCGATGCTGGCCGACGCGGTCAAGCGGGCCGGCACGACCGAGCCCGCCGCCCTGAGGGACGCCCTGGCAGCCACCCGGGGCTATCGCGGCGTCACCGGCTCGATCACGATGGACCCGGATCGCAACGCCACGAAGGCGGCCGTCATCATCACGGTCAAGGACGGCCACTTCAAGTTCGTCGAGAGCGTCGCCCCCTGAGGGCTCCCCCCGGCCCTCGATGTACGAATTTCTCCAGCAGCTCCTGAACGGTTTGTCCCTGGGGGCGATCTACGCGCTGATCGCCATCGGCTACACGATGGTCTACGGGATCCTGCGCTTCATCAATTTCGCGCACTCGGACGTCTTCATGGCCGGCGCCTTCATCGGGCTGAACGTGGCGCGGTACACGCACCCCGGCACCTTCCTGGGGGGCTTCATCGTCCTGGGTTCCGCGATGCTCGGCTGCGCGCTCCTCGGGATGACGATCGAGCGGCTCGCCTACCGTCCCCTGCGCGGGGCGCCGACCCTCAATGTCCTGATCACCGCGATCGGCGTGTCGCTCTTTCTCGAGTACAGCGGGCAGAAGTTCTTCGGCGCGGCGCCGCGGCGCTTCCCGGCGATCTTCCCGGTGCGGGAGTTCACCTTCGGCGGCGCGATCACGATCTCGAGCAACCAGCTCGCCGTCATCGGGGTCACCTTCCTGCTGATGGTGGCGCTCCAGCTCGTCGTCTTCCGCACGAAGATCGGCACGGCCATGCGGGCGGTGTCGCTCAATCCCCGCGCGGCCCAGCTCGTCGGGATCAACAACGACGTGGTCATCTCCTTCACCTTCGGGCTCGGCTCGGCACTGGCCGCCGCCGGCGGGATCCTGTATGCGCTCAACTACCCGTCCATTGACCCCCTCATGGGCGTCATGCCCGGGCTCAAGGCCTTCGTCGCCGCGGTCCTCGGCGGGATCGGGAGCATTCCCGGCGCCGCCCTCGGGGGCCTGATCCTGGGTGTCGTCGAGACCTTCGTCGCCGGGAGCCCCTGGTCCACCGGCAAGGACGCGATCGCCTTCGGCATCCTGATCGTCATCCTCCTCTTCCGGCCGGCCGGCCTCCTGGGGAAATCCGGCGTCGAGAAGGTGTGAAGATGCTCCCCAAGCCGCTCCTCGCCCTCGCGGGCGCCCTCCTGCTCGCCGCGGGGATCGGTGCCGTCTCGGACAGGATCGATCCCTACTTCCTCGATGTCCTGACCGGGATCGGGATCAACGTGATCCTCGCGGTCTCGCTCAACCTCGTGAACGGGTACACGGGCCAGTTCTCGCTCGGGCACGCGGGCTTCATGTCGGTCGGCGCCTACTGCGCGGCGGCGATCACGCTCTTCGCCGGCCCGGGGCTTCTCGGCCCGTCCGGAGGGTCCGCGCTCGGTCAGGGATCGCTCTTCCTCGCCGCCCTGCTCTGCGGCGGCCTGTGCGCCGCCCTCGCCGGGCTGCTTGTGGGCGTCCCCTCCCTGCGGCTGAAGGGCGACTACCTTGCGATCGTCACGCTCGGCTTTGGCGAGATCATCCGGGTCATCTTCCAGAATGTCGGCGCCCTGGGCGGCGCCCTGGGCCTCAACGGGATCCCCGCCTACACGACGATTTCCTGGGTGGTCTCCTTCGCCGCCGTCGCGATCTTCACGGTCCTCTGCCTGGTGCACTCGACCTATGGCCGCGGCTTCATCGCGACCCACGACGACGAGATCGCGGCGGAGGCGGTCGGCCTGAACACGACCCGCTACAAGATCGTCGCCTTCGTGGTCGGCGCCTTCTTCGCCGGGATCGCCGGCGGGCTCTACGCCCATTTCAAGCAGGCGATCGCCCCGGCGGGCTTCGACTTCACGAAGAGCATCGAGATCGTCGTCATGGTCATCCTCGGGGGCATGGGGAACACGATGGGCGTCATCCTGGGCGCCGTCCTGCTCACGCTGCTGCCCGAGCTCCTGCGCCCGATCGCCGACTACCGGATGATCATCTACTCGCTGATCCTCATCGCGCTCATGATCTCCCGGCCGCAGGGCCTCTTCAACTTCCACCGCCGCAACCCGGCGGCCCGCGGCTGACGACCCGACCGTGGATCCCCAGCCCGCAGCCCCCGCCCCCGCCGCCCGGCCGCTCCTGCAGCTGGATCGGGCGACCATCCGCTTCGGCGGGCTCACGGCCGTCAATGCCGTGGACCTGACGGTCGGCGAGGGCGAGTTGGTCGGCCTGATCGGGCCCAACGGCGCGGGCAAGACGACGGTCTTCAACCTCGTGACCGGGGTGTACCAGCCGACCGACGGGTCGGTGTCCTTCGAGGGGAGGAATCTCGCGGGACTTCGGGTGGACGAGATCGTCGCCCGGGGGATAGCCCGGACCTTCCAGAACATCAGGCTGTTCCGCCGCCTCTCGGTCTTCGACAACGTCCGCGCGGCGTGCAACCTCCACCGCGGGACCGGCGTCCTGCAGACGCTCCTGCGCGCGGGCGCCTTCGAGGACGACGAGGCGGATGTCTACCGGCGGGTCGACGCGCTCCTCGACCTTTTCAACCTGGCCCGGTTTCGCGACGCCCCCTCCGGCAGCCTCGCCTATGGCGAGCAGCGGCGGCTGGAGATCGTGCGCGCGCTGGCGACGCGGCCGAAGCTCCTCCTGCTCGACGAGCCGGCCGCCGGGATGAATCCCGCGGAGAAGATCGAGCTCATCCGGCTGATCCAGCAGGTCCGCAAGCAGTTCAACCTCTCCATTCTCCTCGTCGAGCACTCGATGCGCGTCGTCATGGGCGTGTGCGAGCGGATCGCCGTGCTCGACTACGGCCTGAAGATCGCCGAGGGCAGCCCCGCCGAGGTCCAGCGCGATCCCAAGGTGATCGAGGCCTATCTCGGCGAGGCGGTACACCACTGAACCCGCGCCGCCATGCTCCAGGTTGACGATCTCCATGTCTCATACGGGGCCATCAAGGCCCTGGGCGGCGTGTCGCTTCGTGTGAAGGCCGGGGCGATTGTCACGCTGATCGGGGGCAACGGGGCCGGGAAGACCACCACGCTGCGGACGATCTCCGGCCTGCTGCGCGCGACCGGCGGCGCAATCCGCTTCCTGGACCAGGACATCGGCGCCCTGCCGGCGCACCGGATCGTCGCCCGGGGCCTCTGCCACGTGCCCGAGGGCCGGCTGATCTTCTCCAACCTGACGGTTGAGGAGAACCTCGCGATGGGCGCCTACCTGCAGAACGACTCGGCGGAAATCGCCCGGACCCGCGACTACGTCTTCAGCATCTTCCCCCGGCTCAAGGAGCGTTTCCGCCAGACCGCCGGCACGCTTTCCGGCGGCGAGCAGCAGATGCTGGCGATCGGGCGGGCGCTGATGGGCAAGCCACGCTTCCTGATGCTCGACGAGCCATCGCTTGGGATCGCCCCGCGGCTGATCGGCACCATCTTCGAGAAGATCGTCGAGATCAACCGGGACCACGGGATCACGATCCTGCTTGTCGAGCAGAACGCGAACCTCGCGCTCGAGGTCAGCAGCTACGCCTACGTCCTGGAGACCGGGCGCGTCGCGATGGAGGGCCCCAGTTCCGAGCTGCGGGCCAATCCGCAGCTCAAGGCGACCTACCTAGGCGGTTGAAATCCCGGATGAGACCCGCGCGCGCATGAGCTGGCTCGACTGGGCCATCATCGCGGTGCCGATGGCGATCATCATCGCCATTTCGTGGCGGACGCAGCGGCACATGCGCTCGGTGGCCGATTTCCTGACCGCCGGGCGGGCGGCCGGGCGCTACCTGGTGGCGACCTCGTTCGGCGCGGCCTACTACGGCTGCATCACCGCGGTCCTTCAGTTCGAGATGATGGCCCGCGCCGGCCTGACCTTCCGCTGGTGGGAGATCGTGCTGGGGCAATACGGCGCGATCATGCTGCTGCTGGCCATTTCCGGCTTCGTCATCTACCGCTACCGCGAGACCCGCGCCATGACCCTCGCGCAGCTCTTCGAGATCCGCTACTCCCGGCGTTTCCGGATCCTGGCCGGCTCGCTCTGCTTCCTCTCCGGGCTGATCAACTTCGCGATCTTCCCGGCGGTGAGCGCCCGGTTCTTCGTCAACTTCATCGGGTTGCCGCAGTCCGTGTGGATCGCCGGGCACGCCTGCCCGACCTTCGGGCTGGTGATGCCGCTGTTCCTGGGCATGGCGCTCGCGCCCACGCTGATGGGCGGGCAGCTCACGATCATGGTGAGCGACGCGATCGAGGGGCTCATCTCGGGTGTCTTCTACATCATTGTCGCGGTGGCGCTGCTCGTGATGTTTGACTGGCACCACGTCTTCGCCGCCCTCACCTCCCAGGGCCACGCCATCGGCCTCCTCGACTCCGGCGGCCATCCGGTCTTCGGCACCCCGCCCGGTTCAAGGGGAAACTGGCTGGTGGATCCCTTCGACTCCCCGGGCTCGACCGCGGACTTCAACATCTGGTTTGCCCTGATCAACGCCTTCCTCGCGGCCTACTCCTACATGGCGTGGCAGGGCAACCAGGGGTTCAACTGCTCGGCGGCCAACCCGCACGAGGCGAAGATGGGGAACATCCTGAGCAACTGGCGGACCTTCGCCCGGATCCTGATGATCACGCTCCTCGGCCTGTGCGCCCTCACCGTCCTCCGGTCCCCGGACACCACAGCCCAGGCCAGCGGGATCATCGCGGCGGTGAACCGGATCGACCAGCCCCAGATCCGCTCGCAGATGCTTCTGCCGGTCGCCCTCGGCCACATCCTCCCGATCGGGATCAAGGGCTGCTTCGCGGCGATCATGTTCTTTGCCATGCTCTCCGGCGACGGCTCCTACATGCACTCCTGGGGCAGCATCTTCGTCCAGGACGTCGTCATGCCCTTCCGGAGGAAGCCCTTCACGCCCCGCCAGCACATCCGGCTCCTGCGCTGCGCGATCACGGGCGTGGCCGTCTTCGCCTTTTTCTTCAGCCTGCTTTTCAAGCAAACCGCCGCCATCGCGCTTTTCTTCGCGATCACCGGCGCCATCTTCGGCGGCGGCGCCGGCTCGGTGATCATCGGCGGGCTCTACTGGAAGCGGGGCACCACGGCCGGCGCATGGGCGGCCATGATCATCGGCGCCGTGACGCCGATCCTTGGAATGGGAATCCAGCAGATGGCAGCCCACTGTGAACGGGCGGGCGATGCGGCCGGCCGGGCCCGGTGGCTGGGGTTCATCACCCTGCCCTGGGGCCACGTCATGACCGGCATTGAGATCGCCTTCGTTTCCGTGGCGCTGGCGATCGCATCCTACATCATCCTCTCGCTCCTCACCTGCAGGCAGCCCTTCAACATGGAGCGCCTCCTGCACCGCGGGCCCTACGCGGTCCGCGAGGTCCAGGATGCGATCGTGCGGGAGCCGGGGAAGCTCCACTGGCTGTCCCGCGCCCTCGGGTGGGACAAGCACTTCACCCGCGGGGACAAGTGGATTTCCGGCAGCCTGTACTTCTGGTCGGTGGCCTCCTTCATCGTCCTGGGCGGCGGCACGATCTGGAACCTCGCGGTCCATCGCTGGTCGCTGTCAACCTGGTCGGGCTTCTGGTGGTTCTACGTCATCCTGCTGCCCCTGCTCATCGGGACGGTGGTCATCGTCTGGCTGACCTGGGGGATGATACGCGACATGCGCCTTCTTTTTCGGGCGCTTGCGGAAAGTCAGCGGGACAGCGCCGACGATGGGTTTCTGCGCGAACAAAAACCTGGCGCCTGAATGACCGCCCGGAAGGCGCATGCGGCAGAAACCTGAGACCTGAGACCTGAAACCTGAAACACCGGACCGAAACCATAGGACTTGGCCCCCCTCTCTCAGGCATCCCAGGGTCTATTTTCAGGTTTCAGGTCTCAGGTCTCAGGTTTCTGAAGTGCGGTTTCTGCCTATTTCACCCCCCTATTGCCTTTTTTGCAGTTCTGCTAAGATTTTCCCCTCCCCATTCAACTTTCATAAGACCATGTCTGAAACCACACCGCAAAAATTCGAATTCCAGGCCGAGATCAAGCAGCTGCTCGATATCGTCATCCACTCCCTTTACACGGAGAAGGAGATCTTCGTGCGCGAGCTGGTATCGAACGCGTCGGACGCGCTCGAGAAGCTGCGCCATGTCCAGATCACCGAGAAGGAGATCTTTGACGACCGGCTCGAGCTGGAGATCAACATCACGACCGACGACAAGGCAAAGACGATCACCTTCCAGGACTTCGGAATCGGGATGAACCGGGCGGAGCTGATCGAGAACCTGGGCACGATCGCGCACTCCGGCTCGAAGGCCTTCCTGAAGGCCCTCGGCGAGGGCGAGAAGAAGAACACCGCCCTCATCGGCCAGTTCGGCGTCGGGTTCTACGCCGCGTTCATGGTGGCCAAGGTCGTCAAGGTTTACTCCCACTCCTGGCGCGCCGCCGAGCCCGGCCAGGTATGGACAAGCGACGGCTCCGGCAGCTACGAGATCGAGGAAATCTCCGGGGAGCGCCGCGGCTCCAAGATCGTGATCGAGCTGAAGGACGAGTGCTCGGAGTTCAGCCAGGAGTGGCGGATCCGGGAGATCCTCGAGCGCTACAGCGCCTTTGTCTCCTTCCCGATCAACCTGAACGGCAAGCGCGTCAACACGGTCCAGGCCCTCTGGCTGCGCAGCAAGAGCGAGATCACGGAGGAGGAGTACACCGCCTTCTACAAGTTCCAGGCCCACGCCTTCGACGAGCCCCTCCTGCGCCTGCACTTCAGCGCCGACGCGCCGATCGCGATCAACGCCCTGCTCTTCGTCCCGAAGGAGAATCCCGAGAAGCTCGGGCTCGCCCGGGCCGAGCCCGCGGTGGCGCTCTACTGCCGGAAGGTCCTCATCGACCCGAAGCCCAAGAACCTGCTGCCCGAGTGGCTCCGTTTCCTGAAGGGCGTCGTGGACAGCGAGGACCTGCCGCTGAACATCTCGCGCGAGACGATGCAGGACCGCGCCCTGGTGGACAAGCTGGCCAAGGTCATCACCCGGCGCTTCCTCAAGCTGCTCGACGACGAGGCGAAGAACCGCCCGGAAACCTACGCCGTCTTCTACAAGGAGTTCGGCGTCTACATCAAGGAGGGCGCCGCGCTCGACGCCACGCACAAGGACGACCTCCTGAAGCTCCTGCGCTTCGAGTCCTCGCTCACGGAGAAGGGCAAGACGACCTCCCTCGCCGACTATGTCTCGCGGATCGCCGGCGACCAGAAGGAGATCTATTACCTGATCGGCCCGAACCGCGAGTCGATCGAGGCCGGCCCCTACGTCGAGGGATTCAAGGCCCGCAACCTCGAGGTCCTCTACTGCTACGAGTCGGTGGACGAGTATGTGATGCACAACGTGCGCGAGTTCGACGGCAAGAAGCTGACCGCCGCCGACCACGCCGACGTGAAGCTATCGGATCTTCCGAACCTGACGGAGGGCGCGCTGGGCAAGGAGGAGACCGGGAAGCTCGTCACCTGGATGAAGGACGCCCTCGGCGACCGCGTCGCCGGGGTGAAGGCGAGCGAGCGCCTGGTGGATTCACCGGCCCTGGCGCTCAACGCCGACAAGTTCATGTCCCCGCACCTGCGCCGGATGATGCGCGCGATGCAGAAGGACACCCCCGAGGCCCCCCTGAGGGTGGAGCTCGAGGTGAACCCGAGGCACGCCGTCATAAAGAAGCTGTCGGCGCTGACCGCCTCCGACCCCGACAAGGCCAAGCTGGTCGCCGAGCAGATCCTCGACAACGCCCTCATCTCCGCCGGCCTCCTCGACGACACGACCGCCATGGTCCGACGGCTCTACAAGCTGCTCGAGACGGCTTAGCTTTGCGTCCGATGTAGCCGGCCTCCTAGAGGCCGGTCCGGGGTTCCGTCTTCACTTCGTTTCGCCGGACAAGCCTGGACCCCTGACCGGCCTCTAGGAGGCCGGCTACAATGGGATCGCACGGTGATCGCATGGGATCACAAAAGATCACACGGGCATATAAAAAAGGCCGTCCCGCATCGCGGGACGGCCTTGAACTGAAAGGGATTCGCGGAATCAGGAAACGTGGCCGGAGACCAGCTTGGTCATCTCGAACATGCTGACCTTGCCCTTGCCGTTGAAGACAACCTTCAGCGCGGCATCGGCATTGATCATCTTGCGGTCCTTCTTGTCCTGAAGGCTGTTCTTCTTGATGTACTCCCAGAGCTTCTTGGTGAGCTCGGTGCGGGGTAGCGGCTTGGCGCCGACGACGGCGGCGAGAGAGGCATCCGGGGTAACCGGGGCCATGAACTTAGCGTTGGGTTTACGAGCGGGTTTTTTAGCCATAGTAAACTCTGGTCTAGGGCGCTTTGCCCCCAACGCAACGTTTTTCTAGAGGGAAAAATTCAATTCTCATAGGGAGAATCCCGCCAAACCACTCAGGCGCCGTCCACGTCCATCTGGACAAACTGGCGGTGAAGCGAGGCGTACGAGCCGCCGGCCGCGAGAAGCTGCTCGTGCGTGCCCCGCTCGATGATCCTCCCCTGGTCGAGCACGAGCACCAGGTCCGCGTGGCGGATCGTGCTCAGCCGGTGCGCGACAATGAAGCTCGTGCGTCCGCGCAGGAGCGTCGCCAGCGCCTTCTGCACGCGGGCCTCCGTAAGCGCGTCAATCGAGCTTGTCGCCTCGTCGAGGATCACGATCCGCGGGTCCGCAAGCAGCGCGCGGGCGAAGCAGATGAGCTGCCGCTGGCCCAGCGACAAACCCGCGCCCCGCTCGCCCACCTCCGTGCGCAGGCCGTGAGGGAGCGCGTCGAGGATGTCCAGCCAGTCCAGCCTCGCGACGGCGTCCCTCACCTCGGCCTCGGTGGCCTCCGGCCGGCTCAGCCGGATGTTCTCGAGCACGTTGCCGGTGAAAAGAAAGTTCTGCTGCTGCACCATGCCCATCTGGAGGTGGAGCGACCGGCTGGTGACCTTGCGGATCTCAAGCCCGTCGATGAGGATCGCGCCCTGGGTCGGCAGGTAGAACTTTGACACGAGGTTGATGATCGAGCTCTTGCCGCTGCCCGTGTGGCCGACCAGGGCGATCGACTGCCCGGGCTCGGCCGTGAAGCTGATGTCGTGAAGCACCATCCGGGGGGGGTCGTAGCCGAAGTGGACCCCGCGGAACTCCACCCGCGCCCCGACCGCGACCGGCCGCGGGTCGGGCAGGTCCCGGGCATCCGGGTCGTCCTCCCAGTCCGGCGGCATGTCGATCAACTGGAAAATCCTCTCCGCGCTGGCCATCGCGGTGATCGCCAGGTTGTACTGGTTGCCGATCGTCGTGATGGGTGAGAAGAAGAGGTTCGCCATCAGGAAGAACATGATCAGGTGGCCCACCTCCATTCCCCCGTGGAGCGCGCGCCAGCCGCCGAAGAGCAGGAGGATGGCCACGAAGAACTGGCTGTTGAGCTCGAGCAGCGGGGCGAGGATCGCCGAGGTGCGCGCAAGCGCGATATTGTAGCGGGAATGGTCGGCGAGGAGCCGCCGAAAGAGCCCGGCGTTCACGTCCTGCCGGACGAATCCCTGGGTGACGCGAATCCCGCTCACCGACTCGGCGAGCGTGGCGGTCACCCGGCTGAAGCTGTTCTGCGTGGCGCGGGTCAGCCGGCTGTACTTCATCCGGAAGTGGTTGTTGACCAGCCAGAGCACCGGGGCCATCGCGGCCACGACCAGGAAGAGCTTCCAGTCCCACCAGGCCATCAGGCACCCGGCAAACAGCATCTGCCCGCCCTGGACGGTCGAGGCGAACGCGACATCCTGGATGCCCACCCGCACCGCCTCCACGTCGGTGGTCACGCGGCTGATGATCCGGCCGATCTTCATCCGGCTGAAGAACCGCATCGGCTGGCGCTGCACCTTCTCGAAGATTTCCGAGCGCAGGGCGTTGACGACCGTCTCGCCGATCTGGAGCGCATAGCGCTGCCGGAAGTGGAACATGCTGTCGGTGATGAAGGCCAGGATTGCGAAGCCAACCGTGCCGCGGACGATCCCCGGGACGTCGCCGTGGGCGATCGGGCCCGAAATGATCCTCGCGGCGATCCAGGCCAGCGCGGTGAGCTGGGCGGAGCGGAGGGTGGTCAGCACCGCCAGGATCCGCACCTTCCTCCTGACGGGGGCCGTGTAGCCGAAGAGGCGCCGGATCAGCCCCCACTCGAGGGGCTTGAACTGCTCGACGTCCTCGTCGTCATCCGGCTCGCGGTAGACGAGCATGGGCTTGGCGGCCTTTGGATCCGTCCGGCTCATGCGGCTCCCTCCTTCCCGCCGAGCGACTGGAGCGCCCGCCCGTCGGCGAGCTGCAGGTTTGCGACATGCAGGTAGGGGCCGGGCACCCGGATCAGCTCCTCGTGGGTCCCGCGCTGCACGATCCGGCCGTTGTCCATGACGATGATGAAGTCCGCCCGGCGCAGCGTGCTCAGCCGGTGGGCGACGATGAAGGTCGTGCGCCCGGTGATGGCGCGGTCGAGGGCGTCGAATATCTCGTGCTCCGTCTCGCTGTCGATGGCCGCCGTGGGGTCGTCGAGCAGCAGGATGGCCGGCTCGAGGAGGACGGCCCGCGCGATCGCCAGCCGCTGCCGCTGGCCGCCGGAGAGGCTGTTGCCGCTCTCCCCGAGGACGGTGTTGTAGCCCTGCGGCAGCCGCATGATGAAGTCATGGGCGGCGGCGATCCGGGCCGCCTTCTCGATCTGCTCCTGGGTGGCCTTCGGGTGCCCGAAGGCGATGTTGGCGGCGACCGTGTTCGAGAAAAGGAAACTCTCCTGGAAGACCAGCCCGATGTTCCGGCGGAGGTCGTCCAGGTCCAGCCGCCTCACGTCGATGCCGTCGATGAGCAGCCGGCCGCCCGTCACGTCGTGGAACCGGGGGATCAGTCCCATCAGGACGCTCTTGCCGGCCCCGGTCGCGCCCAGGATGGCGACGCACTGGCCCGGCTTCACCTCCAGGTCGATGTCCCTGAGGATGACCCCGTCCTTCCCGTCGGGGTCGGACGTCAGGACCGACGAGAGCGTGGCCGACGGCGCCGATCCGTCGTAGCCAAAGGACACGTGCTCGAAGCGGACGGCCCCGTCGAGCCGCCGCCGGGAGATGGCGTCGGGCGCGTTCTTCACCTCGATCGGCGCATCGAGGATCTCGAAGACCCGCCGGGCCCCGATCAGCGACTGCTGGACCGAGTTGACGACGGCGACCACGTTGTTGACCTGGCCGGAGAACTGGTCGAGCAGGCCCGAGAAGACGACCAGCCCGGCCCCGAAGGGCAGCCGGCCGTGGACGACCAGCCAGCCGCCGTAGCCGAGGAGCACAAGGGTGTTGACCCGGGTCAGGAGGCCCACGACCGGCGAAAACAGGCTCACCCGCCAGAAGATCCCGTTCTGCTGGTCGTAGACGGCGCGGTTCGCCGCGTCGAACGCCGCTCGGTTCTCGGGCTCCCGGCCGAAGCCGCGGGTGACCGCGATGCCCTGGACGCTCTCGGTGAGGTACTGGACCATCCGCTCGACGAGCGTGCGGTTGTGCGAGTAGAGCGGCTCCACCCGGCTGGAGAATCCATAGGCGATCACGACCAGCACCGGCGTCGTCGCCAGGCACGCGAGGGTGAGCCCGAGGTTCAGGCTCGCCATGTACACCACGTACACGGTCAGGGAAATCGCCATGATCAGGCTCTGGATAAGCACCTGGTCCACGAAGAGGCGGACGGCCTGCACGTCGCTCGTCACGCGGGTGATGATCGAGCCGGTGGTATTGGCGTCGAAGAACCGGAAGCTCAGCCGCTGGAGCTTGTCGTAGACCTCTCCCCGGAGGTCCACGACGAGCTTCTGCTGGACGAGGATGTTCACCGAGACGGAATAGACGTAGTTGAGCACGCCGCGGCAGACCGCCAGCGCCAGGATCATCCCGGCGAGGAGCTCGAGCACCCGCATCCGCGGCCAGCTTTCCGGCAGCACAAGGTGGAGCCGGTTGGGCGAGATCGGCGAGTGCATGACCGCATGCCGGATGTAGTCGATGCCCAGCCCGGTGAAGCTCAGGCCGAAGATGCCCATCGTGAGCAGGACCAGCTGGATCCCCAGGACGCCCAGGCAGCGCAGCCGGTAGCGCCAGGCAAATCCAAAGAGCCGCGCCACCAGGGTCCAGTTCGACTGGACGGATCCGGATTTGGTTGGCGGCGTCTCGGTCATTTGGGGCGGCAAATTAGCGGCCCCGCGCCGAAGATTAAAGAAGGAAGATGGGGTTAACGCTGCGACTGCTGGTCCATGCGGTCAGCGGCCTCCCGCGCCAGCCGGCGGCGACGGACCTCCGCGGCGATCGCCTGCAGCCTGCGCTGCTCGTCGGCGGGCGTCGGGTTGAGGACCGTGCTGACCCCGGGGGGAAGCGCGCCAAGTATCGCCGGGTTGCCGGCGGCGAAGGATTGCACCTTTGGCTTGCGCAGCGAGAGGGTCATCAGCCGGCCGCCGTTCAGGACGGTCACCATGTCCCTGTCGGGATCCGCGGACTTGACGACAAAGGGCGCGCCCCCGCCCGTGTCGTTCAGCCCGACCCACCTGCTGGTCTTTTTCGCCGCGTCGAAGATGCAGAAGCGGAGACCGTCGGCCGTCGGCATGATGCCGTGGAGCTCCAGGGGCTCGTTCTCGGCCGCCGCGCCGCCGCCCCCGGCCGCGGGGTTGGGAAGGAAGGGCGAACCATCCGCGTCCTGGGCCCAGGCGCGCCCGGCCACGCTGAGGCCGAAGAGGAGGGCTGCTGCCCATCGGCAGTGTCGGGCTCGGACTTTCATGGAGGGCATGGCACCCTGCCAGACGCAAACGGCCCGGTCAAGTGACGACAAAAGTGAGGGGCGGCCCAAAACAGATTCGGAGGAACCCCCTCCGAATCTGTCTTGGGCCGCCCCTTTAGGGATGGGGATCGCGCTTAGCTGACCGCGATCTTCCGGGGCTTCACCGCCTCGACCTTCGGGAGCGTGACCGTGAGGACGCCGTTCTCGTAGGTTGCGCCGACCTTCTCGGCCTGGATGTCGGCCGGGATGCTGATCGACCGGTTGTAGGAGATCGACTCCTCGCCGCCGCCGGACTGCTGCTGTTTCCGCGTGGCGGAAATCGTCAGGCTGCCGTCGACGACCTCGAGGTTGATGTCGGCCTTGTTCACACCGGGGAGATCGGCGCGGACGTAGGCGTTGTCCTTGTCCTCCGAGAGATCGACCGGGAACTGGGTCCCGCGGTCAAGGCCCTGATAGGCGGCCTCAAACCAGCGGTCGACCTCGCTCTCGAGTCCCGTCCAAGGGCTGCGGCTCAGGGAGCCGACGACCGGAGAGAGGCTGCGGGTGTTGGGTTGGATATATCGAATGATACGCATTGTGTTTGTTTTCTGTTTTGAAGATTTCGACTCGCCCTCTCCATTGCACCCGGAGTGCCACCGGCGCCTTGAATGCAACCCATTGGACTTTAAAGGGTTGAATAAACTACTGGAATTCCAGTAGTGAAATTTTGCCCCTCATCAGTGTCCCAGGTGTGCGAGTCTGTCATCCCTGCCGCATGCGTTAAGAACTACGCTCGGTTGCGGAAATAGGGCCGCAGTCACAATGGCGGTGGATCGCTGAGCCAAAGCCTGAGATTCGAATGAAACTTGATTTGTACGGCAAATTGCCGTACATTAATTTCATGAAGATTCCCGCCCGAAAGCTCCCCGCCGCGGCCCCTGCCGCCCGGGTGCGCTCGACCGCCCGGCTCGAGGCTCGAATTCCGCCCGAGCTGAAGGAAATCGTCGAGGAGGCTGCGACCATCGCCGGGCACACCTCCGTGACGGATTACATTGTCCAGACCTTGCGGGTGAACGCCTCCCACACTGTCGAAATGTCCCGGCGAAGCCGGCTCGATGCGGCTGACTCAAAGGCCTTTGTCCGGTCGCTTCTGACACCAGGCAAGCCCACTGCGGCTTTGCTGGCGGCGTTCGCACACTACCGCAAGCAGGTGCGCTGATGCCCTATCGCTTTGAGCCGTTGGACCCGGAGCGTCACGACCGCTCAGGATTCCAGTCCTCCGTACCCGCGCTGACGGCCTACCTTCAGCAGCGGGCGCGCAAGGATGCCGAGAGGCATTTGGCTGTTACGTTCGTAATGGTTGAAGAGTCAGCCCCGGCCATCATCGCTGGCTACTACACCCTGTCCAATTACACGGTGGAACTTGCGGAACTGCCCGGTGAACTGACAAAGCGGCTGCCGCGCTATCCCCGCCTGCCCGCAACGCTGATCGGACGCCTGGCACGCGACGAGAGATTCCCGGGCACAGGGAAACTCCTCCTGATGGACGCCATTCTTCGTTCGTACTCCCAGACAGAAACGAGTGGTTCAATCGCAGTCATTGCTGATGCCAAGGATGGGGCTGCCCTCCGGTTCTACACTAAACACGGCTTTCTGCGTCTGGGTTCTGAGTCTAACAGGGTGTACTTGGCAATGAGCAGCATTCGCCAGCTCGGGACCTATCCGGCTTGAGTCCCGTGGGATGCACCCGCGCCAAGCGTTGCCTTGTGGTCCGGGCTTTTCCGTGGCTCACTGGGCCGCCATGAGCTTTGACTTCCAGACGCCCCACGAGCGCAGGGGGACCGACTCCCAGAAGTGGCAGAAGTACGCCGGCCGCGACATCCTGCCCATGTGGGTGGCCGACATGGATTTCCGCTCGCCGCCGGCGGTCATCGAGGCCCTCAGGAGCCGCGTGGACCAGGGGATCTTCGGCTATGCCCGGCCGGTGAAGTCTACCGTGGACGCTGTCGTCGACGCACTCGCGCAGCGCTATGCGTACCGGATCGACCCGTCCTGGATTGTCTGGCTTCCCGGGCTTGTCGTCGGGCTCAATGTCGAGGCGCTCGGGCTCGCCGGGCCGGGCGAGCAGGCGATCAGCTGCACGCCGGTCTATCCCCCCTTTCTTTCCGCCCCCCGGAACACTGGCCGGGAGACGCTTGCCGTCCCGCTCGCGCTCGACTCCGCGCGCCGGCGCTGGGAGATCGATTTCGAGGCTCTTGAGCGGGTGGTCACCCCGCGCACGCGCCTGTTCTTCCTTTGCAATCCGCACAACCCCGTGGGTCGGGTCTGGAGGCGCGATGAGCTGGTCCGCGTCGGCGAGTTCTGCGTGCGGCACAACTTGATCCTCTGCTCCGACGAGATCCACTGCGACCTGATCCTCGACCCGTCCCTCCCCCACCTGCCGACCGCCACCCTCGGGCCGGAGATCGCCGCCCGCACAATCACCTTCATGGCGCCGAGCAAGACCTACAACCTGCCCGGGCTCGGCACCTCTTTTGCCGTGATCTCGGACCCCGCGCTGCGGAGGGATTTCATCCGGGCAACCCAGGGGATCGTCGCGGAAGTGACGGCGCTCGGCTTCGCCGCCTGCGAGGCCGCCTACCGCGACAGCGAGGACTGGCGCCAGGCCCTGCTCGGCGAGCTGCGCGCCAACCGCGACACCCTCCTCGACTTCATCGCCCGCGAAACCCCCGGGATCCGCTCCGAGGCGCCGATCGAGGCGACCTACCTCGCCTGGCTCAATGTCGAGGCGCTCGGGCTGAAGCACCCCGCCGCCCATTTCGAGGCCCACGGCGTGGGCCTGAGCGACGGGGCGATGTTTGGCGCCCCGGCCGGCCGCAACGTCCGGCTGAACTTCGGCTGCACCCGCGCCACGCTGGCGGAGGCCCTCCGCCGGATGAAGGCCGCCGTCGCGGCCGCCTGACATGGACGGCGGGTTCAGGCAGGTCCTCGGGATCCGGTTCTACACCGGCGGGATCGCCGGACTGCTCGACCGGGCGGCCGGGGGCGGCCTGATAACCGTGCCCTCCGCCCCCGTGCTCGTGAACGCGGGCGGCGATTCCGCCAACCGCGCGGCGCTGGAGGGCTGCGATTTCGCGATAACGGACAGCGCGTACATGGTCCTGCTCTGGCTCGTCCTGAAGTGGGAGCGGCTCCCCCGGATTTCAGGGCTGCGCTTCCTGCGGGCGCTCCTGGAACGCGCGGATTTTCGCGCTGCCGGGGCGACGCTCTGGGTCATGCCCTCCGCCGAGGACCGGGCTGCGATCTCCGGCTGGCTCCAGCGGCAGGGAGTCGGGCTGGAACCGGCCGCGTGTCCCGTCGCGCCCCTTTACCCGGCCGGCCCCCTCTCCGACCCCGGCCTTCTCGCGCTGATCGAGGCCCGCCGGCCGCGCTACGTGGTCATGAATATCGGCGGCGGCGTCCAGGAACGGCTCGGGCTGTACCTTCGCAACAACCTGTCCTACAGGCCCGCGATCCTCTGCACGGGCGCGGCCGTCGCCCTGATCTCGGGGCGCCAGGTACGGATTCCCGTCTGGGCCGACCGGCTTTTCCTCGGGTGGCTCATCCGCAGCCTCGCCAATCCCGTCTCGTTTCCGCCGCGCCTCTGGAAGAGCGTGCGGCTCGCCTGGCTGGTCGCAAAATACGGCGAGCGGGCGCCCTCGGGTTCAGCCTGACTTGTCGTATTCGGACCGGACGAGGCGGATCACCATCTCCGCAAAGGGCACCGAATTCTGCCAGCCCAGCAGCCGCCGCGCCTTCCCGGGGTTGCCGCAGGGGGCGACCGGCTCGACCGTCGTGATCAGGTTCTGGTCGAAGGAAACGTGGTCGCGCCACTCAAGGTCCAGCGACGCGAAGGCGATCTGCACGAATTCCTCGACGGAATGGAGCTCGCCGGTCGCCAGGACGAAGTCGTCCACCGGGTCGGCCTGCAGCATCATCCACATTCCCTTCACGTAGTCCGGCGCCCAGCCCCAGTCCCGGCGGCCGTTCAGGCTCCCGAGGGGAAGCCCCTTCTGGAGGCCCCGCTTGATCCGGGCGGCCGCGCGCGCGATCTTCATCGTGACAAACTGCGAGCTGCGGCGGGGCGACTCGTGGTTGTAGAGGATCACCGAGCAGGTCTTCAGCTTGTAGGCGATCCGGTAGATCCTCGACATCTGCTGGGAAAACGCCTTCGCCGCGCCGTAGGGGGTCGTGGGGTTGAGCGGGGTGAGCTCGTCCTGCGGCGAGTGCGGCGGGGAGCCGAACACCTCCGAGCTGGACGCATACAGGAAGCGCGGGGGATCCGGCAGGTCCCGGAGGATCTCCAGGAGCCGCACGGTCCCCATCCCGATGCTGTCGACGGTGGCCTCCGGCATTTCCAGGCTCAGCCGCGGGCTGGACTGGCCCGCGAGGTGGTAAAATTCGTTCGGCCGTGCCTGGCCGATCACCCGCCGCAGCCGGGTCGCGTCCTCAAAGGTCCCGTTGTGCAGGAAGAGGCGCTTGCCCATGATCGCGGGATCGTGCACGAGCGGGGCGATCCAGCTGTGCTGGATCGCGTCGGGCCGATGGACCAGGCCGTGGACGTCGTAGCCCTTTTCGAGGAGCATCTCCGCGAGGTAGGAGCCGTCCTGGCCGGTAACCCCTGTGATGAATGCGACGGGTGGCATCGGTGGGTTTGACTGGTTAGTCACAATAAACCAGAGACTCAAGACATCCATGCGCCTCGGGGACCACACCCTCAGCTCAAACCTTTTCCTGTCGCCCCTGGCCGGTTACACGAACCTGCCCATGCGCCTCACGCTGCGCGAGCTCGGCGGGCTCGGATGGGCCACGACCGACCTGGTCAACGCGCGCTCGCTGCTTGAGAGAAACCGCACCGCGCTCAAGCTGGTGGAGACCGGCCCGGGCGACCAGCCTCTCTCCGTCCAGCTCTTCGGAAGCGAGCCCGGGGAGATGCGCGAGGCCGCGGTCCTCTGCCAGGAGCTGGGCGTCCAGGGGATCGACATCAACATGGGGTGCCCGGTCAGGAAGGTGACCCGGATCGGCGGCGGGTCGGCGATGATGACCGAGCTGGACAAGACCGCGCGCCTGGTCCGCGGAATGGTGGACGCCGTCCGGATCCCCGTGACCGCCAAGATGCGGCTGGGCTGGGACGAGGAGAACTTCACGGCGCCGGACCTCGTCCGCGCCCTTGAGGACGCCGGCGTCGCGGCGGTCTTCATCCACGGCCGGACCCGGGCGCAGGGATTTTCCGGGACGGTCAACCTCGCGGGGATCCGCGCGGTCGTACGGGCCGCCCGGTCGATCCCGGTGATCGGCAACGGCGACGTGACCACGCCGGGCGCCGCCCGGCACATGATCGACGAGACCGGGTGCGCCGGCGTGAGCGTCGGGCGGGGCGCCTTCTACGACCCGTGGATTTTCCGGCGGACCGCCCGGTACCTGGAGACGGGAGTGCTGCCTCCCGAGCCGGACTTCGCCGAGCGGTTGCGGGTGATGCGCCTGCACTTCGGCCGGTACTGCGACTTCTACGGCGAGGCACACGGCGCGCGGCTCTTCCGCAAGGTCGCCCCGTGGTACGCCCGGCGCTTCGGGCCCGCCAAGGACTTCAACCAGCGCATGCTCACGATCGGCTCCCGCGCGGCCTTCGAGGAGGCGCTGGCCGGGTACCTCGCGTGGCGCCGGCAGTTCTGCGACGACGCCGGTGAGCTTCTTCCCCGCTACGAGCCCGCGCCGCTCGCCGCCTCCTTTCTCCCGGGCGCAACCGGGGGCGCCGCGCCCGCCGCGATCCCCGTCCCGAAGGGCCCGGTCGAGGTCTGGTAGTAAAATGTGGAAACATACCCCTGATTCCGCTTTCCTATTGGGCGCGTCCGGCTTCCAATGACCCCCCTCCCTTTCCAATTTTCCTCCCAATGAAACGCCTTTACGCAGTCTCACTTGCCACCTTCGCCCTGCTCGGCGCGGGATGCGCGCTGTGGCCCTTTTCAAACAAGGGTCCCCAGCCGAAGCGCGACCCGGACCGCAGTCCGCACGTGTCGACCCAGGTCGAGCTCGAGTTCAGGCAGCGCTGGGTGGAAAAGCGCTCGGCCGACCTGATCGCCCAGGGAATGCTCCCGGACGCGGCACACGACCAGGCGCTCGGCGAGTTCCGCGTGAAGTTCGGCTACACGCACGCCGCCAAGATGCCATGAAAAAGGACGGGGCCCCGAGGAGCCCCGTCCCTTGTTAAAATCGGCTCGTTAGACCGAAGTGCGTTCAGTAACGGCGCTCGCCGCGATCGCGGCCACCGCCACCGCCACCACCGCCGCCGAAGCCGCCACGGCGCTCGCCGCCGCCGCCGCCGAAGCCGCGACCGCCGCCACCGCCGCCGAAGCCGCCACCCGGGCGCTCTTCCTTCGGGCGGGCTTCGTTGACCGTCAATTGACGGCCGCCGAGCTCGAACCCGTTGGTCTTCTCTGCCGCGATCTTAGCTTCATCGTCCGTGCTCATGGTCACGAAGGCGAAACCGCGCGGGCGGCCCGTCATCTTGTCCATGGCGACGTAAACGTCACTCACGGTTCCGAACTGGCCGAAGTGCGAGCGGAGCTCGTCCTCGGTTGTCTTGAACGAGAGGTTTCCAACGTATAGCTTGGAGTTGCTCATATTTGTTTTTGATTTCGTAGAGCCACCGTCCGCTGCCAGTCCGTTCCCGTTAACGGGTTTCGAAATCATCACTTAAGCAACCTGCTCAGCCAACGACTCACCAGAAGCTGTCACCAAAACGCTATCTCTAACGAGGCGGGTAAACACGCCGACAACAGGCGCAAACGCAAGGAAAATCGCAATTTGGCTGGCCCGGCTCCCTCCCCCGTCCCACCCTGCGGCAGCATGCGCCCGATCAACTGGCTCAATTCGCGCTCGGCCGGCGTCCTCCTGCACCCGACCTGCCTGCCGGGCGGCCAGGGCATCGGTACGCTCGGGGACGCCGAGCGCTTCCTGGACTTCCTCGAGGCCGCGGGCATGGGCAGCTGGCAGATCTGCCCGCTGGGGCCGACAGGCTACGGCGACTCCCCCTACCAGTGCTTTTCGGCGTTTGCCGGCAATCCCTACCTGATCGACATGCGCGAACTGGTCGAGCGCGGGCTGCTTTCCGCCGCCGAAATCGCCCCCCTGGCCCGGCTTGGCGCCGAGCGCGTCGACTTTGGCGCGCTCTACGAGGCCAAGCCCCCGCTGCTGGCGCTCGCCTGGGAGCGCTACCGGAAGGCCGGCTGCCCGGCCCTCGACAGCGCGGGCTTCGGGGCATTCAAGGCGGCGCAGGCCGCGTGGCTCGACGACTACGCCGCGTTCCGCGCCTTCAAGGACGCCAATGGGGGAAGGGCCTGGGTCGAGTGGCCGGAGGCCCAGCGCAACCATGCGAAGGCGGTCACCGGCCGGAAGCTGGCGGACGCCTGCGAGGCTCAGCGCTTCCAGCAGTATGTCTTCCACGTGCAATGGGCGCGCGTGCGGGCCTCGGCCGCGCGCCGCGGCATCTCGATCATCGGCGACGTGCCCATTTTCGTCGCCGCCGACTCGGCCGACGCCTGGTCGCACCCGGAGCTCTTTGAACTCGACCCGCGGTCGGGCAGGCCCCTGGCGGTGGCGGGGGTGCCCCCCGATTATTTTTCCGCCGACGGCCAGCTCTGGGGCAATCCGCTCTACACCTGGGAGCGCCACCGGGCCGACGGCTACGCGTGGTGGCTCAGCCGGATGCGCGCGTCGTTCAGCCTCTATGACATCGTCCGGATCGACCACTTCCGCGGTTTTG
The DNA here is from genome assembly GCA_903891325.1 of uncultured Opitutaceae bacterium. Lineage (GTDB taxonomy): Bacteria > Verrucomicrobiota > Verrucomicrobiia > Opitutales > Opitutaceae > Palsa-1447. Next base: position 21,644 of record CAITEC010000070.1, read on the forward strand.
ACGAGTACTGGCGGATCCCGCTCCCCGCGCAGAACGCGCGCAAGGGCGAATGGATGCCCGGGCCCCGGCTCGACCTGTTCAACGCCCTGGGCGCGGCCCTGCCCGGGGCGAAAATCATCGCAGAGGACCTGGGCGACCTGACCCCGTCGGCCTTCCGGCTGCGCGACGACACCGGTTTCCCCGGCATGGCGATCCTCCAGTTCGCCTTTGGCGGCGACAGCTCGAACCTCTATCTGCCGCACAACCTCGTCCGAAACAGCGTCATCTACCCGGGGACCCACGACAATGACACGTCGCTGGGCTGGTACGCGGCCGCCGACGAGAAGACCCGCGACCACGCCCGCCGCTATCTCCGCGTCACCGGCCGGGAAATCGGCTGGGACCTGATCCGCGCCGCCTACGGCGCCGTCTGCCGCCTGGCGGTCATCCCGCTGGCCGACATCCTGAGCGCCGGCCCGGAGGGCCGCTTCAACACGCCGGGCAAGGCGCAGGGCAACTGGCAGTGGCGGGTGGGTGCGGCGCAGCTTGAGTCGCTCCTTTCGGGAACGGCCGCCTACCTGCGCGACCTCGGCTCGATTTGCGGCCGGGCGCCTCCTCGATAGGTTTTCCGGCGTCCCGATGCTCGCCAATCTCCTGCACCTGATCTCGCGCCGGATGCAGCCCGGCTACGACCGGCGCTTCGTGCAAGTCGTCGCCGTCCGGAAGCGTCCCGCCCGGAACCGGCGGATGGAGCGCCTGATCTGGATCTGCTGGGGGCTGATCGCCGTGAAGAGCGCGTTCATCGCCTGGGCCGTGCCGCACTACCGGATTCCGTTCAGCCCGCTGTGGGTGATCCTGCCGACGATCGCCTTCGCCGCCCTCTGCACCGCGGTTTATCACTGGCGGGACCGATGAGCGCGGATATGAGCCCAACAGGCCGCCCCGCGCCGCAGGTCGTCATCCTGATGGGGGTCGCCGGCGCGGGCAAGACGACGATCGGGCTCAGGCTGGGCGCCGCCCTCGGCTGGCCCTTCCACGACGCCGACGAGTTCCATCCGCCCGCGAACATCGCCAAGATGTCCGCGGGCATCCCCCTGGACGACGCCGACCGGGCTCCCTGGCTCGCGGCGATCCGGGCCTGCGCGCTTTCCGCCGACGCGAACGCCCGCGGCGCGGTCATCGCCTGCTCGGCACTCAAGGAGGCCCACCGCGCGTTCCTTTCCGCGCCCCCCGCGCGGGTGCGCTTCGTCCACCTCTCGGGAAGCCGCGCCCTCATCCTCGGCCGCATCCGGGCCCGCGAGGGGCACTTCATGAAGGAGTCGATGCTCGCCTCCCAGTTCGAGGCCCTTGAGGCCCCCCGCGACGCGATCGTGATCGACGTCGCCGCGGCGCCCGACGCGATCGTTGCGCGGATCATCGCGGCGCTGCCCCCGGGCGCGGGATGATTAGCGTTGTCGGCGCGGCGCCCCGGCGGCACGCTCGCCCCTCCGGGAATGAAGAAGAAAAAGCGCAGCTTCACCGTCTATTTCGCGAGCGAGCTGTACGGGCTGAAGCACATCATCGGGAACGCCTACCTCGCGGAGGCGATCTACGAGCGCTCCCATGGCAGCTACCTCTGCGAGCTGCCCCAGGACTTCGAGCCGCGCGGCACCCGCCCGCGGGCGATCCGCGACCGCGACATCCGCAAGCTGATCGGCTGCGACCTGGCGCTCTTCAATTTCGACGGGGCGGACATCGAGAGCGGGACGGCGATCGAGTTCATGCTCGCGAAGTTTGCGGACATCCCCTCGGTCGTCCTGCGCAGCGACCTGCGGGCCGGCGGCGACAGCTCCGACCCGTGGACCCTCATGGCGAGCTTCTACCCGCGGACGGCGAACATCATCGTCGACAGCCTGCAGTCGTACAAGACGATCATGAAGCGGCGGCACCGCCGCCTCGACGAGATCCTGCGGCTGGCCGGGCAGCACAGCTCGGCCGACGCCCAGCGCGCCTGCGACGAGGTCGCCGCGGCCTGCGTGCGCGCGTTCGACCGTGTGCGTGCGGTCGAGCCGGTCATGCCAAAGCACCTCCGCGAGGAGGCCTACAACTGGCTGGCCCTCATGTCCGGGCTGCGCGGCAAGGAGCGCGAGCTGCGCCGCGAGTTCGAGGGATACCTTGAGCGGAAGGTCGAGCGCGGGCTGCTTTGAGCGGCCGGGCCGCAGCGGCTCACTGGAAATCGAGGATCAGCTTGGTGTAGTAAGTCGTGTCGAGCTTCTTGATCCCGGCCGGCGGGAGGCTGTCGTAGGTGTTCGCCAGGCCCATGCGGACCTTCCAGGCCGGGTCGTTGAGAGGGAACTGGAAGTAGCTGTCCTGCGCCGCATTGTAGTTGCTGAACTGGGAGAGGGCGGGGATCAGGGTCACCTTGTTGACGAGCTCAAAGTGCGGCATCTTGAGGTCGTGGTTGATTTCGAAGTCGGCGGCCGCCGAGCTGACGGTCGGCTGGGTGGCCACCGAATAGCCGTCGTAGCGGTAGGCGAGACCGATGCGGCCGGTCAGCGTCTCGTGCGATGTCTTCAACATGTCGTAGCCGAAGCCCGCCGCCGCCGTCTCGAAGAAGGTGATGTCCATGATCCGGTCAAACCCGGCCTCGTCGCGGACGAACCACGAGGCGCCGTTGCCGAAATTGCTCGTGTAGTCGATGCCCGACTTGAACTGATCGGCCGATTTCGTCCCGTCGCTCACCTGGCGGTTGTAATGCGAGTAAAGGCTCAGGTCGTCGTCGGGTCCCGCGAGATCCGCCCCGAACCCGAATGCGGTCCCGAGCTGGGACTTGTTGCCGGAGGTCCCCTCAACATCCATCGTGGCCTCATACTTCCAGTGCCGTTCCAGGGCGGTGACCGCCGGGTCGGCGGCGCCGGCGGGCCAGGAATCTGCCACCCGGGCGACCGTTGTCGTGATGGCGCCGTCCGCACCGGAGATGTGCAGCGCCCCATTCCGGGTCGAAAGCACGCCATCGATCCGCGTGCCGGTGGTCAGGCGGACCGAAACCGGTGTCGTCGTGCTGATGGCGACGACTTCAGCCTGGTTTACGGTCAGGTCACCCGCAAACCGGGTTGTGATGTAAACTTTTCCAGCATCGATTCTTGTGATCCTTCCAACCAGACGCGATCCGTCCCTGGTGACGACAGTGTCGGCCGAAAGGCCGGGAAGCCCGATAGCGAGGAGGGCGGCGATGAGCAGGGACGCTGGTGCGAATGACTTTAGGTTCATGGGTGAAAAACCGTCGAATCTCCGGAAAATCCGCCCAATCCTCAACCTTTTTCAGGGAGTAGTTCTACGGATGAGCGTGACGTCGGCCGTCCACCGCGGATAGAACGCCTCCATGACCCAACCGATCCAACGCCCCGCCCTCGCGGTCGCCGACGGCTGGAAGGAATACCGGCTCCTGGACTGCGGGGACGGGATGAAGCAGGAGCGGTGGGGCCCCTACACGCTCGTCAGGCCCGATCCCCAGGTCCTCTGGCCCCGGCAGGGCGGCGATCCCGCCTGGAAGGATTGGGACGGATTTTATCACCGCAGCGACACCGGCGGGGGCCGCTGGGAGTTCCGCCGACCCCTGCCCGAGGACTGGAAATTGTCCTACGGGGCGCTCGGCCTGACCTTCAGGATCCGGCCGACGTCGTTCAAGCACACTGGGCTTTTTCCCGAGCAGGCGGTCAACTGGGAATGGCTGACCGCCAGGATCAAGGCGGCCCGGTCCCCGGACCGCGGCGTCTCCGTGCTCAATCTTTTCGGCTACACGGGCGCCGCCACCTGCGCGGCCGCCGCCGCCGGGGCGAGCGTCTGCCACGTCGACGCCGCTGAGGGGATGGTCAAGTGGTGCCGGGAAAACGCGGCCCTGAGCGGGCTCTCGGCCGCGCCGATCCGGACCATCGTGGACGACTGCCTGAAGTTCGCGAAGCGGGAGCTCAAGCGGGGCCACCGCTACGACGCCATCATCATGGATCCGCCCACTTACGGAAGGGGCAGCGCCGGGGAGATGTGGAAGCTCGAGGATGACCTGTGGGACCTGCTCCTGACCTGCCGCTCGCTGCTCAGCGACGCGCCGCTTTTCATCCTCATCAACGCCTACACCGCGAGGCTCTCGCCGACGGTCGTCGCCAACCTGCTCGCCGCGCTCATGGACGGGCGCGGCGGAACGATCACCGCGGGCGAGGTCGGGCTTCCCGTGCAGGCCGACGGCAAGGTCCTGCCCTGCGGCATCTACGGGCGCTGGGAGAAGTGAGGCGACCGCCGAAATTTCTTATCATTTTCCGATTTTTTCCCAGACTGGTCGACTCCGATGCCCTCCCTCGCCGAAACCTACCGCTCCCGGGTGGACGAGCTGCTCGCCACCGCCTGGGAGACAAACGCCCCCGTGATCGCGGCCCTCGCCCCGCTCCTGGGCGCGAGCATTGCCGGCGGCGGGATCGTCCACACCTTCGGCAGCGGCCACAGCGAGATCGTTTCCCGCGAGATCATCGGGCGGGCGGGCGGCCTCGTCTGCGTCAACGGGATCATCGACCCCACCGGGGGGTTCGTCGAGAACCTGCCCGGCTACGGGGCGGCGGTCGTCGAGCGCTACGACCGCCAGTACCGGATGGTTTCCGGCGAGACCCTCATTGTGATCTCGAACTCCGGCAAGAACACCTCGCCGATCGACGTTGCGCTCCACGGCCGGAAAAAGGGCCTCACGGTCGTCGCCCTGACCTGCATGGCGATGTCCCGGGTCACGCCCTCGCAGCACCCGTCGGGCAAACGGCTCTTCGAATGCGCGGACCACATCCTCGACAACGGGGGGGTCCCGGGCGACGCGATCGTCGAGGTCGATCCCTCCAGCGGCACGATGGGCGGGGGCACCAGCTCGATCATCGGCTGCTCCGTGCTGAACTGGCTCATGCTCGCGGCGATGGACTGGCTGCGGGCGAACAATCATCCCCTCCCGGTCCTGCGCAGCCAGAACGTGCCCGGTGCCATCGAGTACAACCGGTCGCTCGGGAGGAAATATGAGGGGCGGCTCTCCAGGCTCCTCGCCTGATTCCCGCGAAACTCGGGCATCCGCTCCATGAAACTTCGCGTCGGCGTCGACGGCGGCGGCACCAAGACCGAATGCATCCTGGTCGACGGGTCGGGGGCGGTCGTCGCGCGCCACCTTTCCCCCGGGTGCAATCCCAGCGTCGTGGGCCGGGAGGAGGCCGCGCGGATCGCCTCGCTGGCGATGTCCGGACTGCTCTCCGCGCACCCCTGGGCGATCGTGGAGCTCACGCTCCTTTGCATGGCCGGAAACCGGGGATTCTGGGACGGCTTTGCGGCGTCCCTCACCGGTTTCGGCCGCGTCGTCGCCACCGACGACTCCCTTCCCGTCCTCGAGCTTGCGACGGACGGCGGCCCGGGGATGGTCCTGCATTCCGGCACCGGGTCCTTTGTCGCCGCCCGGGCCGATGCCGGCGAACTTTCCGGGATCCACTACGCCGGCGGGTTGGGCTACCTCTTTGGCGACCCGGGCAGCGGCTACGACATCGGCCGCCGTGCGGTCGCCCGGGCGGCGCTTGAGCTCCAGGGTTGGAGTCCCCCCTCCGGGCTGGGCCCCCTCCTGAAGGCGGTCGCCGGGGTCGAGACCGCGGACGCCCTCCTGGGCCACTATTACGGCAGCGCGCCGGCGACCTCGCAGATCGCGGCGCTCGCGCCGGCCGTCCTGCGCCTCGCGGCCGAGGGGGATCCGGCCGCCCGCGAGGCCGCGGTCGACTCGGCCTCCGGGCTGCTCGCGCTGGCAAAGCGGGTCGCCGCGCGTCTTTTTCCGGACACGTCCCCGGGCCTGCTGCAGGTGGGCCTGAGCGGCTCCATTCTCAACCACCCCGTTGTCTCCGGCGGGCTCGCGACCCAGTCCCCCTTCCGGCTCAGGCCCGTGGACTCCCCGCCGATCGAGGGTGTGCGGCGTGCGCTGCTGGGCCTCGAGCCCTGACGCGCCGCCTCAGGTCTCGGGGTTCAGGCTGCCGAAGGAGACGTACTTCTCCTCGCGCAGGTCCGCCGCGCGGCGGCCGGCCAGGAGCTGCCACCAGACGCGCGCGTTCGCGAGGACGACCACCGCGACGAGGACAAGGAGGCCGCCGGTGACCGCCGCGTCCACGTGGTCGTTGAACATCTGGCGCCTCAGGACCGCGGCCGCCGCGGGGGCGGGGCCCGCCGCAAGCTTCCGCCCCAGCGCGTCCGCCCCGCTGAGGAAACCGAGCACCGGGTCGGCGCTGAAGATCTTCAGGCAGCCGGCGGTCATCGTGACGGCCAGGAGCCAGCACAGCGGCAGGAGGGTCACCCACAGGTAGCGCACCCGGCCCATCTTGATCAGGATGGTCGTGCCAAAGGCCAGGGCGACGACGGCCAGGAGCTGGTTTGCGACGCCGAAGATGGGCCACAGGGTGTAGATGCCGCCGAGCGGGTCGACCACCCCCTGGTAGAGGAACCAGCCCCACGCCGCCACGAAGAGGGCGGTCGCCAGCGCGTTCGCCGGCAGCCACCGGGTGTCGCCGAGCCGCTTCCACCCGAACGCGAGGAAGTCCTGCACGAGGAATCGCCCCACCCGCGTGCCCGCATCGAGCGTCGTGAGGATGAAGAGCGCCTCGAACATGATCGCGAAGTGGTACCAAAGGGCCATCGCCGCCCTGCTGCGGACCAGGCCTGAGAACATCTGCGCCATCCCGACCGCAAAGGTGGGCGCGCCGCCGGTCCGCCCGACCATGGTCTTCTCTCCCACGCTGGCCGCAAGGTCGGCCATCTGGCCGGAGGTGACCGGGTACCCCAGGGCGCTCACCTTCGCGATGACGGCGTGCGCCTCGCCGCCCGAGTTGATCGCGAAGTACTGGCCCGGCTGCATCGCGCAGGCGGCGATCAGCGCCATGATCCCCACGCACATTTCCGTCACCATCGCGCCGTAGCCGATGATCCGGATATCCGCCTCCCGCGCGAGGAGCTTAGGGGTCGTCCCCGAGGCGATGAGCGAGTGGAAGCCGGAGACCGCCGCACAGGCGATCGTGATGAAGCAAAAGGGAAACACGGAGCCGGCAAGGACGGGGCCCCCGCCGTGGACGAAGGGGGTGAGGGCCGCCATCTTCAGCGTCGGCGCAATGAAGAGGATCGCCACCGCCAGGGCGGCAAGGGTGCCGATCTTCATGAACGTGCTCAGGTAGTCGCGCGGGGCCAGGACCAGCCAGATTGGCAGGACCGCGGCGATCCCGCCATAGCCCATGAGGACCCATGCGAGCGTCGTGTCCCTGAGCGTGAACGCCTGCCCGAGCGCCGAGCCGGGTTCAAAGCGCCCGCCGCCCCAGACGGCGGCCAGAAGCGCGGCCACCCCGAAGGCGCTGATCCACGCGAGCCGGCGCGTGTCGTGCCCGGCGGCCCGCATCGCCAGCCCCATGACGACTGCGATCGGGAGGGTCGCGGCGACCGTGAACAGTCCCCACGGGCTGTTGGCAAGCGCCTTGACGACCGCAAGCGCGAGGACCGCCAGGAGGATGACCATGATCGCGATGATCCCGCCGAGGGCGGCGATCCCGGCGAGCGGGCCGACCTCGTCCCTCACCATCCCCCCGAGCGAGCGGCCGCCCCGCCGCACCGAGCAGAAGAGGATCACACTGTCGTGGACGGCGCCCCCCAGGGTGGCGCCGACCAGCATCCAGAGCATGCCCGGCAGGTAGCCGAACTGGGCCGCGAGGACCGGGCCGAGCAGCGGGCCGGGCCCGGCGATGGCCGCGAAATGATGGCCGAAGACGATCCAGCGGGGCGTGCGCACGAAGTCCTTCCCGTCGGCGTTGACCGCGGCCGGGGGCGCCCGCATGTCATCAACGGTCAGCACCTTGGCCATGAGCCAGGCGGAGTGGAAACGGTAGCTGACCGCGAAGGTGCATGCGGCGGCCACGACCATCCAGAGGGCGCTGACGGGCTCGCCGCGCGCCCGGGCCAGGATCCAGACCGCGGCGCCGCCAAGCGCGGCCACGGCAATCCAGCCGATCCTGCGCAACCCGGGGTGGGAAACGGCCTCCTTCATGCCCGGTGAAAAAACCCCACCCACCTAGGCTTGTCAAAACACTCCGCGACAATCATACAAAAAATCCCCCCCACCCTATTATGCCTGAAAAAATTGCATTTGTCGGAGTCGGCCGGATGGGCGCCAACATGGCCCGCCGCCTCAAGGATTGCGGTTACAGCGTCACGGCCGTCTACGACGTCCACGCGCCGTCCGCCGCGGCCCTCGCCAAGGAAATCGGCGCGAAGGCGCCAAAGACGCTCGCCGCGGTCACGGCCGCCGCCGACATCATCTTCACCGTGGTCACCGACGACGCCTCCCAGCTGCGCATCTTCGCGGAGGAGGGCGACTCGCTGCTCGTGAAGGCCGCCGGGAAGGTCTTCGTGAACTGCGCGACGATCACCCCCAAGACCCACGTCGAGGTCGAGCGCCGCGCCTCCAAGGCGAAGGCCTCCGTCCTCGAGGGCTGCATGGCCTCGTCGATCCCGCAGGCGCGCAACGGCACCCTTTACCTCATGTGCGGCGGCAGCCGGAAGACCTTCGACGCGGTCAAGCCGATCCTCGAGAAATTGAGCACCGCCCTGCGCTACATCGGGAAGACCGGCCAGGCCGCCCAGGTGAAGGCGCTGGTCAACATGGTGATGAACATCAACACCGGCGCCCTCGCCGAGGGACTCGGGCTGGGCAACGCGCTCGGGCTGGACCTCGACATGCTGCGCGAGGTCTTCTCCCAGACCGGCGCCAACTCGCAGGTCCTGAAGACCGACGGCGAGGACATGCAGAACCGCTCGCACGACTGCTACTTCTCGGGCTCCCACGCGGCGAAGGACTCGACCATCGCCTGGGTGCTCGGCGCCGAGGCCGGCCTGGCCATGCCGCTCGCGGCGGCCACCAAGCTGCAGTTCGACCGGATGGTCGCGCTCGGCCTGGGCCACCTCGACAAGAGCGGCGTCGCGGAGCTCACCTTCAAGGGGCGCCACGCCTGAGAATCAACCCAACCCAAAACAGGAGACACCATGCCCCAGATCGCACACATCGCCAACCTTTGGTCCCTCATGCGCCACCCGTCCAAGGAGCGCGAATGGTCGCTCGACCGGAAGATCAGGGCGGTGGCCGAGGCCGGGTTCGACGGATTCACCACGGGGCTCACCCCCGAGCACAAGCGCCTGGCCGACAAGTACGGCCTGAAGCACGTCCTGGGCTTCGTCTCCTCGAGCAAGCCCGAGGAGTTTCCCGGGCTCATCCAGAAGCAGAAGGACGCCGGCGCCGTCCAGATCAACGTCCAGCTCGACGACCACGACACGCCCCCGGCGCTCGCCGCACGGCACTGGCTGAAGCTTGTCCGCGACGCGGAGAAGATCGGCGGGGTCGTCGTCTCCCTTGAGGTCCACCGCGACTGCTGCACGGAGACCCCCGAGAAGACCTACGAGATCGCCGAGCGCTTCCACAAGGCGACCGGCGAGCTGATCAAGATCAACTTCGACTTCTCCCACTTCTCGGTGGTCAAGCACCTCGGGCCGGGCAACTACATCGAGCGCCTCCTCGACCACCCCGACCTGGTCATCAACACCGAGCAGGCCCACTTCCGCGCGTTCAACGGCCACCACTGCCAGGTGGGGGTCCTGCACCGCGGCAAGCTCACGCCCGAGGCCAAGTCCTACCTCGTCTTCGTCGAGGCGTACATGAAGCTCTGGAAGAACGCGAAATCGAACAAGGCCAAGACCCTCTTCGCCTGCCCGGAGATGGGACCCTACTGGGACGGGGGCGCCGGCTACAACATCACCGGCCTGCCCCCCGCCTGGCCCGACGCGATGGCCCTCCGCAAGGAATTCGCGAAGATCTGGAAGCGGGTCTGAGCGAACCCCTCCCCGCCATGCCCCGCCCCCTCACGCTCTTCACCGGACAATGGGCCGACCTTCCGCTTGAGACGCTCGCCCCGCTCGTAAAGAAGATGGGATACGACGGGGTCGAGCTCGCCTGCTGGGGCGACCATTTCGAGGTCGACCAGGCCGGCTCCGCGAAGTACTGCGAGAAAAAGTGGGAGCTGCTGGCCGACCACGGGCTCACCTGCTTCGCAGTCTCCAGCCACCTTGTCGGGCAGGCCGTCTGCGACCTGATCGACGAGCGGCACAAGGCGATCCTGCCCCCGGACGTGTGGGGCGACGGCGAGCCGGAGAAGGTCCGGCAGCGCGCCGCGAGGAAGATGATCGCGACCGCAAAGGCCGCGCGGCGCTTTTTCGACCTCAAGCCGGGGCGGGGATCGAAGGATGACTTCCCGGCCGTGGTCAACGGGTTCACCGGGTCAAGCATCTGGCACACCCTCTACGCCTTTCCCCCGACCTCCCAGGAGCACTGGGAGCGCGGATTCCAGGACTTTGCCCGGCGCTGGGGGCCGATCCTCGAGGCCTTCGACCAGGCCGGCGTCAATTTCGGCCTGGAGGTCCACCCGACGGAGATCGCCTTCGACATCGCCTCGGCCCGCCGGGCGGTGGCCGCCGTCAAGGGGCACCGCCGCTTCGGCTTCAACTACGATCCCTCCCACCTCGGCTACCAGGGTGTCGACTACGTGAAGTTCCTCCGGACCTTCGGCGACCGGATCTTCCACGCCCACATGAAGGACGTGTGGTGGGGCCACGGCGACGGCACGGTCGGGGTCTTCGGCGGGCACGCGAGCTTCGGCGACGCGGCGCGCTACTGGGATTTCCGGTCCGTCGGCCGGGGTGATATCCGCTTCGAGGACATCATTGTCGCGCTCAACGACATCGCCTACCGCGGCCCGCTGTCCGTCGAGTGGGAGGACATCCGGATGGACCGGGTCCACGGGGCGACCGAGTCGGCGGCCTTCCTGCGCCGGCTGGATTTTGCGCCGAGCGCGATCGCCTTCGACGCGGCCTTCGAGAAGAAAAAATAGGCTTTCCCCATGGCCCTCTCGCGAAAACTGCGCTTCGGAATGATCGGCGGCGGCCGCGGGGCCTTCATCGGGGCGGTCCACCGGATCGCCGCGGCCATGGACGGGCAGGCGGAGCTTGTCGCCGGGGCCTTCTCGTCGGACGCGGGCCGCTCGAAGCTCTCCGGGGCCGACCTTTTCCTCGACCCGGCGCGCGTGTACGGCAGCTACGCGGCGATGGCGGCGGCCGAGGCGGCGATGCCCGCCTCCCGGCGGCTGGATTTCGTGGTGATCGTCACCCCGAACCACGAGCACTTCGGGCCCGCGAAGCTCTTCCTTGAGTCCGGCTTCAACGTGGTCTGCGACAAGCCGCTCTCCTTCGACCTCGCCCAGGCGCGGCAGTTGCGCGCGATCGTCCGAAAGACGGGGAAAGTCTTCGTCCTGACCCACAACTACACCGGCAACGCGATGGTCAAGCAGGCCCGCGCAATGGTCCGCGGCGGCGTGCTGGGCACGATCCGGAAGGTTGTCTCCGAGTACCCCCAGGGGTGGCTCAGCACGCTCCTGGAGTCCACCGGCCAGAAGCAGGCCTCGTGGCGGACCGACCCGAAGCGCAGCGGCGCGGCCGGCTGCATCGGCGACATCGGGACCCATGCCGAGAACCTCTCCCGCTACATCACCGGGCTGCGCATCGAGTCGCTCTGCGCCGACCTCACGACCTTCGTCAAGGGCCGCAGGCTCGACGACGACGGCAACATCCTGGTCCGCTTCGAGGGCGGGGCGAAGGGGATCATCCACGCCTCGCAGATCAGCGTGGGCGACGAGAACAACCTGAACATCCGCGTCTACGGCACGAAGGCCGCGCTGGAGTGGCACCAGGAGCACCCCAACGAGCTGGTCGTGAAATACCCCGACCGGCCCAGCGAGGTCTGGCGGCGGGGCAACGGCTACCTGGACGCGGAGGCGCAGCGCTTCGCGCGGATTCCCGCCGGGCACCCCGAGGGCTACCTCGAGGCCTTCGGCAATGTCTACCGCGAGGCGTTCCGGGCGATCGCCGCGGAGGTTTCCGGCCGCCGGCCGCCGAAGGACGCGGACTTCCCGACGGTCTACGACGGCGTCGAGGGCATGGCGTTCATCGCCGCGGTGGTGAAAAGCTCACGCGCCGGCGCCCGATGGACGTCCCTGAAGAGAGGGTGAGACCCGGCCCCGGTTCCGGGGTGTCCACTGTCGCGGCGGCGTCCGGCCTCGCCCTTTCGTCCTGGCTCGCGATCCTGAAGCTCGGTTCGCTGCCCTGCATCGGGGGCGGGTGCGAGTCGGTCATCCAAAGCGCGTACGGTTCCCTCCTCGGTGTGCCGGTGGGCGTTTATGCGGCGGCGCTCTGGCTGGGCGCCTTCCTCTCCAGTGGACGGCGAATCCGGCTGGCCTGCCTGGGGATCCTCGGGCTGGGCTCGGTGGTTTTCATCGCGATCGAGGCCCTTGTGTTGCGATCCTTCTGCGCCCTGTGCACGGCTCACGCGCTCGCCGCAGGGATCGCGTTCCTGGCCCGGAGGAACCCGCCGCGGCTCCGGGGGCTCCTTGCCGGCCTTGCGATCGCCGCCGCGGCCCTCGGATGGACGCTTTCAACGGCGCGAAGCCTTCCCGCATCCGGCCGGCCGGCGCTGTCCGCCCTGGCCGGCGATCCGGTGGACGCATTCTACTGGCTGGGCCCCCGCGACCCCGGAAGCCCCGTTCTCGTCCTGAGTCTCACCTGCCCCGCCTGCCTGGACGCGCTCGGCGCCCTGGCCCGCGCCGACCTGTCGCGCCATTCCCGGGGACCCGCGCTTTACTTCAAGGCGGACGCCGCGGGCCTGGACGCCACGGCCGTCTTCATCGCGGCCGTCCTCGCCCGCGACGGTAACAAGCGCGACGCCTTCCTCGGGATGGCGACCCTCGCGCTCACCCAGCGGAACCTTCTCCTGTCCGATCCGAGGAATGCCGCCACGGTCCTTCGCGCGCTTCTCCCCGGCGGGACGGCCCGGGAATCCGACGCTGAGGCGATCATCGCACAGCAGGCAAAAAGGCTGGACGCCGCGGGTGTCGTCGCGGTCCCGCTCCTGATCTCCCCGGACGGGACAGCGCGGACAACTTTTTCCCCGGACGCGGTATTTCCCTAGGGGAAAGCGGGATTGAAGGATCGGCTCAGGTCTCAGGTTTCTGCATCTATCGTCGTTGAACGACAGGCACCGATACCACGAGCTCGCTCCCGTCGTAGAGGAGCAACCGGTCGACGGAGGAAGCGGAACCCGGCTGGCCGGCGGCGACGCGGAGGATCCACCCGCCCTTCCCCGACGCGGTCACCCGAACGGTCCCGCCGCTGAACTCGGCCCGGGGCGGCCCGGCTCCGTCCCAGCCGGTCACCCGGACATCGGCGGCGGCCGACCCGCCCAGGATGATCGGGTTGGGCGAGACCTCGAGCCTGCTCGCGGTGTAGGCAAAGACGGGCACGGTCAGCACGGGCGACGAGGCGTCGTCCGTGGCGATGCGAATGTCGGCGTAGCTCGGGCCGGCGGGGGCCCCGGGCAGCTTCGTGACCCGGATGGTCGCGGTGTTCCCAATAGAGGGGCCCGCGGTGACGGTGATGAAGGGCGACTCGCTGCTCACCGATCCGATTCCGACCTGCCCGGACCCGATCCGCGTCACGCGCAGCTCGGCGCTGCTCGGTTCCCCGCGACGGCTGCTCGGCAGGATGATCCGCGACGGCTGGATACTCCAGTTGGCAAAGGCGAACACGTCTATCCGGACCGGCACGGCCACGTTCCCGCCGTCCGCGGTCGTCACGACGACGCGGTGCTCGATCGACCCCTCGGCGCCGCCGCTTTGCATCCGGATTGAAAGCGAGGTCGACTGGCCCGGGTCGAGCGCCCAGGTGTCCGGCGCAACGGAAAGACAGCCGCAGTCCCCCTGCGCGGCAAGGATCCGGACGGGCTGCGCGGCGACGTTGGTCAGCCTCACCTGCGCGGTGAACTCCTGGTTTTCCGGGCGGCGGCCGAAATCGACCACGGCCGGATCGCAGCGCAACTGCGCCCGGGCGGATTCCGCGGAGAGCGCGGCGAGCAGGACGACTGCAATGAGGTGGAACCGGTTCATCGGGGAGTCGGACTGCCCGCATCTTGCGCCAAAAGCCGGCCTTGCCGAGCCTTTTGAATTTTGCGAACAATGACACCCCATGAATTCCAATCCCAACGCCCGAAATGTCCTGGCCGTCCTTTTGCTTGCGAGCCTGTCCCTGGCGGGCACGGCGCGGGGCCAGTCGGCCGGCTTCAGCGGATCGTGGACCCTGCTGCCGGAAAAGAGCGCGGGCATCGAGCTCTACGACACCCTGTCGCTCAAGACGTCGGCTGCCGCGGACTCCGTGACAATCGGCCAGACCTGGGGCAAGGGGGACATCGCCCTGCGCACGGAGATGAAACTTGTCGCCGACGGCCGGCAAAACACCGTCCCGGTGACCAGCCGGGTCTGGCCGAGCAACGTCTTCATGGCCGTGTCGATGGACAAGTCCTCACCGGAGACGGTCGCGGCCCGCTGGTCGGCGAACGGCCGCCGGCTTGACCTCGACTGCCACTATACGGTCCTTGTGTCCCAGGGCCGGACCGGGATCGAGAGCAAGGACAGCTACGAGGTGTCCGAGTACGGGGACGAGATGACGCTCACGATGGAGCACCCCCTGCGCTCCGGCCCGCCGTACCGCTACGTCTTCAAGCGGGCCGGGACCAAGGAGGCGTGGATGATGCACCTGGGCGACCACTGGGACGTCGCCGGCAAGCTCGATGAGAACGCCTTCCTGATCAGCCTCCAGGGGCTCGCGAACGCCACCGGCCCGCGGCTCTACTTCCTTTTCCCGGACAACTACGATTACCGGGACGCGACGGCGATCTATGACTTCTACCGGAAGCTCGATTACACCTTCACCGAGCTCCACGGGGTCGATCAGGCGCTCAAGACCTTCGGGAATTACGCCCGGGGCTACATCGTCTGGGACAAGAAGGCCCGGATCTCGCTCGATGTCGCCTTCACCGTGGCCGGCCTGGAGAAGGGCATCGTCGTGAGCGAGGACCAGGTTCCCCTCGTGCAGAAGTTCGGCCTCCGGCAAATCGCCGACTTCCGCGGGAAATTCGAGGGCAAGACCGACCTCCAGGTGTTCCGCTGGGCCTACGACACCTATGGCGCGCGCTGCAGCCGCGACACCATCGTCTGGATGGGGGGCGAGACGGGGACCCGGATGCTGCCGGCAATCGCCGACTACGGAATCACCCAGGGAGCCTTCGTGACGGACTTGTGCACCGACCCGAAGAAGGACCCGGCCGAATACGCGCTGGCCAAGGAGATCCTCGGAAAGCAGAACCGCTTCTCGATGGTCGTGGGCTGGCATTCCTACGGGAAGGACCGGGAGCGCAACTATGTGACCCTCACATCAAGCTTCGCCGACCGGGTGGAGGGATTGAACACGTTTCCCAACTTCAGTTTCACCACCAAGACCCCGACCTCGCCCGGGTTCAAGTTCGTGAACAACCACCACGTCGTCCCGGGCAAGGCGTACACGCCGGGGAAGAAGGTCTACCTGACCTGCATCCAGACCGACGGCCTGGGCCTGGGCGCCTGGGTCCGGCCCGGCCGCGGCGAGATCCCCTACGCCTGGGAGGTGACGATCAACTGGCTGTGGATGTGCCCGACCGTGCTCGAGTACTACTACAGCAGCGCGACCCCCAACGACTTCTTCATCGGCGCCCTGAGCGGTCCCGGCTACATGTACCCAAAGGCCATCCCGCCCAAGCTGCTGCCCAGGATCGTCGCGATGGCCGACGAGATGGACCGCAAGCTGGACCTCAATGTCTTCGAGACGATGGACTATTCGCAGGGCGCCACCGTCGTGGGCAACACCGAGCTCCCCGACTACGTGATGGACGCCTACTACCAGAACATGCCCGACGCGATCGGCTTTGCCAACGGGTACGCCCCGGCGTTCACCTTCGACAACCGGGGCGGCCGGCCCTTCATCTCGTTTGACTACTACCTGCCCGAGGATCGGCCCGAGGCCGACTGCGCGCGGGACCTGGAGGAGCTCGCCCGGATCAACGCGAAGCGCCCCTACTTCCTGCTCATCCACGTCCGCGAGTGGAGCGACATCGCCCGGGTGAAGGCGATCCTGGACCGCCTCGGCCCGGACTTTGAGGACGTCCCCCTGGACGTGTTCATGAAGCTCGCCGGCACCCAGCCGACCTTCCAGAACCGCAGCCTCGGCCGCTGATCCCGGCCTCGTCCCCCCATGAATCCCGTATCCGTCCTCCCCGGCGAAATCAGGCTCGGCATCATCGGATGCGACACGTCCCACGTGCTCGTGTTCAGCGACACCTTCAACAACCCGGCCTCAAAGCAGGGCCTGCCGGGCGCGAAGGTGGTCGCCGCCTGGCCCGGCGGCTCCCCGGACATTGCGTCCAGCATCGACCGGGTGCCCGGCTACGTCGCCGAGCTCCGGGACGTCTTCGGCGTCAGAATACTGGACAGCATCGAGGCCGTGGTCGCCGCGAGCGACGCCATCCTCCTCACCTCGCTTGACGGCCGCACGCACCGCCCGCAGTTCGAGCGGATCGCCCCCTTTGGCAAGCCGGTGTTCATCGACAAGCCCTTCGCCGTGAGCTCCGCCGACGCCCGGGCGCTATTTGAAGCCTCAGGGAAGCACGGCGCGCGGATGTTCTCGTCGTCGTCGCTGCGCTTCACCGAGGCGCTCACCCGCGTCGTCACCCCGGCCAATCGCGCCACGGTCGTCGGCGCGGATTTCAGCGGGCCGGCCGTGCACGAGCGCACAAACCCGGGGCTTTTCTGGTACGGCATCCACGCCGTCGAGATGCTGTACACGGCGATGGGCCCGGGCTGCCGCTCCGTGCGCTGCGTGTCCAGCGGTGCGCACGACCTTGTCACCGGGACCTGGACCGACGGGCGCATCGGCACGGTCCGGGGAAACCGGACCGGCAACAACGATTTTTACGGGCTGGTGCACTTCGCGAAGAACACGGCCGCGGTGAACGTCCAGGACCAGTCCAAGGGATTCTTCACCAGCCTCGCGGAAGCGATCATCCCCTTCCTGAAGGGCGGTCCGCTCCCGGTCGAACCCGCGGAGACGATCGAGCTGATCCGGTTCATCGAGGCGGCGATTGAGAGCTCCGCGACCGGCGGCCGGGAAGTGTCGATCTAGCAGTCACGCCCGATGAGCCGCCCCCTCGCCGCGATAACCGGAGCCTCGAGCGGAATCGGCGCTGTTTTCGCCCGCCGGCTCGCCGTCGACCACGACCTGCTGCTCATCGCGCGGCGGCAGGACCGGCTGGAAAAACTGGGCGGGGAACTCGCGAGGGACTTTGGAGCGGCCGTGGAAACCCTCGAGGCTGACCTGGCGACTGACGCCGGGATCGCGCGCGTGGTGAAAAGGATATCGGGCGAGGACCGGCTCGTCCTTCTCATTAACAACGCCGGCTTCGGGACCCGCGGCCTCTTCTGGGAGGCGCCGCTCGAGGAACAGGAGAGGATGCACACCCTGCACGTGATGGCGACGATGTGCCTCTGCCACGCGGCACTGCGGGGCATGACGGCCCGCAATCGCGGCGCCCTCGTCAACGTCGCCTCGGTCGCCGCCTTTGTCCGCCGTTCCGGCGCCGCAAGCTACGGGGCGACCAAGAGCTGGATGGCGGTATTCACGGAGGCGCTGTTCCTTGAACTGCGCGGCATCAAGTCGGAGGTCGTCGTCCAGGCCCTCTGCCCCGGCTACACCTACTCGGAGTTCCACGACACGATGCAGGTCTCGCGAAAGACCATGGCCAGCCCCCGCTATTGGCTCACCGCCGAGCGGGTGGTCGACGCCTCGCTCAAGGGCCTGCGCAAGCGGAAGCTCTTCGTCATCCCCGGCTGGCACTATCGCTTGATCGTCGCATTGATCACGAAGCTGCCATCGAGCCTGCGCCTGGCGATTGAGTCGCGCGTATCGCGCAGGTAGGCGCCGCAAATGAGGATCGATGTAGCCGGGGTCCTAGACCCCGGACCGGCCTCCCCGAGGACGGGGGATTGAGGATGGGACGCCAAGCCCCGGGGTCTGGGACCCCGGCTACATTATGAAACGGATATATCCGTGAGCCCGCCCAGCGGCAACCCGGCCGCGCAGCCGAAGGGGGCGCGCAGGACTGAGCTGAGCCGGACCTGCCCGCCGCGCACGTCGAGGCGGGGCCAGCCGGCGGCGCTGCGCACGTACAGGTCGCCGTGATGCGCGAGGACGTGCGCCTGGATTTCCGGCGGAAACTGCGAGAGCCCGGCAAAGTAATGGTGTCCGTTCCGCTCGATGCTGGTCACCCCGATGACCGCCTGCACGGCCAGGTCCTGCAGGAGCGACACCGGACCCACGACCGTGAGGTCCTCGCCGCTGAGCATCGAGGGAAGCCCGGCGATCCTTCGCCGGGCCAGCAGGCAGGCGTTCGCAACACCCTTGAAGACTCCCTTGCAGTTCTTGTGGCTCGTCCCGGCGTAGCCGAGCTCCAGGGCGCGCGGCAGGCTGCCGATCTCGCCGTCGGACTCGTCGATGATGATCGGCGGGCGCTCCGGCCAGGCAACCGCCCAGTCCGCCGACGCCGTGAGCGCCACGTCGCGGTGGAGCGGCTGCTCGATGAAGAGGAGATGCTGCCAGAAAGCGGCCAGTCCGGGCTCGGCGATGAGCGCCCGCATCCGCCCGGCAAAGGCCGCCGGGTCGCGAAAGCTCTCGTTGCCATCGAGCGAATACGCATAGCCGGCCGAGCATTCCCGACCCAGAACCGCGGCGATCCGCACCAGCCGCTCCCGGGCGCGGTCCAGGTCGGCATCGATCTTGATCTTGAAGTGCCGCAGCCCGTAGAACCGGATGCACGCAGCCAGCGACTGCGGGAGCCCGTCGTTCACCCGCTCACCCGCCGCGATCTCGGCATCCTCGATCGGGTCGATCAATCCCACGGTGTGGCGCACAAAGGCCGTCTCGGGAGCCCGGGCGGGGAGCCAGTCGCGGGGACTCGTGCCGGCAAGCGGGGGATGCAGGGCCCCAAGGTCCACTGAAAACCGATTTTCCCGCAGCGCCGCCTCGAAGGTGAGCCCGGTGGACCGGCAGAAGGCGTCGATGAGCGCCCGCTCCACGAGCGAGGTTCCGAAGTGCGCCAGAAGCGGGGGAATCCCGCAGGCTGCGCCCCAGGCAGCCTGGGCGGCGTGGAGTTCACGCCAAAAAAGGAAGGGTGTCGGCGCGCGGACCGCACGGGCCGCGCCGACAGCGTGGCGGATTACCGCGAGCATCTCGTCGATTTCCTCCGGCAGCGCCCGGTTCGGGTCCTTGGTGAACCACTTCGGCGGCAGATGGTCCGCAGCCAGGCCCTCCCAGGCGGCCCCGTCGATGTCGAAGACGATCCGCAGGATCACGTGCGGCACCTCGGTCATCGTGGCGATGCCGTAGCGGAAGGGCATCCGGGCCCGAAGGCGGGTTTGGAACAGGGCGGCGTCTTTCAGCGCGATCATGCGCCCGGATTGAGCTCCGTATCCGGCCGCAGGTCAACGCGGGCGACCCTGCGATTGAGTCAAGGGGGGTCAGCCCTCGACTAAAGTTCGGATCCGGCTAGGCTTCATGCACCAAGCCTCATGCCACTCGAATTCAAGGACTACTACACGACGCTCGGGGTGCCCCGGACCGCCGGACCCGACGACATCAAGAAGGCGTTCCGCAAGCTGGCGCGCCTCTACCACCCGGACGTCGCCAAGGACAAGAAGGGCGCCGAGGCGAAATTCAAGGAGATCAACGAGGCCAACGAGGTCCTGAGCGACCCGGTCAAGCGGAAGAAGTACGACGAGCTGGGGGCGAACTGGGAGCAGGGCGGCGTCCCGCGGCCCCCGCCGGGCGCCCGCGGCCGGACGTCGCAGGGACCGGGCGGGCCGCGCACGGAGTTTCATTTCGGAGGCACCGGCTTCAGCGACTTCTTCGAGCAGTTCTTCGGCGGCGCGAGCCGCCAGGGGTTTCCCGGCGAGGATCGCGAGCCCAGGGGCGGCCGCGCCCGGCGGGGCGAGGACATCGAGGGCGAGATCCTCGTCACGCTGGAGGAGGCCATGCGCGGCACCGTCCGGCCGATCTCCCTGCAGATGACCAATCCGGAAACCGGCGAGGCCGAGGTCCAGACCTTCCAGGTCCGCATTCCCCCGGGGGCAATCGACGGGCGCCGGATACGGGTCCCGGGCCGGGGGGAACCCGGCCACGGCGGCGGCCCGGCGGGCGACATCTACCTGCGGGTTCGCCATGCCGCCCATCCGGAGTTTCACGCCGAGGAGGCCGATATCTACCACGAATTGGCCGTGGCACCCTGGGACGCCGTCCTTGGCGCCGAGGTGGTCGTGCCGACCCTCGACGGGTCCATCAAGCTGAAGATTCCCCCGGGAACCGAGCAGGGGCGCCAGATGCGCGTGCGGGCCCGCGGCCTGCCCAAGGGAAAAAGCGGGGAGCGCGGCGATTTCTTCGTCATCGTCGACGTGCACCTCCCCACCAAGATCAGCGCCGAGGAGCGCGCCCAGTGGGAGAAGCTCCGCAGCGTCTCGCATTTCAAGCCGCCCTCCGGCTTCGACGCGGCTCAGTAGATATCCGGGATGATCATGTCCTTGCGGACCGGCTCGCGCCGGTAGTCCGGGTGGTGGATCCGCGGGGGAAGCGTCAGGTGCTCGTGCTTCACCTCGGTGTACTTCACCAGCGACAGGAGATGGTGGATGCAGTTGAGCCGCGCCTTCTTCTTGTCGGCCCCCTGCACGACCCACCACGGCGACTCGGGCAGGTGGGTGCGCTCGAACATGACCTCCTTGGCCTTCGTGTAGAGCTCCCAGCGCTTGCGCGACTCCAGGTCCATCTGGCTGAGCTTCCACTGCTTCAGGGGATCGTTGATCCGGCAGCGGAACCGGAATTCCTGCTCCTCGTCCGGGATCGAGAACCAGTACTTGACGATCTGCATTCCCGAGCGGATGAGCATCTTCTCGAACTCCGTCACCGACCTGAAGAATTCCTCGTATTCGCCGTCCGTGCAGAAGCCCATCACCCTCTCGACCCCGGCCCGGTTGTACCAGCTTCGGTCAAAGAGGACGATCTCTCCTGCGGCGGGAAGATGCGCCACGTAGCGCTGGAAGTACCACTGGCTCTTCTCGCGGCTGGTGGGCGCGGGAAGCGCCGCCACCTTGGCCACCCGGGGATTCAGCCGCTGCGTGATCCGCTTGATGACGCCCCCCTTCCCTGCCGCATCGCGGCCCTCGAAGAGGATCACCAGCTTGTGCCCGGACTCGACCACCCAGTCGTGCATCTTCACCAACTCGCCCTGCAACCGGAAGAGCTCCTTGAAGTACCGGTTCCGGTCCGCCTGGTCGGAGTCGTGCTTCAGCGGCCGAAGGGGGGCGTCCGGCGACAGCTTCTCCCAGTCGTCCCGCTCCATTTCCAGCTCCTCGTCATAATCGTCGATCAGCTCGCGGTGAACGCGCCGCATCAGGTGGCTGTCGTCTTTGGGAGTTTCTTTGGGCATGAGGAGGCGCGGCTGAGGCCCGCAGGATTAGCCCAGTGGCCTTATTTCGCAAGCGGGTACCGGCCGGGCGCGCCTGTCACCCCTGAAATTTAACCTGATTGCCACGGAACGATCAGTTCCGGCCCGTTGTTTCGGACATTGTTCACCAGGGTCGAGACCGGATGCGCCGCCATCGCCTCGGCGGGAAATGAGACGCAGAAACCCGCGTACTCGGCCTCGGAAATCGGCCCGGGACGCAGCCAGCGCCGGGCGGCCGCGGCCTCCATGATGACGGGCATCCTGTTGTGAATTCGCGAGATAAGCGAATTTGGCGCCGTGGTCAAAAGGGCGCAGGTCGGCGAGGGCCGCAGGGTCGTGGCAGTCTCGTAAATCCCGGCGATCACAAAGGGCGCGCCCTCGGCCAGCCCGATCCGGAAGGGCGTCTTGCCCCCGGGATGCGCGGCGGCCTGCCACTCGAAGAATCCGTCGGCCGGAAAGAGGGCGCGCCGGTGCTGGAGGCACTGCCGGAACATCGGCTTGCCGAAGGCCTCCTCCGATCGAACGTTGATGGGGGCGATCTTTGGCTTCTCCGCCGTGTCCCAGAACGGCACCAACCCCCAGCGCATCTCCTGGGTAACGAGTTCCCCCCGTTCATTGGCGTGGATGATCGAGACCACCTGGCTCGGGGCCACATTGTACCGCGGCGCCTCCGCGGCGATGATCACCCCGAAGTCACGCAGCATTTGTTCGGCGACCCGGTTGGGATCGGCGAGTGTGTAGCGGCCGCACATGACGGCGCCCAGCGTAGGGAAACCCGGCGGGAGGGCAACACCGCACCGCCCGGATCGCCTTGCGGCTTGTGGGATAGGGACCTAAACCTTGACCCTCCCCCATGCCCCGCCTGCTGCCGCTCCTTCTGCTCGCGACCTTTCTTGCATCAGCGGCAGCCGCGCCGGCGGCGGTGCAGCCGCCCGGGGTCGACGCCCAGGCGTGCCAGTGGTTCGACCGCTTCGTGCCGCCGTCAGGAGACGGCCGGGCCGCCGCGGCGCTCCCTTTCTCCTTCATCTACGGGGACCGGCGCCTGGGGCCCGCGTTGCCCGGATGGCGCGCGACTTATTCCGAGCGGACCCTCGACGCCACCCGCCGCGAGCGGACCGCGTCCTTCGCGGATCCGGCCACCGGCCTTGAAATCCGCTGCGTCGCGGTTGCCTACGGCGACTTTCCCACGGTCGAGTGGACAGTGTATTTCAAGAACGGCGGCGTGCGCGACACGCCCATCCTCTCCGATATCCAGGGCCTGGACACCACATGGGCCCGGGAGGGATCGGGCAATTTCCTGCTGCATTACGAATTTGGAACCTTCTACCCATTCTCCCGGACCGACTTCATGCCGCAGTCCGAGACCCTGGAGGCCGGGCAGTCCAAGCGGCTGATTCCCCTGCACGGTCGCCCCTCAGGGGGAATCATGCCGTATTTCAACCTGGAGCGGGGCGACGGCGGGGGCGTCATCATCGCGCTGGGCTGGCCCGGCGCCTGGGCCGCGGATTTCGCGTGCGACAAGGCCTCGCGGATCCGCGTGACCGCCGGCCAGGAACTGACCCACCTGCTGCTCCACCCGGGCGAGGAGGTCCGCACGCCGCTCATGGTCGTCCAATTCTGGCAGGGGGATTGGATAAATGCGCAGAACACCTGGAGGCGCTGGATGCTCGCGCACACGCTGGCCCGTCCCTGGGGCCGGCCCCTGCGGCCGATGCTCACGGCATCGAGCTCCGCCGAGTTTGCCGAGATGATCAAGGCCAACGAGGCGAACCAGATATTCTTCATCGACCGCTATCGGGAGGAAAAAATCCCGATCGATTGCTGGTGGATGGACGCGGGGTGGTACGTGAACCACGGCCGCTGGGCTGAGCCGATCGCCTGGGAGGTCGACCGGGCCCGTTTTCCCCGCGGTCTCCGGTACATCTCCGACCACGCGCACAGCCTTGGGCTGAAGACCATCGTCTGGTTCGAGCCGGAACGGGTGATGCCCACCAATTCCCTCTTCAAGACCCATCCCGACTGGCTCCTGCCCAATCGGATGAGGAAAATGGCGTCGCGACTCCTCTACCTGGGAAATCCCGACGCCCTGAAATGGCTCACCGACACGGTGAGCCGGATTATCACCGAGGAGGGCATCGACGTCTACCGCCAGGACTTCAACGTTGTCGAGCCGGTGGAGCTTTGGCGGAGCAACGATACGCCCGACCGCCAGGGGATCACGGAGAACCATCACCTGGTCGGGTACCTCGCCTTCTGGGACGAGCTGCTCCGCCGGCACCCCGGCCTGGTCATCGACTCCTGCGCGGGCGGGGGATCGCGGGACGACCTGGAGACCATGCGACGCGCCCTCCCTTTTTACCGATCGGACTTCCTCTTCGACATCGAGGCGAGCCAGTCGCAGAGCTACGGGCTCGCCCTTTGGCTACCCTTCATCGGGACCACCGCGCATCCGTGGCAGATCAGCCCCTATGAGCTCCGCAGCACCATGGCCTGCCCGATCTTCATCCCCTCCTGGGATATGCGCGACCGAAAGCTGCCCTACGACGCCATTCGGAAGGCCGTGGGCGAATGGAAATCCTACGCGGACTGCTACCTGGGCGATTACTATCCCCTGACTCCCGACCGGCTCGACTCGGACGTGTGGATCGCATGGCAGTACGACAAGCCCGCCGAAGGTCGCGGCCTGGTCCAGGCCTTCCGGCATGTTGAAAGCGGCTATGAGTCCGCCCGCTTCACCCTGCGCGGGCTCGATCCCGAAGCGCGCTATCTCATCTCGGACCTCGATCACCCCGCCGTCCATCCGGTCTACACCGGGCGGGAGCTCATGGATCGCGGCCTCGAGGTGACGATCGCCGAAAAGCCGGGCGCGGCCGTCCTTCTCTACACCCGGCAAAAGCAACCATGACCTCAAAAGAACGGGTTCTCGCGACCCTGGCCTGTGGGCAGGCCGACAGGGTCCCAATCAACTACTGCGCCAATGAGGGGATCGACCGCCGCCTCAAGGCCCATTTCGGGCTGGCACCCGATGCGCACGAGGCGCTCGCCCGCGCGCTGCACGTCGACTTCCGCGACGTCAATGTGCGCTACACCGGCCCGAAGCTGCACCCGGATTTTCCCGAGCGCGGGGTCAATTCGGACGACTGGGGGATCCGCCGGGTCTGGGTGCCCAACGACTCGGGAGGCTACTGGGACTTCTGCGATTTTCCCCTGCGCGAGGCGACTGAGGAGGAGGTGGCCGCGTGGCCCCTGCCCTCTCCCGACGACTTCGATTACGCCTCGGTCCGCGAAAACTGCCGGAACCAGGCTGACCTTGCGCTGTTTATCGGCCATCCCGGACTGCCGGATATCATCAACGGGAACGGGATGCTTCGGACGATGGAGCAGGTCCTCGTCGACCTCATAACCGACGATCCCGCGGGGATGCTCCTCACAAAACGCAGGGCTGACATCCTGTTCGAGGTGATGAGCCGGACCCTCGAGGCGGCAAAGGGGGGGATCGACTTCCTCTGGATGGGGGAGGATCTCGGCACCCAGATCGGCCCGACAATCGGGCTCGATCTTTACCGCCGCCAGTTCCGGCCGATGCACCAGCGTTTCATCGACCTGGCAAAGTCCTTCGACCTGCCCGTCATGATCCATTCCTGCGGCTCAAGCAGCTGGGCCTTCGAGGACTTTATCGAGATGGGGATAAACGCCGTGGACACGCTCCAGCCCGAGGCGAAGAACATGGCCCCGGAATACCTGAAGGCCCGCTTCGGGGGCCGACTGGCCTTCCACGGCTGCATCAGCACGGCAGGACCGGTCGCCTACGGCACCGTGGACGAGACCGTGGCTTACTGCCGGCGCACCCTCGACATAATGAAGCCGGGCGGCGGCTACTGCTTCGCGCCAACGCACATGCTCCAGGACAATTCACCGACGGAGAACGTCCTGGCCATGTACGACACAGCGATGGAGTGCGGCCGGTATTGAGGATCGAAGGCGCGGCTGTTAACCGCGATGAACTTATTTTAATGTTCATAACTTGTTACTAATTATTTTATTAAAATGATAATGAGACTTGTTATTAATAATGAATTGACGGTCAATTTCCTTTGGGATTCTCCTGCAGATGATGAAGCTTGTCCTTTCTCTCCTGCTGGCGCTCGCCCTCTCAGGCTCCGGCCTCACACCGGCCCGCGCGCAGGATGCCACGCACTATGGTCCGTTTGGCTGGCTCGATCGGCGCAGTTCCTATGGTCAGGGCGACTTTCCCGAGCCCTTCCTGGTCGATGACTCGGACCTCGAGGTCAGTGAGGCCCGGCTGGATTGGCTGCACACCAGCGCGGACAATCAGCGGACCGACCTTGCGACCGCGGAAGTGGAGAAGGGCTTTGGGCAACTGACGCTGGAGCTTGAGGTCCCCTATGAACGGGACACGGCCTTCAGCACAAACCCGGATACCGGCCGGAAGATCACGTCGGTTGTCCAGGGAATGGGCAACGTCGACCTCGGGGCGCGGCTCCCGGTCTTTGAGTTCGTCTCCATCGGCGGATTTGTCGACACGACCTTCGGGGCCGCCCTGGAGGTTGGCGTCCCGACCAATTCCCCGGTGAGCAAGAACGCCGAGACCGTCCCGAAGGTCTTCAATGACCTAAAACTGGGGGAGCACTTCACGGTCCAGTCGATCCTCGGCTATTCCGCGCTGTACGGTTCCGGCGAGGACGGCGGGCTGCACGCTTTTGAATACGGCTTCGTGTTCGGCTACTCGATCTCCCACCGGCAACTCCCGCTGCCGCGCGTGCTCAGCCTCATCCCCATGTTCGAGCTGGACGGGGCGACGCAGTTGAACAAGGACGATCCGGGTCATGACAGCCTCCTGGGAAACATCGGGTTCCGCCTCAACATGAAATCCATCGGTCCCGCCGAGCCGCGGATCGGATTCGGATATGTCTTCCCGGTGGACCAGGGGGGCAGGCAGGAGGTCCACCAGGGCTTTGTGACCAGCCTGGTCGTCGAATACTGAGCAGGACCCCAGGATCACCCGGAAAATCATGAGCATCGATCGAAAGGAATTTCTCATCATCGCGGCCGGGGCGGTGCTCGCCGGCTGCCGCGCAGCGACGGAGGGCGGCGCACCCGTGCCCCCGCAGGCCGAACGCGTCGTCGACGCCGGACCCGCGTCAACCTATGCCGCGGACGGGGTCTACAGCGGGTACCGAAACCTCGGCTTCTTTGTTGTTCGCAATGGCGAGCGGCTCTTCGCCCTCTCGTCGGTCTGCACCCATCGCAGGTGCCGCATCTCGCCGGAATTTGACCGCTCGTATTCCTGCCCCTGCCATGGCTCCGAATTCGACACGGAGGGCCGCGTGACCATGGGCCCGGCGACCCGAGACCTCCCGACCCTTCAGACGTCGATAAGCGAAGCCGGCCGGCTAATGGTCCGGGTGCCCGCGTCGTAAGTCCTCGCCGCAGCCTGAGAGGCCGTCACTCCAAGCCGTCGATGGCAAAATCCCTCGGGAATGTCACGGTGAACTTGAGGGAGATATCACGCTTTTCCCCAGGTTTGAGGTCGAGGATCCAGACCAACAGTCCGTTCGCATCGGGCTTCATTTCATCGGAATCCGGGGTGACCTGGCTGACTTTGACATTTTCATTTCGCGAGAGCGGCACCTGATCAGTGACCTTGACCGTGACCGGGATCGTCTTGTTGTTCGTCACGGTGGTGAGAACCTCATACGTCACACGAACCTGGCCGGTGACAAACCCAACATCCTTGGCGAAGCGGTTGATAAGTTTTCGCTCGATATGGATCCCCTCGTCGGCGCCAAAGGGAAGATCGAACTTCTCGCCGGGCATCGCCGTCTTCAGGAAACCCCTGGAAACGAACATTCCGTCGAGATACGACGCGACCCAACCTCCCCCGAGAAGCGGATAGGTGGTATCATTCGTGACCGTCGCTCCCAGGAATGCGGCCGTGTTCAGCTTCGGCGTCGACAGGTAACAAACCGATGTGGCGAAGGGCAGCGTGGCAATCCCAACCCTATGCGGAGCACCGTCGCAGGGCACGGAAGTCGAGACCGGGATGTGGAACTCCGCCGAGGTTGCCCGCACCGCGACAGCGGCCTTGGATGGCTGAAGATGATATGAAGGGGGAGGGGGAGCGCCTACCCTGGTGCCGGAAATCGAATTGCTCTCAAGGTATCCCTGCGCCCCCGTTGTCTCGACCTCAAACGGACTAAGAACCGTCACACCCTCGCCACCGGATGCCGGGGCGCCATCAGGAGCGGGTCGCTCGGGTTGCAAGTACTGCTTTTCCTGAACCACCCACGGGTGAAGTTCGGGTGCTGCGCCTCCTTGGGAAGGGCGGGAGGTTGAAAGATTCATTGAGACATTCTCCCAGTCCTCGCCTGTTCGCTGGCTCACCATCCCAAAATATCCCAGGGTCAGCCTTTGTTCGGCAGTGGACAGCCGGGCATCATAGGAAGGCCACCAGCGGGCATCCGGCACGGCGTAGGAAAGGGTGAGGCTGAGGTGCCCTTCCTTCTCAATACTGACCCTCACCGTCACGTTTTTGACCTTTTTGTCGGGCCCGCCGCGGGCGCCGGTCAAATCGGCTCCAAGGGCTGCAATCTTTGCGTCGAGATCATCAACTTCCCGGTCCAGGGACCGCCGTTCTGCAGCCAATTTCTCCAGACCACTGTCATAGAAATCCACCACCTGCTGCCAGTCCGCCGGATTCTGTCGGGCCGCGATGCCGTCTTTACCCCCTTGGGGAGGAGTCGTCGCGGAATTCGCGATCTGCCCAAGCAATGCCATCTCGCGGTCCAGTGTCGCGGTGCGATCAGTTATCACCCGTCGCCGCTGGGAAAGGCTTTTGATGGCGGCTTCAATCGTTCCGATCCGCGGGTTGGGCGCGACCTCAAGCTGCTTGGCCCGGGGTGTGACCTCCAGGATTGTCGCCTTTGCAGTGCCTACCCCGCTCACCTGAAGTGAATCATCCGCGACTTCCAAGGGGAGATTCTCAAAAACGAGCTCTTGTTCGCCGACGGCGAGCTCAATTTCCGCCGACCGGGTGACAATCGCCCGGTCGGGATAGATCGTCACCGCGGTGATCTTGGACTCAAGGGTCGTGCCGGCGTGGAGCGCCAATGCAGTTGCAATGAGGAACACGGGAAGCAGGGGCCGCAGGTTCATGGGAGGGGTGCCGCAGACGGATTGCCGGGAACAGGGCCAGCCTAACGGCCGCCGTTCCGGAAGCAAAAGCCAATTTGATCAGCGCGGGTAGCGCTGTCGGACCAGTCCCTCCAGCGAACGCAGGGTCTTCGCATCCGGAATGCCCTCGACGTGCAGGTAAACCCCGCGGGTCCCGATTGCGTTCAGCAGGGGCCCGACCTCCGCGGGCGCCACGCCGACCGCCTGGACCGATTTCCCGGCGGTGAGAATCTGGCGGTACATCGGCCACCAGCGTTCGTGCCCGCCGCCCTCAACGCCGGTCTGGGGGGTGAATTCGACCGCATCCAGGCCCGCGATCCCCAGCAGCGTCGGCAGGTGCGGGATTGATTGCGTGCCATCGAGGTGAAACATCGCGAAGTCGAGCCAGTCGCACTGCCCGGAAAGCGCGGGTGCGACGAACTCATCGAACATCGCCGGTGAGATCATGGCGCCTGCATCGCATTGCACCTTGGCGGTCCGGCCGGGACCCCATAGGTGGAATGCGCCGAAGGCGCAGGAGCCGTCCGGCGCACCAATCCGCCCGCGCAAGGCGTCATAGGTTTCGAAATAGGCGCCGTTGATCTCCGCTATCTTCGTCTTCACCCACTCCGGGCGCTCGATCATGTCCACCATCAGGGTCTGCGAGCCGCGCAGCGACGCGAGCACGTCGAGATTCTCGACGAGGTCGGGGAAGCCGATCATGTACCGGCCCGCGCTCCGCTCGAGGGCTGCGTCAACGAGCGCCAGTTGCCGGAGCCACCACTTGTTCCCCTTGTTTAGCCGCAGCGGCTTTTCCAGGTCCTCATCGAATTCGAGCGGATTGAACCAGACCGTGTCATCCGAAAATCCCGGTTCACTTCCGAGATACAGGGCGAGCGACCCGGGCCCGAGGTCCACGCGCCCCATCGGCAGCGTGTCGAGCGAGAGCCCGTCGGTGGCCAGCCAGGCGTGGCTGGCGGCCGCAACGTAGGCCGGATCGGCGTGCCGGGTCTCCGGATCCGATGGCGGAGGGGGAATTGCCGCGCCCAGATCGCGCGTTTTGCCAAGCGGCGTGCCACCCGCCGCCATATGCGGCACAACAACCAGCCCGTCGCGCGCCCACCAGCGCATAAAGTGATCCCGCGCCTCGGGCCAGTCGCTTTTCCAGAGCATGGCGACAGCCTGCCCTTCCATCACTAACGAGTCGAGCTGGCGTCGAGCGCCGGGGTACTTGCACTGCAAACCACGGGAAGCGGAACGCCGGGGATCACCAATTCGCCCTTCCACATCGGCCTGTGCGTTCCCGAGCCCATCTCGGGCTTGGCATTCTCGAATCGGCAGCCGAGGTGGTAACAAACGGATTTGTCGCCCGTCACAACTTTCCACCACTGGCTCCCAATGTTGAATACCAGGCCCCGGTACCCCTGGTAGTTTCCCTCGCCGACCACCAGCCTCAGGGTCGAATAGCTCGGCAGGGTAATCGAACTCCCTATTTGGAACGGGGCGATCAGTGAGACGGGAATGCTCTCCGCCTCCTTTCCTGCAGAATCAACCAGCCGCCAGTCGAGGCTCTCATCGGGACTGTAGGACACGTCGATCCACCTGCCGGGATCGGAAACGTTCTCGATCTCAAGAAAGACATCAACCCGATCCTTCTCATACGGATCGGGCGCTACGTTTCCTCCGGCCGCCCGTATCTCTTCGACGCTGCGCCGGTGGACGGCGTCCAGAACGTGCGCCGGTTCGACGATCAACCTTGCCCGCAGGCCGTCCGAGGGAATTGACCACTCTCCAACGACTGGCGCCTCTGCGGAAGCCGAGCCCGATGAATCAGCCAGCAGAACCCCGAAAGGGATGGCACAAGCCGCCCAAAAGAGGATCGCGGAAATTGAGGTTGTCCCCGTCATGAACACTCCGGAGGCCGCTTCAGTTGGAATCCGATCCCTTCGGATCCTCGCCATCGCCGCCCCAGCGCCACTTGGGTGGCTCGCCCTTCCACCAGCAGATTCCGGAGAATACCGCCGCGCTTGCGAACGTGTAGGCAAGATAGGCCGCAATATGGCGCGGAGGCGGAAAGAGAATGGCGCCCAGGACAATGTTGGCGACGAAAGCGGCCAAGACCAACCACCCCTGCCAACAACTCGGGAGGCCCCAGCCCCAGCCGTAACGCTTGGCGGGAAACCAATAGGTGCGGAGACCTGCCGGGGGCATGGCAATCAGCATGGAAATTCATCAAACGATGGCAAGCGCACGCGACAGCCGCGCCATCCCTTTCTGGATCGCCGATCTTATTCGTCGTAGGAAGGCCGAAGGCCTGATTCAGTCAGGCAATGAATCGCACTATACGGATCCTTCTTCAATTCGCCGGGCTGCTCTTGACCGGCGCGGCCCTTCTGGCCGCGGACAGCTCAATCGCCGTAATCGCAGTGTCGGACATCACCGAGGAGGGCCAGGCCACTCGGCGCGCCATGCCCGCGAATCCCGTCTACTATTACCCGCATACGACCGGCTTCAGCATCTCGGGAGCCACGGTTGATGGCGTCACCTCGCCCCCGAAGGGCAAGGTCGAGGTCATGCTGGTGAAGGCGCTCGCATCGCAGGGATATATTTACCACAAGCTGGCGAACAAGCCGGCTTCGATAGCGCTCGTCTTCGCGTGGGGCTACATGGCCCCAAAGTACGGCCCGGACGGCTTGAAGATCCAGAACAAG
The DNA here is from genome assembly GCA_903891325.1 of uncultured Opitutaceae bacterium. Lineage (GTDB taxonomy): Bacteria > Verrucomicrobiota > Verrucomicrobiia > Opitutales > Opitutaceae > Palsa-1447. The sequence goes on from CAITEC010000070.1 coordinate 53,027, forward strand.
GGGGACATGAGCGCCCTGGTGGAGGGGATTCATCCCATCGATCCAAACGAGGATGGTTTCAGGGCGGACAAGATCCGCGCCGCCGTGGCGACGTCCCGCTTTTACCTCACGATCACGGGCTTGGATTTCAACGCCCTGTCCCAGAAGAAGTATGTCACGCTCTGGTGCACCCGTGTCAGCACGGGGATGGAAGGCAACCAATTGTCCGACGTGCTCCCCGCCCTCATCAAGGCTGCCACTCCGATTATCGGCACCCAGACAGGCGAGCCTCGAATTGTTGAGGAGTCACTGGCGACGGGAAGCTGATGTAACGGGTATAGCCTTCGGCGACCAACGGGGTCGTGCGGCTCCTTGCTGGTTCTGCTTGCCCGGTGGAATGCGGGAAAGACCCCCTATCGCCGGTGCGGCCATGCAGCCTATAGTCGCCGCATCCCGGCCATGCCCGGGATTTCCATCGTGACGACCCCCATTGTCCTCCGCGCCATCTCCCCCGGAATGCCCGCGGCCAACCCAAGGGCGGGCAACTGAGGCATCATGCATGCCATGGTTCTCAGGCAGCTTCGGACGCCTTTGGAGTGGACTGAACTCCCCGACCGGCAACCCGGTCCCGGCGAAATTCGCGTCCATGTGTCCGCCTGCGGTGTTTGCCGCACGGACCTGCACGTCGTGGACGGCGAGCTGCCCCATCCACAGGTACCCATAATTCCCGGGCACGAAATCGTCGGTCGAATTGAGCTGCTCGGCACCGGGGTCGAAGGCCTGGCGGTTGGCCAGCGCGTGGGAATCCCGTGGCTGGGGCACACCTGCGGGGTCTGTCCCTACTGCGCCGAACAGCGTGAGAACCTCTGCGACCGGCCTCTCTTCACTGGTTACACCCGCGACGGCGGATTCGCGACGGCCGTGATCGCCGACGCGCGTTTTGCATTCCCCCTTGGCGAGGTTGGCGCCGATGTGGCGCTTGCCCCCCTGCTCTGCGCCGGCCTCATCGGCTGGCGATCGCTTGCGATCGCTGGTCCTGGCAGGAAAATTGGGCTCTATGGCTTTGGCGCCGCAGCCCATATTGTGGCCCAAGTCGCCAGGTGGCAGGGGCGATCCGTTTTTGCCTTCACGCGTCCGGCAGATGCGCCGACGCAAGCGTTCGCCCGGAGCCTGGGCGCCGCATGGGCCGGCGGATCCGACCAGATGCCCCCGGAAGCGCTCGATGCGGCGATCATCTTTGCGACCGCGGGCGACCTTGTGCCGCTGGCGCTCAAGGCGGTCCGCAAGGGCGGTCGTGTCGTTTGCGCGGGTATCCACATGAGCGACCTGCCGGGCTTTCCCTATCGCCTCCTTTGGGAAGAACGGCAGCTTGTCTCGGTGGCCAATCTGACGCGCCAGGACGGCCTCGATTTCCTGGGGCTGGCGCCCCGGATGGGCATCGTCATGAAGACCACGAGCTATCCGCTCATGAATGCCAATCAGGCCCTGGCGGATCTTCGCGCCGGCCGATTCGAAGGCGCCGCGGTCCTTGTGCCATAAGCCCGCTCAACGGGTTATCCGATTGGGATGCCAGGGAGCTGCGACACGGGGAAAGGCTAATCCGCCTCAGGAGCCGGAGCGGCGCTCCCTCTCCATTCGACCGCACCAAACCCGGTGCTGCTCGTGCACGTGGGTACACGTGCTGGAGAACGTCGGGTCGTAGACACCAGGGGTGATATCCCTACCCGATCTTTAAGCACACCCGTTCTCCCGCTGGAGAAATGGGGTCGACATCAATGCTGGAAACCAGGACTCGCCGTCGTTGAGGGACAATTGCCGCTGTAATTGTTGTCGTTGCGGCTCATCGACTCCACGGTGCCCAGGTCCAACATGGCACCGGAGTTTTCGGCTCCCCCCCTGGCCATATATATCGGTTCCGGGACCATCGCCGCCTGGCGCAGCTCAGCCCGACCTGTCTGAATTCCGAGAACCGAACCCGCGGAGTCGATCAGCGGCGGGAGAGGCCGCAATTCGATCCCACGCCACCATCAGGACCACCGAGGGAAGAAACCCCTTCTCCGTCTGGCAGTACCGCCTCTCCTGAAACGACTTTCTCAGCATAATCTCAGAACTGGCCCGTGTCGGCGAATCCTAGTTGGGAAAATCCCCCAAGTTGAAAGTTCCGACCGTGCAAAGGTTGTAGCGCACCGGCTCTCCCGGCATCGAGGGCACGGGGGCGCGCGCACCAGCCGCCACATCGCAAACGGCATCGATCTTCAGCATCCCCGCCTGGCCGGCCCTGCCGGGGCCCGGGCCCTCGCAGCCCCCGACCACCAACCCAACGCCCACGACGAGGAAGATTGAAATGATTGCTCTTTTCATGAGAGGGGGAACGGAGCCGCGTTGCTACTTGGTAGTTCTGTATGGCTGTCGACTCTGTCGCACGCTAATTGATGGGTAGCTGCCCAACCCCCTACGGCGCTTTTGTCTGCATAGAACAAAAATTGTCAACCCGTCCCTCCCCCTATGAGTCGTCTGCTGTCAGCCAGAACACACTTCGTTATTTCTGGAGCAATTCGCTTGGTCGTGTTCCTGGGTCTCCTCACCGCCCCAGCAGGCTTTGCCTATCAGTTGATGATTCCCTTCAACATTCCCCAAGCTCCTAAATACATCAACAGCCTTGGCGCAGCCGACTATGATTGGATGGGCCGCTTCAAAAAAGGTCAGGATCTCGCCCAGCAAGGCCATCCGGCCGACGCCCTCTCCGAGTACGTCTGGTGCTTTGAGGACGGAGGACTGATCTCATCCCACTCCGCGCGACTCAACGCCCTCCTCACCAAGGTGATCGAATTGGGGCGGACTTATCCGCCTGCGGTGCGGGAGCTGCAGGACTGGCAGTTGAAAGCCTCGGAGAAAGTTCGTCTCAACAACAATGACCTTTACAATCTTTACATGCTAGTGGGGATAAATTCAGCCCTTGGTGCAGATGCCGCCACATTGAAAGTATACGACAACCTCCCGCCTGGACTGACGCGTCTGTTCGTGGGCAAGGAGCTGTTCCAAAAACTTGTCAATAACCGGCGTTACGCAGGCGC
>CAITEC010000071.1 GCA_903891325.1 uncultured Opitutaceae bacterium
CCGTCTCGTCGTCTGCACGGACGGGACGGCCGGGCACCACTTTCGATCCCGAGAGGAGACAGGCCGGGTTCGCCTCGAGGAGCAGTTGGCGTCGGCCCGGATCGGAAATTACGAGCTGGCGCCCCTGCGGCTGCCCGACGGGTCGAGGCCGAGGGAGGCGTCGCTGAGGGTGACGATCCCGCTCATGGCGGCGATCTGGAAGGCGATTCGGGACTTCGAGCCCGATTACCTCTTCTGCCCTCCCCTGCCGCGGGATCCCCTGGCGGGAATCCATGTGGACCACGCGGCGGTCGCCCAGGCGGTCCGCGAGGTGGCCTACATGATCAATGTGCCGCACGCCTTCTCCCCTGAATACCCCGCCGACGAGACCCGGTCCACCCCGTGCAAGGTGCCGGTGATCCTCAACACCTACGACAGCTACCAGTTCGGCTCCAACGGGTGCGACCTGGCGGTCGAGGTCGAGGAGGCGTTCGACCTTGTCGCCCGGATGGCCTGGTGCCACCAATCCCAGGTTTGCGAGTGGCTGCCCTGGGTGGGACGCCACCAGATGCCGGTCCCCGCGTCCCTGGAGGAGTTCACGGCCACGCTCCGGCGGCATTCGGAGCGCAGGAACGGCGAATTGGGATTGCCCCCCGCGCCGGCGGTCGAGGCATTCACCGTCACCGCCTGGGGAATCGTCCCGACCCTCGCCCGGCTGACCCGCGATTTCCCCGGGCTCTCGCCCCGCTCGAACCTCGCGGGCCTCGGGCAGCGGCTGGAGCGCTGGGGCGCGGGAACCTGACCCGCCCCGCACCTTCCCATTTTTTTCCGCAGAGACAACCCCACGAGCCACCCCACCCCATGCCCGACACATCGCTGGACCGAAAGCACCGCCTTGTCCTCTTCGCCTCGTCCCTTGGCACCGTCTTCGAGTGGTACGATTTCTACATCTACGCCACGCTCGCGGTGTTTTTCGGAAAACTGTTCTTTCCGGCGGGCAACGACACGGCCGCGCTCCTCTCGAGCCTGGCCCTCGTCGGGGTGGGCTTCTCGGTGAGGCCGCTGGGCGCGCTGCTCTTCGGCCGGCTTGGCGACCTGGCCGGTCGCAAGCATACCTTCCTGGTGACGATCGTGACGATGGGCCTTTCGACCGCCCTGATCGGCGTCCTGCCCACGTACTCGCACTGGGGCATCTGGGCGCCGATCTGCCTGGTCCTCCTGCGGCTGGCGCAGGGCCTGGCGCTCGGCGGGGAGTACGGCGGGGCGGCCACCTATGTGGCCGAACACGCGCCGCAGGGGCGGCGGGGCTACTTCACAAGCTGGATCCAGATTACGGCGACGCTGGGGCTGTTCCTCTCCCTGGCCATCATCCTGGGGGCGCGGGCGGCGATGTCCGCGGCTACCTTCGCGCAGTGGGGCTGGCGGCTTCCCTTCCTGGTCTCCTTCGTCCTGCTGGGCGTCTCCGTGTACATCCGGCTCAAGCTCGAGGAATCCCCCCTCTTCGCGGAGATGAAGGCGCAGGGGAAGGGCTCCAAGGCGCCGCTGCGCGAGAGCTTCGGCAACGCGGCGAACCGGCGCGTCGTCCTGAAGGCCCTCTTTGGCGCGACCATGGGCCAGGGCGTCGTCTGGTACGCCGGTCAGTTCTACGCCCTTTATTTCCTGACGGCCACGCTCAAGGTCAACTATGTGACGGCCTACCTGGTGATCGGGACCGCGCTGGCGATCGCCACGCCCTTCTTCGTGGTCTTCGGCTCGCTTTCCGACCGGATCGGCCGGAAGAAGATCATCCTCACCGGCTTCCTGCTGACCGTGCTCAGCTACCAGGCCGTCTTCCACGGGCTGACGCGGGCGGCAAACCCGGCGCTCGCCGAGGCGATGGAGCGCAGCCCGGTTGTCCTTCGCACCGCGGAATTCCACGGCCGGGCGTCCGTGGCGGCGGCCGCACTTGTGGATGCGGCACGGAAGATCGTCCTTCCGGGCCGGCTCGTCTCCGCGACCGACAAGGCGCGGAAATTCCTCAATGACGCGGGAATTCCCTTCCACCTCGAGGCCCCGGAACCCGGCGCGGGCGGCACGGCGGCCGATCCCCTTGTCCTGATCGTCGGCGGCCGCAGGGTGGTCGGCTTCAACCCGGCGGATTACGCCCGGGCGCTCGATCCCGCCGGATACCCCAAGTCCGCCGATCCCGCCCGCTTTGACGCGGTCGGCGTCACGGCGCGCCTGGTCTTCCTGGTCCTGCTCGTGACCCTGGTCTACGGGCCGATTGCCGCGTTCCTGGTGGAGCTCTTCCCGACGCGGATTCGGTACACGTCCATGTCCCTGCCCTATCACATCGGGAACGGCTGGTTCGGCGGGTTTCTCCCGCTGATCGCCACGTCGATCGCCGTCTTCACCGGCGACATCTACGCGGGCCTCTGGTACCCGATCATCATCGCGGGACTCGCGTTTGTGATCGGCCTGGCCGTCCTGCCGGAGACCCGGGACCGGTCCCTCGACCAGGATGAGTCCCCGCATGCGCCTTGAGCGAATAGTCGTCTTTCCCATCAAGGGACTTGACGGGATCGACCTGGCGGAGGCCCGGATCACCGCGCGGGGGATCCTTGAAAACGACCGGGTGTTCGCCATCGAGCGCGGCGACGGGAAGTTCGTGAACGGAAAGCGGGAGCCGCGGATCTTCAAACTGCGCTGCAGCTTCGATCCGGGCGCGCGGGAGGTGGCCGTGGGGGTCGGGGGCCTTTCGGGCGCGACGCGCTTCGTCCTGTCCGAGCCGGCCTTGCTCAACCGATGGCTGACCGACTACCTCGGGTACCCCGTGCTGCTCAGGCACGAGCCGGAAGCCGGATTCCCGGACGACCGGGCGGCGCCGGGCCCGACGGTCGTGGGCGCGGCGAGCCTGAGGGCGGTCACCGGGTGGTTTCCGGAGCTGGACGAGGAGTCGACCCGCCGCCGCTTTCGGGCGAACCTGGAGATTGGCGGGGAGGACGGGCCGGCATTCGCCGAGGATGCGCTCTTTGCCGCCCCGGGGGAGCTGCGACCCTTTTCCATCGGGGATATCCGCCTCCTGGGCCATAATCCCTGCCAGCGCTGCGCGGTCCCCGGCCGCGACCCGGAAACCGGCGCGGAAACCCCCGGATTCACGCAGGAGTTCGCGGAGCGGCGCCGGCAGACGCTCCCGGCGTGGTCGAACCCGGCGCAATTCACGCATTTCTACCGGCTGGCGGTAAACACCTCGATACCCGCATCGGAGGCCGGGAAGGTGATTCGGGTCGGCGATCCCGTGGCGGCGTAGGGGGGCGGACCGGGAAACCTTCGGACTTGTCGACGGGTCCGCTGCGCCGCATCCTGAGGCCATGTGGAAACACAAGCTGCTTGAAAGCGGGGGCCGCCACTGACGCACCGGATGAACAAAAGGCGCGTTGTTGTAACAGGGATGGGGGTCGTCGCCGCCAACGGGGTGGGCGTCGGCCCGTTCTGGCGCGCGAACAGGGAGGGGGTCTCGGGAATCGGGATGATCGACGCGTTCGACACCCAGGATTTCGCGTCGAAGATGGGCGGCCAGGTGCGTGGCTTTCGGCCGTCCGACTTCATGCCGGAGGAATTGGCGGGACGGGTCGATCGCTTCGTTCACTTCGGGGTGGCCTGCGCGGACATGGCGGTCACGGGAAGCCGGCTCAATCTGGCCTCGGAGGACCTCGACCGGATCGGCGTCATCATCGGCTCGGGGCTCGGCGGGCTCCTTTTTCACGAGGAGCAGATGGTCGCCGCCTTCAACCGCGGGAACAATCGGATGAATCCGGTCTCGGTCGCGCGCACCAGCCCCAATGCGGTGGCCGCGCACATCGGGATCCGCTACGGGCTGCGCGGGCCCAACCTGGTGATTTCGACCGCCTGCGCGTCGGGCGCCAACGCGCTCGGCGAGGCGCTCAGGAAGATCCAATTCGGCGACGCGGACCTGTGCCTGGCCGGCGGGGTCGAGGCTCCCCTCACCCAGTTCAATTATGGCGCCTACTGCGCGATGCGGATCCTCTCCAAGCGCAACGAGGACCCGGCAGGCGCCTCCCGCCCCTTCGACCTGGCGCGCGACGGCTTTGTCATGAGCGAGGGCGGCGCAGTGCTGGTCCTGGAGGAGCGCGACCGGGCCCTGCGCCGGGGAGCCCCCATCCTGGCGGAATTCACCGGGTACGCCTGCAATTCCGGGGCCCACCACATGGTGATGCCCGATTCCACGGGGGCCGACGCGGCCCGCGTGATGGCGGCCGCGCTCCGGGACTCGGGGGTGTCGCGAGTCGACCTGGTCAACGCGCACGCGACCTCCACGAAGGCGAACGACGTGGCGGAGACCCGCGCGATCAAGTCGGTCTTCGGGCCGGACGCGGCCGGGATACCGGTGTCGGCCACCAAGTCGATGATCGGACACACGCTGGGCGCGGCCGGGGCCATCGAGGCGGTCTCCTGCGTGATGTCGATCGCCGACCAGTTCGCCCCCCCGACGATCAACCTGACGCAGCCCGACCCGGATTGCGACCTGGACTATCTCGCCCGCGAGGGCCGCGCGATGAGGATACGAAGCGTCATCTCAAACTCATTCGGCTTCGGGAGCTGCAACGCGGCCCTGGTGTTCTCCGAACCGAGCTGAATTCCCGTCGGGACGGGGGCCGACCTACGCCGTCTCCGCCAGGCCGCGGATGAGCGCCTCCTCGAAGAGGGCGAGCGCGGTGTCGATCTGCTTCTCGGTGATGTAGAGCGACGGGGCCAGCGTGAAGACGTTCTTGTAGTACCCGCCCACGTCGAGGATAAGGCCGCGGCTTTTTCCGCCGGCGGTCAATGTCCCGCTGAGCCCGATGTTCATCATCGCGTCGACCAGCTCGCGGTTCGGCGTGTAGCCGTCCTTCTGGCACATCTCCACGCGCAGCGCCAGGCCGAGCCCGTCGACATCGCCCATCTGGGGATAGCGCTTCGCCATTTCCCGCAGCCCGGAGAGGAAGTACGCCCCGCTTCGGGTGACCCGTCCCTCGAAATCCTCCTCTTCCATCAGCTTGACCGTCTCGAGCGCGACCGCGGTCCCGAGGGGATTGGATGAGAAGGTGGAATGCGTCGACCCCGGGGGGAACACGGAGGGCTTGATCAGCTCCTCGCGCGCCCAGATCGCGGAGATCGGATTCAGGCCGTTGGTCAGGGCCTTCCCGAAGACGATGACGTCGGGCTTCACGCCGAAGTGCTCCAGGGCGAAGAACTTCCCCGTGCGGTAGAAGCCCATCTGGATCTCGTCGTCGATCAGGAGGATGCCGTGCTGGTCGAGGAGCTTCTTCAGCCGGGGAAAGTAGCCCTGGGGAGGCACGATATAGCCGCCGGTGCCCTGCACCGCCTCGACGAAAAAGGCGCCGAACTCGGCCTGGCCCGTCTTGTTGACCACCCCGTAGTACTCGGTCTCAAAGAGCCGCTCGACCTGCTTTTCACAGTACAGTTCGCAGGACTCCCGCTTCAGGCCGTAGGGGCAGCGGAAACAGTAGGGATAGGGTATGAAATTGGCCCGGTCGGCGAAGTGCCCGAACTTCTCGCGGTAGCGGTAGCTCGACGTGATGGCCGACGCTCCCAGCGTTCGGCCGTGGTACCCGCCCATGAAGGCGAAGGCCAGGTTCTTCTTCGTGTGATTGCGCGCGACCTTCCAGGCGTCCTCGATCGCGCTGGCGCCGCCGACATTGAAGTGGATCCGTCCCTTCTCTCCGAATACCTTCTCGACCTTCCGGGCGAGCTTGGCGGCGAGCAGGATCTTCTCCTTGTGGAGGTACTGGCAGGCCAGTTGCGGCAGGCGGTCGATCTGGGCCTTGAGCGCGGCGTTCAGCCGCGGGTTGGCGTAGCCGAAGTTTGCCGCCGAGTACCACATCTGCAGGTCGAGGTACTCGGTCCCCTTGTCGTCGTAAAGGTAGATGGACTCCGCCCGCTCGAACATCGTGAGTTCCTTGGCGTAGTGGACGGTGTCGCCCCAGGAGCAGTACTTTGACTCGAGCTCGAGGAGGTTCTCCTCGCCGGGATTTCCGGGGGCGGGTTTGGGTTTTGTCATGAGAGCAGTAGGTTGAGCCGCGGAAGGACCTCGGACAGCCGCGCGAAGGGGTGGCAGTCCTTCCGAATCGTTGCATAGTGCTCAAAAAGGCTGCCTTTCGCAAAGAGTATTTCGCAGAAGCCCGCCGGGCAGATGTCCGATTTTCCGTCGCCCACGTAGATCTTCCGCGTGCCGGCGGGCCGGTCCCGGCGCACGAGGTGGGAGGTCTTGCAGTTGGCGCAGGTCGTGCAGATCGACCCGAAATAGGGGAATGAAATCACCGGCCTGTCCCCTTCCAGCCGCATCCGGTTGGCGAAGGTCGGGATTCCGGTGATCCCGTTGTGGGCCAGGACGGCCGTGATGATCTCCGAAAAGCTGTCGCTGAGGATGACCGGATGGACGCCCCGGGAGCGCAGGAGCTCGAGGATCGGCGGAAATCCGGGATCGATCGCGATCGTGCGAAGGTAATCGGCCAGCGCCTCCGGGGATATCCGGACCTGGGCGAGCTGGCGCTCGAGGCATTCCCGGGAGCCGATGGCCCCCGCGGCCCACTCCTCCTCCGCGACCTTCCACTCCTCGTTGATCGAGAAGCGGCTGATGAAGTCGTCGAGGACGTCGAACTCGGTGATCGTGTTGTCGAAATCGAAATAGATCTCGAAGGGGCCGGCGGCGGTCATAGCCGGTCGAGAAAGGCCTGCATGTCCGCGGCGACCTTTTCCCGCTCATTGTCCGCGGTGATGATGTGGTAGGAGTCCGTCAGGATCACCAGTTCCTTGATTGGCGAGGAGATGCGGTCGAGGATAATCTGGGAGTTCCTGACACTGGCGGTGTCGTCGTCCCGGGGATGAATGAGCAGTATGGGCGCGCGGACCCTGTCGAGGAGGGGCCTGACCCTGCGGATCAGGCGCGCCAACTGGTGAATCAGGGAGACCGGAAAGTAGGGATACCCGAATTTCGAGACATCCCCCATGTCGGACAGGGTGGCCTTCCGATAATGCCGGTCGACCATCGCCCGGATGGCCGGATTCTTGATCCCGTAGGGGTCGCTCTCCTTGAAGTACAGGTTGTACTTGAGGGGTGTGTAGGAGGCGAGCGGGAGCAGCCGGTGATACCAGGGAACGCTCCAGCCGTCGAAGAAGAGCGTTGGGGAGAGGCAGATGCCGCCCGCCAGCTTCTCCCCGAACTCCTCGGCAAGCAGGAGGACGAAGAGGGCGCTCATGGACAGGCCCGCGACAAAGACCCGTTCGCCGGTCCCGGTCAGGCGCAGGAACAGGTCGCGGAGCGGAGCGTAGAAATCCTCCCAGGTGGAGTGCTTCAGGATGTGAAGCGGCTTGCCGTGGTTGGCCAGACGAGGGCAATGGACGCCGTATCCCGCCTTGTTGAGCGTGAAGGCGAGATGGCGCATCTCGTTGGGCGATCCGGTGAGGCCGTGGATCAGGATCACAGTGCGGTTTGACGTCCCCGGGAGCACGATCTCATCGCCGGGCGCTTCCTCCGCGCTCCGGGGCAGGTTGAGGTCGAGGGAAAAGACAAGGGACATTGCGGACGGAGAGTCACTTCATCCCCGAATCCGGGGGAAGTCTACGCTCTTTTCCGCAGTGGGTCAGTTTGAAGAAAGTCCGACTCTTCATTTCGAACCAGCTCTGGGGGTGGAGCGCGATCTCCGAGCGCGCTTGCTTGACTCAG
>CAITEC010000072.1 GCA_903891325.1 uncultured Opitutaceae bacterium
AGAAGTAAAAAAACCGGTTTTTTTACTTCTGGCGGCCTGACCCCTTCCTCGATCCCGCGCACCGAGCGCGACCTCCCGCTGCGGCTGGTCGGGATCGGGATCATCATCCTGATCGTCGGGATCACGGCGGCGCCCGCGCTGCACATGAACCTGCTCGGCGCGCTCCTGATCGTGGTCTTCGGCTTCCTCTTCGTCACCGTCTCCTCCCGGCTCACCGGTGAGATCGGTTCCTCCTCAAATCCCATCTCGGGGATGACCGTCGCGACCCTCCTCCTCACCTGCCTGGCGTTCCTTCTCGCCGGCTGGACCGGCGGCACCCACTACGTGACGGCGCTCTCGGTCGGCGCCATCGTCTGCATCGCGGCGGGCAACGCCGGCAGCACCTCGCAGGACCTGAAGACCGGCTACCTCCTCGGCTCAACGCCGCGGTACCAGCAGATCGCCATCCTCCTGGGGGCCTTCGCCTCGGCCCTCGCGCTCGGCCCGGTCCTCCTCCGCTTGAACGCGGCGGCGACCGTCTACGTTCCCGCCGCCCAGGTCGTCCCCGGCGGGCTCCGCACCGACCCGTCGCTCCTCACGCAGCGCGAGCGGCTCGCCGGGCCCCAGGCACGCGACGACGCCGCCGAGTACCTCGTCTGGCACCGCGACGATCCGGCCGGCGGCCCCGCCGAGAAATACCTCGTGGATGCGTCGGGCCGCGCGGTCTGGCTCGTGGACCCGGGCATCAACGGGCGCTTCGCCCAGCGGCCCGACGGGAGCACGGTCAGGAAGTTCGACGCGCCGAAGGCCGTCCTGATGTCCTACATCATCAAGGGAATCCTCGACCATCGGCTCCCCTGGACCCTCGTCCTCCTCGGGGTCATGATCTCCGTGGTCCTGGAGCTGTGCGGGTTGCAGTCCCTCGCCTTCGCGGTCGGGGTCTACCTGCCCCTCTCCTCGTCCACGCCGATCCTGGTCGGCGGGCTGGTCCGGCGACTGGTGGACTGGCACCAGCGCCGAAAGCTCCGGCACGCAAATCTCTCGGAGGACCAGCTTGTGGCCGAGGCCGACAAGAGCCCGGGCGTCCTGCTCGCCTCCGGCTACATCGCCGGCGGGGCGATCGCCGGGATCGCGATCGCCTTCCTGGCCGGGCTCCTTGAGCCGGTGGACACGGCCCTGGGCGCCTGGGCGTCGCGGCACAATCCCCTCTTCGCCGGCGCGCACGCCGACGCCCTCTCGATGATCCCCTTCCTCATCCTTATCGCCTTCCTTTATCTGGCCGGGCGTGAAAAAATCCTCCGCGCATGAACGACGACCGGGATCTGATCCTCAACCGCGTGAAGGCGGCGCTCGCGCCCCTCAAGGACCGCGCGGCCCTGCCCGAATTCGCCGGCGACCTGGCGGTTGTCCGCAAGCTGATCTCCGGAACCGACCTGCTCGCCGTCTTCTCCGAGCGGATCGCGCTCGTCAACGGCCGTGCGGTCACCGCCGCATCCGACGTCGTCGCGCAGCTCCGCGCTGGAAATTGGATGCATGGCTACTGCGATCCTGTTCTCTGGCCGGGCCTGGCCCCGCACTTCGGCGCGGATTTCACGGTGGAGACGGAATTCGACCGCACGCGGATCGACGACTACGCCTTCGGGATCACGCGCGCGGCCGGCGGGGTCGCGGAGACCGGCACGATCATCCTCACGGATGCGTCCACCTCGCGCCGCCTGGGGGCGCTCACGCCCTGGGTCCACATCGCCGTGCTCAACCGCTCGGAAATATTCGCCGACCTGTCGCAGGCCGTCGCCGCGCTGGGAGACGATCCCAACGTGATCTGGTGCACCGGCTCGTCGAGCACCGCGGATGTCGAGGGGATCCTGATCCGCGGCGTCCACGGCCCCGGCGTCCAGATCGCGCTCGTGACGGGCTAGCCCAGCTCGCTGATCCCTGTCTTGCGCGCGGTTCCTCGGAGCAGCCGGTACGTGGCCAGGCCGTGGGCGGCGATCGGGTGCAGCGTGTACGACCAGTCCGCGACCCGAAGCTTGGGAGTGACCCGGCGACCCGCCGTCTCCTGAAGGCGGACAATCACTCCCCTGCCGTCCTCGGCGGGCTTGAGTGCGATCAACCTTACTCCCGCAGGCGAGAGTTCTGCCACGCTCCCCGCCCGCCCGAGATCACCGTCGTGCGGCGGAACGGTCAGGGAGACCGGCTGCATCTCAAGCTCGGCGGCGAGCCGGGGCAGGGCCGCGCCGTCGGCCGAAATCAGGAACTTGAACCGGTACTCGCCGCGGTCCGCGACCGGCAGCGACTGCGGCGTGTCCGCCGTGTCCCTCGCGTCAAATGCGTAGCGGCTGGAGCGGATCACCGAGGCGCGGAAGGTGCCCCCGGAGGCGTCAAAGCCGTAGAGGGCGTCGCTCGCAAAGCCGAAGGTCGCTCGGCCGCGCGACACCCGCACCCAGCGGCCGCCCGGCACCTCGCCTGCGGGCCCGCGTCTGGCCACCCCGCCGGCCACGTCGAATTCCGCCTGGTCGCCGGCCCCGGGGAAGACGAGCTTCAGCCGGGCGCGGGTCTCGTTCCACAGGAGCCGCGCCTCGACATCGATCGCCCTGCGGTCGGCCGAGAGCCGGAAGGTGAGGTCGAGCTCGGACTTTCCGCCGCTCATCCGAACCCAGAGGGCGGACCGGAGCGGTCCCCGCTCGACCGTCTCGACGGCCGCCACCTTCCAGGCGTGACGGACCTTCGTGAGATGAAGCGAGTCGGGCTCGTCGTAGCAGCCGCCCCAGGATCCGAACGGATCCTCGAAGGTCGCGACCTGCATCCCGCCGGAGCCGAGCATGGACCGGCGCCCGTCAAAGAGCGCGATCCCCCGCCGGCCGACGCGCGCGCTCACCCGGTGGTGCCCGTTGCCGATTTCCCCGGGCCGCGCGGCGGACGCAAGCGCGGGAGCCTTCGGCGCGCGCGCGCCCTCGACCCAGCCCAGCGTGAAGACGCCCCAGCCGAGGGCGGGCAGGCGGGCTGTCGTCAGGACGCGCATCCGCCACGGGATCTGCAACAGGAAGGTGGACTCCGTCTTGATCTTCTGGAAGGCCTGCGGTTTCCCGCCGGGTCCGCGGACCTCGAGGGGAACCTCGCCCGGGCGGTCCTTGTAGGGGAAGAGCGGCCGGTAATCGAGGGAGCCCTCGAGCTCGAGCGGCCCCTCGTAGGGCCGGGAGTGGGGATTCCAGACCAGGAAGGACACGGCGGTCGGATGGTCGCCGGCGACCGGGGGCACCGACGTGTCGGCGCGGCGCGCGATCGCGTTGAGCGCGGAAAATTCCACGCTCCGGGCCGTGTGGATCAGGCCGCGCGTCCAGTCCACCTGCTCCTCGAGTGCGCGCTCAATGCTCGAGCCCGGCAGGATGTCGTGGAAGGAATTGAAGAGGAGCGAGCGCCAGGCCGTCCCGAGATCCGGGACGGGAGCCCGCGCGACGAGGAGCCCGGCGGTCGCGGCGGTCTCCGCCCGGGTGAGGGCGGCCTCGGCGTGCCGGAACGCGAACTTCACCCGCGCGGCCGAAGTGTAGCAGCCGCGCTGGCAGTAGTTCATCTCGCCGCGGTGGACGCCCGGGGCCTGGCTCGGGTTTGCGCGGATTTCCGCCTCGAGCGCGGCGGAAAAGCGGTGGAGCCCGGAGTGGACGACGGCGACCTCGGGGTGGGCGGCCGCCCACGCGGCCATGTCGCGAAGCTGGCGCCGGGTCGGCCCGCCGCCGTGGTTTCCCAGCCCGTAGAAGACGGCGATGTTGTGATGGGGCTGCTTGTCCGCGGCCGCGAGGTACCCGTCGAGCCGGGCCTTTGCGTCGTCCCGCTCGTTGCCGTACCAGCCGAAGATCGGCCGGTAGCCGAGCACCCGCGATCCGCCCGATCCCTCCCACCAGAACGCCGGTCCCGGGAGCGCGCACTGCTCGACGAAGGGCCGGAAGAAGAAGAAGGTGCGAAAGCCCGCCCCGGCCAGGATCTCCGGCAGCCCGGCGCTGTGCCCGAAGGAGTCCGCGGCCCAGGCCGCGGTCGCCGGCCGGCCGAACTTTTCCGCGAAATACCGCTGCCCGAGCAGGTAATTCCGCGCGAAGGTCTCCGTCGCGGGGAGATTGGTGTCGGGCTGGAGATAGCCGCCGCCGATCGGGTCCCAGCGGCCCGAGCGGACGTGCTTCAGTATCCGGGCGAAGGTCCCGGGTTCCTCGCGCTCGATGTGCTCGTAGAGGACGCTCTCACCCCGGACATAAGTGAGCTCGGGGAACTCGTCCATCAGGGCCAGCATCGTGCGGACCGTGATGATCCCCTCGTTGAGGCCCTCCCGCCAGTCCCACAGCCAGACCGGGTCCAGGTGCGAGTTGGCGATAAGGTGAAAGGTGTGCTTCGGCCGCGGCACGCTAGACGGTCTCGTTGACCACCGGGTTGGTGAGCGTGCCGATCTTCTCGATCTCGATGCTGACTGTGTCGCCGGCCTTGAGGTAAACCGGGGGCTTGCGGGCGAAGCCGACGCCGTGCGGCGTTCCCGTAAGGATGACGGTGCCCGGGAGGAGCGTCTTGCTGCCGCTGAGGAACTCGATGAGCGTGGGCACGTCGAAGACCATGTCGTCGGTGTTCCAGTCCTGCATGGCCTGTCCGTTGAGGATGGTCTTGATTCCCAGCTTGTTGGGATTGGGTATCTCGTCGGTGGTCACGAGGACGGGGCCCAGGGGGCAGAAGGTGTCGAAGCTCTTGCCCTGGCAGAACTGGCTCCCGCCCCACTTGATCTGCCAGTCGCGCGCCGAGACATCGTTGGCGCAGGTGTAGCCCAGGACGTAGGAGAGCGCGTTGGCCCGGGTCGCGTTCCGGCAGCGCTTGCCGATCACGACGGCCAGCTCGCACTCGTAGTCGGTCTCGTGGCTGGCGAGCTTCACCGGGATCTCGATCGGGTCGCCGGGATTCTGGACGGTGTTCGTGCTCTTGATGAAGAGCATGGGCCGCTCCGGCACGCCCTTGCCGCCCTCCTCGGCGTGCTTCTTGTAGTTCAGGCCGATCGCCAGGATGTTCACCGGTGCGATCGGGGCGAGGATCTTGCCCGGCTTGACCGTCCGGTCGGTGACGCGGAAGTCGCCGAAAATATCGCCCGCGATCTCGCGGGCGGAGCCGTCGGGCTGGAGCGCGGCATACGCGGGGCCGCCGGGGGTTGCGTGTCGGATGATTTTCATCGGTGGGAAGGGGTCTATCGTGCTGGTTTTTGAGCGGGATGGAAAGCCCTCAAAAGCCAGAAATCAGTTTGAAGGATTGACTCAGGTTTCAGGTCTCAGGTTTCTGCAAGACCCATTCCCTCGCACGTGCAGTGCAGATTCCTATCGCCATAGACATTATCCACCCGCCCGACGGACGGCCAGAACTTGGACTCGCGCGTCGCGGCCGAGGGAAAGGCCGCCTTCTCGCGCGAATAGGGCCGGTCCCAGGCGTCGGCACAGACGACCTTGGCGGTATGGGGCGCCTGCTTCAGCACGTTGTTCACCGGGTCGGCCGCGCCCGAGGCGACCGCCTGCATCTCGGCGTGGATCAAGATCATCGCCTCGCAGAACCGGTCGAGCTCCGCCTTTGACTCGCTCTCCGTCGGCTCGATCATGAAGGTGCCGGGGACCGGGAAGGACATCGTGGGGGCGTGGTAGCCGTAGTCCATCAGCCGCTTCGCCGCGTCCTCAACCTCGATCCCGTGGCGCTTCCACCCGCGAAGGTCCACGATGCACTCGTGGGCCACCAGCCCGGCGTCGCCGCGGTACAGGACGGGGAAAAAGGCCTCGAGCCGCTTCGCCACGTAGTTCGCGTTCAGGATCGCGGCCTTGCTCGCGGCGGTCAGCCCGTCCGGGCCCATCATCCGGATGTACATCCAGGAGATCGGCAGGATCGACGCGCTGCCCCCCGGGGCCGAGCTCACCGCCCCGACCGTCCCGCGGCCGGGAAGATAGGGGGCAAGGTGGGACGCCACCGCCACCGGACCGACGCCCGGGCCGCCGCCGCCGTGGGGAATGCAGAAGGTCTTGTGGAGGTTGAGGTGGCAGACATCGGCGCCGATTTGGCCGGGCGAGGTGAGGCCGACCTGGGCGTTCATGTTCGCCCCGTCCATGTAGACCTGCCCGCCGTGGCGGTGGATCTCCGTGCAGATGTCGCGGATCGGCGCCTCGAAGACGCCGTGCGTCGAGGGATAGGTGACCATGAGCGCGGCAAGCTCCCGCGAATGGAGGGCCGCCTTCGCCCTGAGGTCGGCCAAGTCGATGTTTCCCTGGGCGTCGCAGGCGACAGCGACGACCCTCAGCCCGGCCATGACCGCGCTGGCCGGATTGGTCCCGTGCGCGCTGGTCGGGATCAGGCAGATGTTCCGCCAGGCCTCGCCGCGGGCCGCATGGTGGGCGCGGATCGCCAGGAGCCCGGCGTACTCGCCCTGGGATCCGGCATTGGGCTGGAGCGATACGGCGGCCAGCCCGGTGATTTCCGCAAGCCATGCCTCCAGCTCGGCGAAGAGCCTGCGATAGCCCCGCGCCTGCTCGGGCGGCGCGAACGGGTGCATCCGCGAGAACTCCGGCCACGACACGGGCAGCATCTCGCTGGCCGCGTTCAGCTTCATTGTGCAGGAGCCCAGCGAGATCATCGACTGGCAGAGCGTGAGATCCCGGGCCTCGAGCCGCTTGATGTAGCGGAGCATCTCGTGCTCGGTGTGAAAGCGGCTGAAGACCGGATGCCGGAGGAAGGGCGTCGCCCGCGCGTGGGGCGCCGGGAGATCCGGCTCCGCGGGCCGGGCGCCCGCGTCGGCCGGACCGGCGTCGCCGAAGAACCCGAGGAGGGTCCGCACCTCGTCGATCGTCGTCGTCTCGTCGAGCGAGATGCCGACCGTGTGCGCGTCGACCGGCCGAAGGTTCATCCGCCGGGCCGCGGCGGCGGCGTGCACGCGCCCGGCCGCAACCCCGCCCACGGTCAGCGTGTCGAAGACGGGATCCGTGTTGACCGTAGCGCCGATCCGGCGGAGGCCGGAGGCCAGGACGCCCGTAAGGCCCCTGACCCGCCGGGCGATCGCCTTCAGACCCTCGGGGCCGTGGTAGACCGCGTACATCGACGCCATCACCGCCAGGAGGACCTGCGCCGTGCAGATGTTGGACGTGGCCTTGTCGCGGCGGATGTGCTGCTCCCGGGTGCCGAGGGCCAGTCGCATCGCCGGGTCGCCCTGCGCGTCCCGGGAGACGCCGACCAGCCGGCCGGGCATCTGCCGCTTGAAGGCGTCCCTCGTCGCGAGAAACCCGGCGTGCGGCCCGCCGAAGCCCATCGGCACGCCGAAGCGCTGCGCCGACCCGACCGCCATGTCCGCGCCAAATTCCCCGGGGGCGCGCAGAAGCGCCAGCGCGAGCGGGTCCGCGGCCACGACGCAGAGCGCGCCCGCGGCATGGGCCCTGTCAAAAAATCCGCCGAAGTCGTGGATCGATCCCCGGGTGTCCGGATACTGGACGAGGACGCCGGCGTAGGAAGCGTCGATCACGGCCTCCCGGTGGTCCCCTACCCTGATCTCTATCCCCAATGCCTCCGCCCGCGTCCTCACGATCTCAATCGTCCGGGGATGGCAGGACTCCGAGACAAAGAATGCGCGCGCGGACTCCCTCAGCCGGTGGCACATCATCATCGCCTCGGCAGCGGCCGTCCCCTCGTCGAGCATGG
This sequence comes from uncultured Opitutaceae bacterium, assembly GCA_903891325.1. Lineage (GTDB taxonomy): Bacteria > Verrucomicrobiota > Verrucomicrobiia > Opitutales > Opitutaceae > Palsa-1447. The sequence goes on from CAITEC010000072.1 coordinate 7,666, forward strand.
AGGCGTTGGCGATCTCCAGGCCCGTCAGTTCGCAGATCATCGTCTGGAAGTTGAGCAGCGCCTCGAGCCTGCCCTGGGAGATCTCCGACTGGTAGGGCGTGTAAGCGGTGTACCAGCCCGGATTCTCGAAGATCGCCCGCTGGATGACCGGAGGGGTGATCGTGTCCGAATAGCCCAGCCCGATGAAGCTCCGGAAGACCTGGTTCTCGGCCGCGGTCGCCCGCAGTTCCGCGGCCGCCGCGCTCTCGCCGGCGGCGGCCGGAAGCGACAGCGGACCCCGGCGGATCGCCGCCGGCACCGCCGCATCGACCAGGGCGTCGAGGGTTGGGTACCCGAGTGCACGGAGCATTTCCGCGGTGTCGGAACCGTCGCCGAGGTGCCGGCGGGGAAACGTGTCGCTGGGAGCAAGCGGATCGGGCGAACCCATTTGAACCTAAGCTAGGTTGCCTCCCGGCTCGCGCAACCGCGATTTATTCCCTTTCCTCGCGCCGTGGCCTCCCGACCCTGCCCGACCCGCGCCGCGCGCGCCGCCTTCGTGGACAAACGCCTGGCCGCGCTCTATCCGGAGACCCCCATCCCGCTCGACCACAAGGACGCCTTCACGCTGCTGATCGCCGTCCTACTATCCGCCCAGTGCACCGACAAGCGCGTCAATTTGGTCACCCCCGCCCTGTTCGCGCTCGGCCCCACTGCGGAGGCGATGGCCCGGGTTCCCGTGGCTGAAATCCAGCGGATCATCCGCCCCTGCGGACTTTCGCCCCAGAAGGCGCGCGCAATCGCCGGGCTCTCCCGGATCCTGGTCGGGAAGCACGGCGGGGCCGTGCCCCGGACCTTCGGCGAACTCGAGGAACTGCCCGGCGTGGGCCACAAGACGGCCAGTGTCGTCATGTCCCAGGCCTTCGGGGTGCCCGCCTTCCCGGTCGACACGCATATTCACCGGCTGGCCCAGCGCTGGCGGCTCACGAACGGCCGGAGCGTCGAGCAGACCGAGCGCGACCTGAAGGCCCTATTTCCCGAGGATCGCTGGAACAGCCTCCACCTGCGCATCATCTTCTACGGCCGGGAGTACTGCAGCGCACGGGGCTGCGACGGAACAGGTTGCGAGATATGCCGGGAGCTATTTCCCGGGCGGCGCCCCGTCGCAGTCAAAAAATAACCGGACAACTGAAAGCGGCCTCGGAAAGTAGTAATTAGTAAGTGATGGTTTGCCGCCTGCGCTTCGCGCCCTCCACCCCTCTTAACCATCAATTACTAATTACTACTTACTACTTTCCGATGCTGGGCCTTTCCTATCACAAACTTCTCTCTTGCCACCCGCCCCGCCCTCCTCTGTGTTGATCCTTCCTTTTGTCAGAAGCCATCAATCCCTAATCGTCAGCAACCATCAACCATCGATCGCAAGGCGGCCCAACGGCCGGCCTGTGTGTCAGATAGATACATAGATCATCATGAGCATCACCATCACCCCCAAAGACCTGCTCGATGCCGGAGTGCATTTTGGGCATCAGACCAAGCGCTGGAATCCCCGTTCGAAGCCCTTCGTCTTCGACCACCGCCAGGGCATCAGCATCATCGACCTTGAGAAGACGCACGCGGCCCTGGAGAAGGCCTGCGCGTTCATCGAAGAGACAATCGCCAACGGCGGAAATATCCTCTTCGTCGGCACCAAGCGCCAGGCCAAGGACATCGTCCGCGAGGCGGCGACCGCGGTCAACATGCCCCTCTGCGTCGACCGCTGGCTGGGCGGCACGCTCACCAATTACGAAACAGTCAAGCGCTCCATCGCCAAGTTCAAGAAGTACCAGCAGATGGAGACCAGCGGCGAGATGTCCAAGCTCCCCCGCAAGGAGGAGTCCGCGATCAAGCGCGAGATGGGCCGCATGCAGCGCAATTTCAACGGGATTTCCGAGATGGGCGGGCTCCCGTCGGCCCTTTTCGTCGTGGACATCAACCACGAGAAGATCGCCGTCGCCGAGGCCCAGCGCTGCGGGATCCCCTGCGCGGCCATCGTCGACACCAATTCCGACCCGGGCACCGTCACCCACCCGATCCCGGGCAATGACGACGCGGTGAAATCCATCCGCATCATCGTCGACGCGGTCGTGGCCGCCGTCCAGGCCGGCCTGAGCCTGCGCGAAAGCCGCCGCTCCCAGCGCGGGGCCGCCGACATCAAGGCCCAGGTGCCCGCCGAGGAGACCACCGAGACGCCCGCGGAAATCGACCTGTCCAAGGTTGATCTCCCGCCCGCCGTCGCCGCCGCCGTCGAGGGCGAGGGCGAGGTGATCGTCCCCAAGAAGAAGCCCGTCCTCCGCGTCCGCAAGGCCCCGGTCAAGGCGGAGTGATCCCGGTCGACCCGACCCCCTTCAAGATGAGCACACCCATCAGCGCGACTATGGTAAACGACCTGCGCCAGCGCACCGGCGCCGGCCTCATGGACTGCAAGCGTGCACTCGTCGAGTGCAACGGCAGCCTCGAGGAGGCGATCACGCTGCTCCGCAAGAAGGGTGTCGTCTCGGCGTCCAAGCGCTCCGAGCGGGAGACCCATGAGGGCGTGATCGAGAGCTACATCCACGTCGGCGGGAAGGTCGGCGTGCTCATCGAGGTCAACTGCGAGACCGACTTCGTGGCCCGGACCGACGAGTTCCGCAGCTTCGTCAAGGACATCTGCCTCCAGATCGCCGCCGCGAGCCCCGGTTACGTCTCGCGCGACCAGGTTCCCGAGGCCGAGATCGCCAAGGAGCGAGAGATCGCCGCGGCCCAGGTCGCGGGCAAGCCCCCGGCCGCCGCCCAGAAGATCGTCGACGGGAAGCTCGACAAGTTCTACTCCACCGCCTGCCTCATGGACCAGCCCTTCGTGAAGGATCCCGAGAAGACCGTGAAGGACATCCTCACCGAGAAGATCGCGAAGACCGGCGAGAACATCCAGATCCGCCGCTTCGTCCGCTACCAGCTCGGTTCCTGACCGGGCCGCGCGCGAAGGCGTTCATCCCCCTCATGAAGGTCACCCGGCTCCAGATCGCGGCCCGGGGCCTTTCCAACCGCTGCCCGAACTGCGGCGGCCGGACGCTCTTCAAGAAGGGGACGCTCTTCGAGATCAATCCCGCCTGCCCCGACTGCGGGCTGCGGATCGAGCGCGACGAGGGTTTCTTCCTGGGATCGATGTCGCTCAACTACGGGCTGACGGTTGTCCTGTGCCTGCTCCCGCTCACGCTCCTTGCCTGTTACGGAGTGATACGAGTCGGCCTGGCCGTCATCCTCGCCGCCGCGGCCGCGGTGTGCTTCCCCATCGCCTTCTACCGCACGTCCCGGAGCCTGTGGCTGATGAATTACTATCTTGTCCTGCCCGAGCAACTGCCGGCGAACCTGGAGAAGACGGAATCGGACAGGGATGAGAATATATAATCGGAAAGTAGAAATTAGTAATTGATGGTTGAGAGGTTGGGAGGGCGCGAAGCGCATCCGGCAAGCCATCACTTGCCAATTACTCCTTACTACTTTCCGGGGTCCCCTCACCCGCCCTCGACACCGCCCTTCTTCCCCGCCAACTTGCGGATGTGAGCAGCTCCCTTTCCCCCGGCGCGGAATTCCGGGCGGCACTGGCCGTCGAGAAGCCCCTCCAGATCGCGGGCACGATCAACGCCTACACGGCGCTGCTCGCCCAGCGCGCCGGCTTCAGGGCGATCTATCTGTCGGGCGCCGGCGTCGCCAACGCCTCGCTGGGCCTGCCGGACCTGGGGATGACGAGCCTTGACGACGTGCTCGCCGACGCGCGGCGGATCACCGGCGCGGTGCCCCTCCCGCTCCTCGTGGACATCGACACGGGCTGGGGCCACGCCTTCGGGATCGCGCGGACCATCCGCGAGATGGCCCGCGCGGGAGTGGCCGCCGTTCACATCGAGGACCAGGTCGCGGCAAAGCGCTGCGGCCACCGGCCCGGCAAGGAGCTGGTCTCCACCGCGGAGATGTGCGACCGGCTGAAGGCGGCCGCCGACGCCCGCCCCGACGCCGACTTCGTCGTCATGGCCCGCACCGATGCCGCCGCCGGCGAGGGCCTGGACGCGGCCGTCGCGCGCGCCCAGGCCTATGTCGCGGCGGGCGCAGACATGATCTTTGCGGAGGCGCTCACCACCCTCGACGAGTACCGGCGCTTCACCGCGGCCGTCAACGTCCCGGTCCTCGCCAACATCACCGAGTTCGGCCGCACGCCCCTCTTCACGGTCGAGGAGCTGCGTTCCGCCGGGGTCGCGATGGCGCTCTATCCGCTTTCAGCCTTCCGCGCCATGAGCGCGGCCGCGCTCGGCGTCTATGCGACGCTGCGCCGGGACGGCACCCAGAAGGCCTCGATCGGATCGATGCAGACCCGCGCCGAGCTTTACGACGTCCTGGGCTACGAGGACTACGAGCGGAAGCTTGACCGGCTCTTCCGGAAATGAGCGAGGATCCCCCCGCGGCGCCCAAGGTGAAGAAGTCCGTCGCCCTGTCGGGCGTCCCGGCCGGCAACACGGCGATCTGCACGGTGGGCCATTCGGGCAACGACCTTCACTACCGCGGCTACGACATCGCCGAGGTGGCCGCCCTCTCGACCTTCGAGGAGGTCGCCCACCTCCTGATCCACGAGCGGCTGCCCAGTCGCGCGGAACTCGCCGCCTACAGGCTCCGGCTCTCCCTGCAGCGCGGGCTGCCCGAGCCGCTGAAGGCGGTCCTGGAGAGGATACCGGCCTGCGCCCACCCGATGGACGTCCTGAGGACGGGCTGCTCGCTCCTCGGGACCCTCGAGCCGGAGGCCGAGTCCCGCCCCGTCGAGGGCGCCCGGGGAATTGCCGACCGGCTGGTCGCGATCCTCCCCTCGATGCTGCTCTACTGGCACCATTTTGCGACGGCCGGCCGCCGGATCGACACGGAGACCGGCGAGCCCACGGTCGCGGCCCACTTCCTCCGGCTGCTTCACGGCCGCCCGCCGTCGGAGCGGCACGCCCGGGCCCTCGACCAGTCCCTCATCCTCTACGCCGAGCACGAGTTCAACGCGTCGACCTTCACCGCGCGGGTCATCGCGGGCACGGGGTCGGATTTCGCGTCGGCGATCACCGGGGCCATCGGCGCCCTGCGGGGGCCCAAGCACGGCGGGGCCAACGAGGTCGCGATCGAGATCGCCCTGCGCTACGCCGGCCCCGACGAGGCCGAGGCGGACATCCGGGCCCGCATCGCCCGCCGCGAGATCGTGATCGGATTCGGGCACCCGGTCTACACGATCGCCGACCCGCGGAATGCCATCATCAAGGAGATCGCCCGGAGCCTCTGCGGGAGCGACGCGGACCGGAACCTCTTCGCGGTCTGCGAGCGGATCGAGAGCGTGATGGCCGAGGTGAAACGGATGTTCCCAAACCTCGACTGGTACAGCGCCCCCGCCTACCGGATGATGGGCGTTCCGACCCCCCTGTTCACCCCGCTCTTCGTCATGGCCCGGGCGGCCGGTTGGGCGGCCCACATCATCGAGCAGCGGATCGACGGGAAGATCATCCGGCCCGGGGCCAACTACACCGGGCCGGAGCCGCGCCCCTTCGTCCCGATCGACCGCCGCTAGCGGATTCCCCATGTCCTCGCCGATATCCAACGTCCGCCCCCCGCCCGATCCCCTGATTGTCGACATCGCCGACTACGCCCTCGCCGGCCGCGTGGACGGCGCGGAGGCGCTCGACACCGCGCGCTGGTGCCTCCTCGACACCCTCGCGTGCGGGATCATGGCCCTGGCCTACCCGGCCTGCACGCGGCTGCTCGGGCCCGTGGTTTCCGGGACGTCGGTCGCCAACGGTTGCCGCGTCCCGGGCACCGGCCACGAGCTCGATCCGGTCCAGGGCGCGTTCAACATCGGCGCGATCGTCCGATGGCTCGACTTCAACGACACCTGGCTTGCCGCGGAATGGGGCCATCCCTCCGACAACCTCGGCGGCATCCTCGCGGTGGCCGACTGGCTGAGCCGCCACCAGGCCGCCGGCTCGACGCCGACCGCCTTCCAGGCACCGATCGTCCGCGGGGGTCCCCCGCTCACCGTGCGCGACGTGCTGCTCGCGATGATCAAGGCCCATGAGATCCAGGGCGTCCTCGCCCTGGAAAATTCCTTCAACCGGGTCGGGCTCGACCACGTCCTGCTCGTGCGCGTCGCCTCGACGGCCGTGGTTTCCGCCCTGATCGGCGGAGGGCGCGACGAGGTGATCGCCGCCGTCTCGCATGCCTGGCTCGACGGCTCGGCGCTGCGGACCTACCGGCACGCGCCGAACACCGGCTCGCGGAAGTCCTGGGCGGCGGGCGACGCGACCAGCCGGGCGGTCCGGCTCGCCCTCATCGCGCACACCGGCGAGATGGGCTATCCCTCCGCGGTCACCGCAAAGACCTGGGGATTCCAGGACGCCTCGTTCCGCGGCCAGGCGCTGAGGCTGGGCCGTCCCCTCGGCAGCTACGTGATGGAGAACGTGCTCTTCAAGATATCCTTTCCCGCCGAGTTCCACGCCCAGACGGCCATCGAGTGCGCCCTGCGGCTCCACCCCGGGGTCGGGGACCGGCTCGACCGGGTGTCCCGCGTTGAGATTTCCACGCACGAGTCGGCCATCCGGATCATCGACAAGTCCGGCCCGCTGCACAACCCGGCGGACCGCGACCACTGCCTCCAGTACATGACGGCGATCGGGCTGATTTTCGGGAACCTGACCGCCGCCCATTACGAGGACGCGGCTGCCGCGGACCCGCGGATCGACGCGCTCCGGGCGAAGATGACCGTGGTCGAGGACCCGGCGTATTCGCGCGACTACCTCGATCCCGGCAAGCGCTCGATCGCCAACGCGGTGCAGGTGTTCTTCACGGACGGCACCCGCACCGAGAAGGTCGCCGTCGAGTACCCGATCGGCCACCGCCGGCGGCGCGCCGAGGGGATTCCGCTCCTCCGGGGAAAGGCCGCGGCCGCGCTCACCGGGCACTTCGGGAGCAAGCGGGCCGGCGCGATCGCCGACCTCTTTGCGGACCGGGAACGGCTCGAGGCGATGCCGGTCCACGAGTTCATGGGGCTGTTTGCGGGGTGACGCCTACTTGGCGAGCTTGCGGAGCGCCCGGTTGATCTTGCCCAGGTCGCACACCTCCGGGTCGTAGTCCGGGCCCAGCCATTCGAGCCACTCCCGGCCGAGCTCGGTTTCCGGCTCCTTGATGCAGGCGAGCATGTCCTGATAGGCGCCGGGTCCGCCGCAATCCTCCGGCGGCCCGGCCCGGGCGCCGTCCGTGCAGCGCGGGTATTCCTCCCCCTTCCTCAGCAGGTGGTGGTTCTCGAGGGCGACCTCGACACTCCATCCCTCGTCGAACTGGTAGCCGTAGGTGAAGTGCCCGGCGTTCTCCAGGTTGAGCTCGGCCAGGGTGATGTCGCGGTCGTCCTCGACCAGCTCGCCGTCGCGCTTCACCGGATTGCCCAGCCTCAGGTCCCCAAATGCAAAGAGGTGCGTCTGGTAGTCGTACCAGTCGAAGGCGACCTGGATCGCATCGTGAAGCCGCGAGAGCCACATCGTCTCCCGGACAAGCAGTCGCCGCCAGATGAGCGGCCGGCAATCGGCCACCTTCAGGTGAAGCTGAAGCGCGCGCTCGGGCGGTTTTCCCCGCCGTGCGCCCCTGCCTTCGTGAAGTGAAATCATCTCTCCCCGATTAAGGCGGGTGATGTCCCTCTCTGCAAG
>CAITEC010000073.1 GCA_903891325.1 uncultured Opitutaceae bacterium
AAGCTGATCAAGATCGGCACCGTCATCGAGCGGAAGCGCACGCTCGTCCGACTCCACTTCAGTTCCGCCCATCCGCTCCAGGGACTCTTCGCGCACGCCGTGCGCTGCCTGGCGCCGCCATAAATCCTATAGCCAGCGTGATGGGGGAAAGGGGGCAGTGTCGCATCTTATATAGAAATGGGCCGCTGCTATGCGCAAAATAGGCCCAAAACCGCGAAAACCGATCAGGCCTTCAAAAGTGATCCGCCAAAAGCCCCTTCATGAAATATGCGGGCTAACCCGATAGCCCCCACAGAAGCGAAAAAGAACAGATGGCGCAGCCCCGCAGGGCGGGACGAAGCCGGACGCCCTCCGCAAATAACCCCCAATTTCCGCCTGATGACACTTCGATCCCGCACTCTACTGCTGTTTGTGCCCGTGTTATTCGGATCCTGCTCAATGGCGACCACATTGCCCGCAGCTAAAGATGCGTCCTCTCGAGATGCATTTGAACGACAGTACTTGGTCCCGCAGAGACAGGCTGCAATCGCGATCGAGAAAGCGATGATCGAGAATACGGAAATAACGCTTTTTACAATTGATCCTTACAGCGAGTTCAATCCGCCAAAACCAGGTGTCCCCGTCCTCATCATGGAAAATCACGCGTGGGGAATCACAGGAACCGCGACGTTGCGGGAAAAAGACGACATTGCGGCTCTGGCTTCCTCCTTTAGGGAAAATATTGATCATAACTCAATGGTAATGGCGGCATGCTTTTCACCGCGCCACGCTCTTCGCTTCAAGCGGGGCAAAGACGTGGTTACGCTGCTGATTTGCTTTGAGTGCCTGATATGCGAAGTGTCCGGCTTTAAGGAGCTGGAAACGGACCCACTCTTCAATTTGGCATATAATTATCCCAACACGGCAGTAACCTGGAATCGAATTTATCGAAAGACCGGATTGCTGGTGAGTCCATAAGCGGATATTTCGATGATTATTCCCCCAAGCATAGATGGCCTGGATGCACTTGCACTGAGCCTCCCGGACGGTATTTTTGCGATATGATCGCCAACAAACTCTCCCGCTCAGCATTGGAACTGCCGTTGGAAGACCGCCTCGAACTTGCGCGGCGTTTGGTCGAGAGCGTTGTTCAACCCGCGAAGCTCACCGAGGCGGTTAAAAAGGGTATTCGGCGAATTGAGGACGTCGCCACGGGCCGGGTAGCGGGACTTACCGAGAAGCAATATCGCGCCGCAGTTCGATGAAGGTCCTTTTTCACCCGGAGTTTCCGAACGACCAGCGGAAATTCCAGGCGGATTATGCGGCCATTTCCGAGGGACTCGGAGCACGATTTCGGCAGGAGATCAGCGAGGCAATTGAAGCGATCAAGGCGTCTCCCGCCGGAGCGGGCCATTTCGTCAACACGGGTTCGACCGTTGTGTCCGAGTTTCGGCGTCGCAATCTCAAGGCCTTCCCCTTCTTCGTGCTCTACGGCCGCACCGCCGACACGCTGATTTTCGGTTCAATCATTCCGACCCGCTCCGATCCTTTGAATTGGCTGACCCGCTTCGGTGGACGTTAGTTCAGCGAATTTGGGCCGCGGTGCAATGCGCGACCACCCTGGCGCGCACGGCAAAAAGAGAGCAGGGCAGCGCCCAGCACCGGAAACCGGCAGGAGAAAGTTGAATCCCCTCCCGCTCCCGCCTAGCTTTTCCCCAATGCGCCAATTTCGTTCCCTGATCCCCTTCCTTCTCGCAGCCGCCCTCCTCCTCCCCGGCTGCGCCAAAAAGCCGTCCGAGCCCTCCTCCCCCGGCTCCGCCCCCGCCCCCGAGCGCTTCAAAATGACCGTCCAACTCGACTGGGTGGCCGAGCCTGAGCACGGCGCCTTCTACACGGCGGAGGCCCTCGGCTACTTCAAGGACGAGGGGCTTGACGTGACGCTCCTCCAGGGCGGCCCGAACACCTACGCCATCACCAAGGTCGCCACCGGGCAGGTCGCGCTGGCACAATCGGACTCGACCACCGTCCTCCTCGCGATCCAGGCGGGTGCGCCGCTGGTGAACGTGGCCTCGATTTTCCAGCACGATCCGAGCGTTCTCATGATGCAGGTCTCCAACCCGGTGAACACCTGGAAGGACCTCGACAACAGGACGATCATGGCCCGCCCGGAGTGGGCCTTCCTGCCCTACCTGCGGGAGAAATTCGGGCTCCGCTTCCAGGTGATCCCCCAGAACTACGACCTCGCCCGGCTGGCGGTGGATCCGAACTTCATCCAGATGGGCTACTACATCGCGGAGCCCTACTACCTCGCGCAGCAGGGCGTGAAGCTGAAGTTCCTGCACGTCTGGGACGCGGGTTTCGATTCCTACACGACCGTCGTGACGAGCCGGAAGTACGCGGCGGCCCACGGCGACCAGATCCGCGCCTTCCTGCGGGCACTTCGCCGCGGCTGGCAGACCTACATCGAGGGCGATCCCCGCCCCGCCCACGCGATCATGCTGCGGATCAATCCCAAGGTGACCGCCGGTTACCTTGACTGGTCGCGCCAACAGATCATCGACGCGCACCTGGCCAGCGACCGGGATGGCGGCTACCTCCAGATGAGCGCGGCCCGGTACGCCCGGGAGATCAGCCAGCTCGAGGACCTTGGGATCCTGCCCAAGGGCTCGCTGACGCCCGACAAGGTGATGGATCGGTCGTTCCTGCCGTAGAATCTGAGGATGTAGCCGGCCTCCCAGAGGCCGGGGATCGGAGACAAGACCCCAAGCACCGGCCTCTAGGAGGCCGGCTACATTGTCAAATAGAGCCGGTACAGGGCCTGGGTGCCGCATTCCTCCCACCCGCCGGCGGCGACCGCGTCGTAAAGTTTCTTCGCGCACGCCAAGCCCGGGAGTTCCAGCTTCATCTCCGCGGCCGCGTCCAGGGCGATCCTCATGTCCTTGAGGATGTGCTTCACGTAAAAGCCCGGGGCGTAATTCCCCGCGAGCGCGCGGGGGGCCAGGTTGGTCAGGGCCCAGCTTCCGGCGGCGCCGCCGCTGATCGTCGCCTGCACCCGGTCGGGATCCAGGCCCGCCTTCCGCGCATAGGAAAGCGCCTCGACCCAGGCGACCATCCCGACCGCAACCGCGATCTGGTTCGCCATCTTGCAGTGTTGCCCGGCTCCCGCCGGCCCGAGGAGAGCGATCGTCTTTCCCAGGAGCCCGAAGATCGGCTTTGCCCGGTCGAATGCCGCGGCGTCGCCCCCGACCATGATCACCAGCAGCGCCTCCCGCGCCCCGGCGTCGCCACCGGAAACCGGTGCGTCCAGCGCCATCAAGCCACGGGCGGACGCGGCTGCCGCAATTCGCCGGGCGAGGACCGGACTCGACGTGGTCATGTCGATCAGAAGGGCGCCCGGCCGGGCGGACGCGACGATTCCCCCCGGGCCGACGTAGCTCTGCTCAACATCCGCCGGAAACCCGAGCATTGTGATGACGATGTCGGCCTGGCCCGCCGCTGCTCCGGCGGAATCGTGCCATGTCGCCCCGGCCGCGACGAGACCACGGGCCTTGGCGCGCGTCCGATTGTGAACGTGGAGGGCGTGTCCCGCCGCTTGCAGGTGACCCGCCATGCTTGCGCCCATGACGCCGGTGCCGATGAAAGCGATGGAGAGGGGCATGCCCGACTACAAAGGGGAAACGGCAGCGGAGTTAAACAGCAAAAGAAAGCCGCCGCGGGCTGCTATCCGCGGCGGCCACACACACTGACTATCCCTGACAAGGTTATTGGCCCGACGGCTGGGGGGGAGGGGGCGGCCGCGGGGGGGTGAGAGAGTCAAAAATCTTCTGCTGGGCGGGCGTCAGCAGCGCCCGGATCTGGTCGTGCCCGGACTTCATGATGGCGCGCATCTTGTCGTGCTTGTCCTCGTCCGAGATCGAATCGTCGTCCCGAAGGGCCATCATCTGGTCGCGCTGGCCGGCGATGATCGACGAGACCTTGGCAAACTGGTCGTCGGTGAGGCCGAGCTTGGCCTTGAGCTGCTCGGGCGAGAGGCCGCGGCCCCGGCGATGCGCGGGGGGGGGCGGGGGAGCCTGCTCCTGACCGCCGCCACCAGGGGCCTGCGGGGGGGGAGTGTCCTGGGCCCGGGCGATGGGACCGGCCGAAAGCAGGGCCAGCCCGAGCGCGGGGAGAATGGATTTGAGTGGTAACTTCATGGAGGGTTGTCCCCTGCAAGACGGCCGCGGCCGGGGATGGTTTCAATTAATTTTTGGGAAATGCGCGGGATGCCCCGGTGGGGCGCACTCCCGACTCCAATAATCGCCCTTTTCAAGTCCCCCGCTCCGTGCTTAGGTTTCAGCCCACAAGCCAATAGCCCATCACCATGAAAAAGATCCTATCCCTGTTCGTCGTCGCACTCCTTTGCCGGGCCACTCCCGCCTATTGCGCGCCGACCCGGGCCGATACGGTGAAGGACGTGGAGTCGTGCTGGGCTGTCCTCCAGGAGATCATGAGCGATCCGTCGACCGCCATCCCGAAGCCCATCCTCCAGGCCGCGCACGCGATCGTGATCGTGAACCAGTTCAAGGCCGGCTACATTTTCGGGTTCAAGGGCGGCTATGGCGTGATTCTTGCGAAGAAGCCGGACGGCACCTGGAGCGTGCCGGTGCTCCTTTCGGCAAACGAGGCCAGCCTGGGGCTGCAGATCGGATTCAAGTCCGTCGAGAGTGTCTACGTCATCACCGACGACGCGACCCCGAAGCTCCTCTTCAGGGACCGGTTCAACGTCGGGGTTGACGCGAAGGCCGTGGCCGGCCCCGCGCAGGCCATCGCCGAGAAGGACTACGTGAATGTCCTCAAGAATCCGGTGATCATCTACACGAAGTCACTGGGACTTTTCGCGGGCGCCACGGTGAAGGCCGGCCTTCTCGCGCGGAATGACGCGGCAAACTTCATCCTCTACAACTCGACCTACACGCTCCCCGAGCTTCTCTACGGCAACTGGGTCACCCCGCCGGAAGAGGTCAAGCCGCTCATGAAGTACGTGTCGGACCTGACGCGCTGAAGGCGCGTTCACGTCCGCCGGGTCGCGAGCCAGTCCGCCAGGGCGGCCATGACGCCGTCGGCGACGCGCTCGCGCGCCTCCGTCCGCGCCGCCCCCGGGCAGTCGATCCGCCCGCTGCGCACGACGGAGACCGCCGCCCCGTCGCGGAAGGCGATCGCCCACCAGGCGTAGGGATGCGCGACCGGCGGAAGGGCGGAGGGCTCCGCGTATCCCGTGGTCGCAACGGCCACATCGGCGTCAAAGAGCGCGCAGGCCCCGCGGGCCATCTGGCCGGCAACGTCCACCGACACGCAGTCGCACGCCTTGGCCGCGGACCGGTCCACGCCGAGGTGGCGCACCTTCTGGTCGAGCGAGTACGCCGTGATCCCCCCGCGGAAAAACGCCGAGGCCCCGGATATCGCGCCCACGCGGGCCTGGAGCAGGCCGCAGGTCATGCTCTCCGCCATCGCCAGCCACAGCCCCGGCGGTCTTAGCATCAGGGCCTTGAGGCCGGGGGCGCCGGGGCCGCTCATGCGACCTCCAGTCCGACCGGGCAGTGGTCGCTGCCCATCACCTCGGGGCTGATCCAGGCGCGCTTCAGCGCGGGCCGGAGCCCGGCGCTTGCGACAAAATAGTCGACGCGCCACCCGATGTTCCGGGGCCGGCAGTCCATCCGCTGGCTCCACCAGGTGTGATGGCCGGGGCCCGGCTCGAATTCACGGAAGGTGTCGACAAAGCCGGCCTTGAGAAGGGCGCCGAAGTTGGTCCGCTCCTCGTCCGTGAAGCCGGCGTTGCGCCGGTTGGACTTCGGGTTGGTGAGGTCGATCTCGGTGTGGGCGACGTTCAGGTCGCCGCAGAAGATGATCGGCTTGCCCTTCCGCCCCAACTTTCGCAGGTAGGCGGCAAAGGCCGGGTCCCACTCCCCGGTGCGGTACCCGTGCCGGGTGAGCCCGCGCTGGGAATTGGGCTGGTAGACATTGATGAGCCAGAAATCGGGATATTCGGCCGCCAGGACCCTGCCCTCCCGGTCATGCTCCTTCACGCCGATCCCGATGGAAACGGAAAGCGGCCGGGTCCGCGTCAGGATCGCCGTCCCGCTGTAGCCCTTCTTATCCGCGCTGTTCCAGAGCGCGTGGTAGCCCGGCCACTCGACGTGCTGGACGTCGCCGGGATGGGCCTTTGTTTCCTGCAGGCAGATGGCATCCGCACCCGACGCCTCGACGTAGCCGAGGAGCCCCTTCTTGAGGGAGGCGCGGATGCCGTTGACGTTCCAGGATACCAGCTTCATTCGCCGCAAGACTCTGTTCCCCGCGGCGCGGGAGGCGACGCTTTTCTCAGCGCCAGATCCCGAGGATCGCCCCCTGGATCGCGAAGAGGACGACCTCGTGCCCGACCTTGATCGCCGTCCACTTGCAGGGAGTCTTTGCCCAGACGCCGTCGTTCAGGAAGCGGGCGCCGACCACCAGCAGGCCGACCGCCGCGCCGAATTCCGCACCGTGCCGCCGGCCGAGCGTGCCGTGGGACTCGATCAGGAGCGCAAGGCCCCAGGTCGAGATGAAGGTGAAGAGGATGGACTTAATCATGGCTTTTCCCATGCCGGTCTTCGGCGCATCCGGCGCATCGGTGCATTTCATCGCCTCCTTCGAGGCCTTGCCGAAGATGAGGGAGTACCAGATCCAGCCGAAGAGGAAGCCGACGATGGCGACGACAAGGACGGCGACGTAATTGAGGTTATGGAGTGCGTCTGACATGGGGGGTATGGGGTTATGCCCGCGCACAGTGCGCCGGCTTGGCCCGATCATGAATCGTCATCCGCGATCCGTAAAGCGGAGAAAGACGGTGTTACAGTCGCGGATGCATACATTTTGAACAGGAAGGCCGGGAAGATCGGAAAGGACCAAACGAGAAAATACTGATCGGGTGTGAAGTCCCTGGGATCGAACCTTCCCGTTTCTTCCCGATCTTGTATGTCCGATTCCGTGAATAAGAGGGGGGTAGTAACAAAGTCGGCTTCCGAGGACAGGAGCCCAAGCTTGCCGCAGGAAGCCGACTTTGTTACGGTTGCTTTGACGCCAGGTGAGAGCGCCTCATCTG
>CAITEC010000074.1 GCA_903891325.1 uncultured Opitutaceae bacterium
AGGGGTAGCCCGGATATTTCATGAACACAGGATGAAGATCGTCAAAAAGTCCGGAGCAGAAAAGCCCGAAGGCGACCGAAGGTGGCCTCGTGAGGCCATAGAGGGAGCATGAGGGTTTTTATGCCCGAAATTTTGACGAGATTCGCCTGTGCTTCATGAAAAATTCGGGCTAGAGAGAATGCATTCCGCTGTAGCCGGGGTTCGAGCTTGTCCGGCATAACGCAGTGGAGACGGAACCCCGGACCGGCCTCTGGGAGGCCGGCTACAACCTGACTGGCACGAAGCGCTTCAATTCCTTCAACGAACTCCCGTCGTCCCGCCGCCCTCGAGCAACACGCCGACCGGCCGGTTCTTCTCCCAGGCGCCCCGGGTGAAGTCCGGGACGTCGACGGCGGCGGAGCGGTTTGCAACGGACTGTTCGGTCAGCGGGGCGATCGAGCTCCACAGGGCCGCGTCGTACACGTCGTCATCCATGGGCAGCCCGTTGCGCAGGCAGTCGATGATCCGCCAGTTCATGAGGAAATCCATCCCGCCGTGGCCGCCGATCCGCTCGGCGGCCGCGCCGATCCGGGTGACGATTTCCGGGGTGAAGCGCTCCCGGATCTCCTGCATCTCGTCGGTCGAGAGCCAGCGCTCGCCGATCGCGATCCGCTCCGGTTCCGGGTACTTGAGCGCGAAGGCGCGGGTGCCGCTGACCAGGTGGATCCGGGAATAGGGGCGGGGGGAGGTGACGTCGTGCTGGAGCATGATCGTTCGGCCGCGCAGGGTGCGGATCGTCGTCGTGTTCATGTTTCCCCGGAAGTTTCCCCCTTCGAAGGGCTTGAAGAAGGGGTCGCCGGCGGCGAGTTCCCGGGCGCGCGCCCCCATCCCGAAGTCCGCGCCCGAGAGGGAGACCAGGTAGTCCATCCGGTCGCCGCGGTTGATGTTCATGAGCTGGCAGAGCGGGCCCAGGCCGTGGGTCGGGTAGAGGTTGCCGTGCCGCAGGTTCTCCCTGAGGCGCCATTGGCGGTGGTGCGCGGTCTTGCTGAAGTTCTCCTCGACGATGTGGTGGATGTAGGCGCCCTCGCAGTGGACAATCTCGCCGAAAAACCCCTGCCGGGCGAGGTTGAGGGTCAGGAGCTCGAAAAAGTCGTAGCAGCAGTTCTCCAGCATCCGGCAGTGCCGGCGCGTGCGCTCGGACACCTCGACCAGCCGCCAGCACTCGTCGATCGTGCGCGCCGCGGGGACCTCGACGGCGGCGTGCTTTCCGCTTTCCATCGCGTGGCAGGCGATCGGCGCGTGCAGGTCCCACTGGGTGCAGACGTAGACGATGTCCACGTCGTCCCGCTCGCAGAGCCGCATCCAGTCCTCGTCACCGCCGGAGAAGGTTGCCGGGGCCGGACCGCCGAAGCCGGCGAGCAGGGCGAGCGCCCGGTCGATGTGGTCGGCCCGGGCGGCGCTCAGCGCGGTTATGTCGACGTTCTCGATGTGGACCAGCCGCTCGAGGAGGGAGAAGCCCCGGCTTCCCAGCCCCACGATCCCCACGCGCACCCGGTCGAGCTTCGGGGCGGCATAACCGCACATGTTGAATCGCCCTGTCATGGCCCCTTATTCATTTCACGGGAGGGCCACGTCAACATAACCTTTATTTTTGCAGGGAATTGGCCCTTTGTGGATGCCTGACCCTCACCCAGGCAATGAAAGCATCGGATTTCTTCACCCTTCCGGCCTCGCTTGCGGCCTTCGGATCGTTCTTCGACCCGAATGCGGCCCCCTGGGAGTGGGTCCCGCGGATCGGCCCGGCGCTGGCGTCCTGGCGATTTGCCCCGCCCGCTCTCATGTCCAAGCCCGCGGGGCTTCACATCGAGGGGCCCGTTTATCTGGATCCCTCGGTGCGGGTCCCGCCCTACGGGGTGATCATCGGGCCGGTGTGGATCGGGCCCGGTTGCGAGATCCGCGCGGGGGCCATCATCCGGGGCAACGTCATCGCCGGGTCCGGCTGCGTGCTGGGCAACTCCTGCGAGTACAAGAACAGCCTGCTGATGGACGGCGTCCAGACGGCGCACTACAATTACGTCGGGGACTCGGTCCTGGGCAACGGCGCGCATTTTGGCGCCGGGGTTATCTGCTCCAACCTGAGGCTGGACCGGCGCAATGTCGTGGTCCGCACCGCGGACGCGGACATCGACACGGGGATGAAGAAGCTCGGGGCGATCGTGGGGGACCGCGCCGAGGTCGGGTGCAACGCGGTCCTGAACCCGGGCGTGCTCCTCGGACCCGGGTCGCTCGTGATGCCGGCGATTGCCGTCAGCGGGTTTGTTCCGGCCGACGGGGTGGCCCGGTCGACGGCCCCGGTTGTGATTTCGAAACGCCACAGGAAATAATGAGAACACTGACCGGAATCCAGCCGACGGGGACCCTGCACATCGGGAATTATTTCGGGGCGATGCGCCCCGCGATCGAGGCGCAGGACCACGGGGAGTGCTTTTACTTCATCGCCGACTACCACTCGATGACGGCCCTGTTCGATCCGGCCGCCCGGCTCCGGAACACCGCGGATGCGGCCCTGGACTGGCTCGCCTGCGGGCTCGACCCGAAGCGGGCCGTGTTCTGGAGGCAAAGCGACATCCCCGAGGTGACGGAGCTCACGTGGATACTGGGAACCCTCGTGCCGATGGGGCTGCTCGAGCGGGCCACGACCTACAAGGACAAGCTCGCGAACGGGATCGCGCCAAACTTCGGGATCTTCGCCTATCCCGTGCTGATGGCGGCGGACATTTTGCTTTACGACACCAACGTTGTGCCTGTGGGGGCGGACCAGAAGCAGCACCTGGAGATGACCCGGGACATGGCGATCAAGTTCAACCAGGCCTACGGCGAGACGCTCGTGGTCCCGGAACCCCGCATCAGGGGCGAGGGCGCCGCGGTGCCCGGGCTCGACGGCCGAAAGATGAGCAAGAGCTACGGCAACACGCTTGAGATCTTTGGCGATGAGAAGGCGCTGCGGAAGCGGGTGATGGGAATCGTGATGGACAGCCGGACCCCGCAGGAGCCCAAGCCCGACGCGGAGAAGAACATCGCGATCCAGCTTCTCAGGCTCCTTGCGACGCCGGACGTGGCCTCGGATTTCGAGAACCGGCTGCGGGCCGGGGGCCTGGGCTACGGGGACCTGAAGAAGGCGCTGTTTGAACACTACTGGAATTATTTTGCGGCGGCGCGCGTTCGCCGGGCCGAGCTCGCCGCCAATCCCGACCATGTCGAGAGCGTGCTGCGGGAGGGCGCTGAGCGCGCGCGGGCGGTGGCGTCGCAGGTGCTGAAGCGCGCGCGCAGGGCGGGCGGGCTGCAGCGATAATTAGGACCCCAAGCCCCGGGGTCCGGGACCCCGGCTACAATGAACGCCGGGAAATCGACCTTACACGATCGGAAACCGCGGCGGCTCCAGGGCGGCGATCGCGGCCATGATCCTCGCGGCGGCGCGGGGATAGCGCTCCTTCCCGTCGGCGGGATGGTCGTAATCGGAGGGCTGGAGGGGGCGGCCGTAGGTGATCGAGACGGGCGTTCCCAGCCTGAGCCCGCCGCCGCGGCCGAGGGCCTCGTACGACCCGAATATCCGCGCCGGGACCACCGGCGCGCCGGTCCGGCAGGCCAGCAGGCCCACGCCCGGCTTTGGTTCCTGGAGCCGGCCGTCGGGGGTCCGCGTGCCCTCCGGGAAGAGGATGACAACCCTTCCGGACTTCACCGCCTGGATAACCCGCTTCATCGCCGTGATGTCGGAGGATCCGTCCCGGTCCACGGGGATGCAGCCGACGGCATCCAGCCACCAGGCGGCGATTCCGGGCTTCCAGAGCGATTTGCGGGCGAAAAAGCACACCTGCTGGTTGACGGGCAGGCCGACGAGTGGCGGGTCCAGGAAACTGGCGTGGTTTGACGCGAGGAGATAGCCGCCGCTTCCCGGGAGGTTCTCCGTCCCGGCGACGTCCCCGCGGAAACAGGCGCCGGCCATGATGTCGAGAAAGGCGTGGCAGATGCCGTAGACCGGCGTCATCTCGACCTGGGGATAGGGGTGGCTCATGCCGCGGCGAGCCGGGCGGCGATGGGGGCCGCGACCTTCTCGATGACCTCGTTGAGCGTAAGTCCGGTCGTGTCCAGGGAAATGGCCCCAACGGGGCAGGAGAGGGGCGCGGTCGCCCGGGAGGAGTCGATCCGGTCCCTCTCTGCAACCGCGTCGTGATGGCCCTCCCGGGCGCGGCGCCGCGCCTTCTCCGAGGGATCCGCATGGAGATAGAAGCGCAGGTCCGCCCCGGGAAAGATGACCGAGCCGACGTCGCGGCCCTCCATCACGAGCCCGGGCATCCCGCGCTCGCGCGCGACGGCGGCCTGGCCGCGCTGGTAGGCGAGCAGGAACGCGCGGACCTCGGGAATCGCCGCGAAATGGGACACCGCGGCATTCACGCCCGCGCTCCGGATCTCGTCGCCGGTCGTCCGGCCGTCGATCTCGACAAGCGAGGTGCGGCCCGAGACCCGCGAACCCAGGCGGAGCGCGGCCAGCGCCGCGCGGACGGCCGGCAGGTCGCCCGCGGAAACCCCGCGGCGCAGCAGCTCGGCCGTGACGGCGCGGTAGTGGGAGCCGGAATCGGAGTGCAGCAGGTTGAAGCGCTCGCTGAGCGCGCGCGCGGTCGAGGTCTTGCCCGCGGCGGCTCCGCCGTCGATCGCGACAATGATGAAGGGTTTATCGGGCATCTGAACCCGACGATTCGCGGCGGAGCTTCTCCAGCAAATCAAAAAAGTTGGGAAATGTCTTCGCGCAGCAAGCGGGATTGCGTATGGCCAGCCAAGGGAGCCCGTCGCCGCGGAGATCCAGGCAGCCCAGGATCCCGAAACTCATGGCGAAACGGTGATCGCCGTAGGTCTCGATCTCGGTGGGCGCCACGGTTGGCAAGAGCGGCCGCGGATGGATTTCCAGTGAGTCCTCTGCCTCCACGACCTCCTGGCCGAGTCTGCGGAGTTCCCGGGCCATCCCGGCGACCCGGTCGGTTTCCTGCCTGCGGGTGTGGGCGATCCCGATAATCCGGGTCGGACCGGAGAGGAGTGGGGAAATCGCCGCCAAAGTGAGGAAGGTGTCGGAAAAGGGGCTGAAGTCTTGCTCGACGCCTCGCCGTGCCCCGCCGCCGTTGCGGGCGACCAGGAAGGGCTTTTCCGATACCGAGAGCCCGGCCCGGCGGAGCACGTCCACGAAGGCAATGTCGCCCTGGAGGACGCCCGCCCCGAGGCCGGGCACGGATATCTCGCCCCCGGTGACCAGGGGCAGCGCCAGGAAGTAGCTGGCCGCCGTTGCGTCCGGCTCGATCGGGTACCGCGCGGGCGCCCCGGGGGCTCCCCCGGGCGAATAGGGCCGCCGGGAGATGCGCTCGCCTCCGGGCACTGTTTGGACCGAGGCGCCAAAGTGCCCCATCATCGCCCGCGTGATGGCCACGAAGGGCTCCCGAACCGTCCCGGCGAGCTCGATGGTCACATCCGCGGCAGCCAGGGGCGCTACCATCAGCAGGGCTGAAAGCATCTGGCTGCTCTCGCCGGCGTCGATTCGGACAGCTCCCCCCCGGAGGCCGCGGGCGCGGATCTCCACAGGAAAAAATCCCTCCCTTGCGGTGCAGCGAATGTCAGCGCCGAGCGAACGGAGCGCCTCGATCAGGCCCTTCATGGGCCGCGTCCTCATCTGCGGGATCCCGTCGATCCGGAAAAGTCCGGCGGGCGCGGCCGCGCAGAGGGCGGTGAGGAAGCGGGCGGCGGTGCCCGCGTTGCCGACCTGGATATCCGCGGCAGCGCCGGGAATTGCGCCGCCCCGGCCCTCGATGCGGATACTCCGGGTCGCCTCGTCGAGAGCCACGGGGATCCCGAGGCGAACCAGGGCCTCCGCCATGATCCGGGTGTCCTCGCTGAAAAGGGCGCCGGTGAGAGTGACCGGCCGGTCGCAGAGCGCGGCCAGCAGGAGCGCCCGGTTGGTGATGCTCTTGGATCCGGGCACCGGGGCCTCGCCCCGGGCGGGACGCGTGAAGGGCCGGATGGGCAGGAGATCGGGCAGCGGCATGGGAGCGGTCGCGGCGGCGGTCACGGGGTCGGAAAACCGTCCCGGTACTTCTTGCCCTCGGCGATCCGGGCGGTGACCGCGGCCCAGTCCCGCCGCTCCAGCGCCGTCTCGAAGGCCTTGATCTCGGCACCCAGCCCCTGGAGGGCGCGCAGGACCTCGTCGCGGTTCTGCTCGAGAATGGTCCGCCAGAGTTCCGGGTCGCTCCCGGCAATCCGGGTCGTGTCCCGGAGACCGCCGCCCGCGTAATTTCTCCAGGCCGGGTCCTTGCCGGCGAGGAATGCGCACAGGCTGGAGGCCAGGACCTGGGGCAGGTGGCTGATATGGGCGACGATTTCGTCGTGCCTGCCGGGTTCGACGCTGGCCACGGTGCCCCCGAGCTGCCTCCAGAAATCGGTCACCGCTGCGAGCGCCCCGGGATCGGTCGCGGGCAGCGGCGTGACAAAACACGTCCGGCGCTCAAAGAGTCCTGGCGAGGCATTTTCCCATCCGGTCTTCTCGGACCCGGCCATCGGGTGGGAACCGACGAAGTGGGCGCGCGTGCCGAGAACCTCGTGCCCCTCCCGGGCGATCCGCCCCTTGGCGCTGCCAACATCGGTCACAACCGCACCGGACCTTAGGCTCGGGGCGATCTGGCGGAGGAGGGGCAGGATGGAATCCACCGGGGAGGCAATCACGACCAGGTCGGCCCCGGCGACGGCCGCCTCCGGGGTTTCCGCGACGGTGTCGCACCAGGACTGCCGGGCCAGCGCGGCCCGGGTCTCCGGCCGCCGCGCCCAGATCACGATCCGACCCGCGGCCTTGCGCTCGCGCGCGGCCCTGGCCACGGACCCGCCCAGGAGCCCCGGGCAGAGAATTGTGAGGGTGGGGACCATCTTCCGGCAGTCTTAGGACCCCAGCTTGACGATGCGGTCGAACTCCGCCCGGGTCAGCGGCATGACCGACAGCCGGCTCTGGCGGACGAGGGCGATCTTGGCGAGCGAGGGCTCGGCCTTGACCTGGGCCAGGGCTACCGGGCGGGCCAGGGCGCGCACGGGCTTGATCTCGACGGCGACCCAGCCCGGTTCATCGGCCGTCTCGTCGGGGAACGCCGCCTTGCTGACCTCGGCTATGCCCACGACTGCCTTGGTTTCCCCGCTAGCGTAGAAAAGAAACGCGTCGCCCCGGCGCATGGCCTTGAGGTTATTCCGGGCCTGGAAATTACGCACCCCGTCCCAGGTCGTATGTCCGTCGCGGACCAGAAACTCCCACGGAAAGGAGTCGGGCTCCTGTTTAGCCAGCCAGTATTGGATCGTGGGCATGGAATTGGATGGTTTTGGGTGGGGGACCGGCTGATTAAGGCTTTAAATCACCCGGCTTAAAGCCTAAAGCCGGGACCATGGATGATCTAAACGAAGCCCAGAAAGCCAAAGCCGCCCGCGCGCAGGCGCTCCTTTACGTGATCATGGCCCTCTTTGTGATCGCCCCCTTCATCCTCTACTGGTTTTCCCGCCGGCATCATTCCCGATGAGGAGGATTGACTTGCGGACCCCCGTTTTGCAAAACCTCACCCTTCACACGGGCCGGTAGCTCAGTTGATAGAGCGCGTCGTTCGCAACGACGAGGTCAGGGGTTTGATCCCCCTCCGGTCCAGTCTTCGCCTCCGCGTCCGACGGCGAAGACTGCCCGGCGGATGCCCGCGAACAGCGGCAGCAGACGGGCCGAGAACCACCAGAGGCGAAGCCTGGCAAGCCACCATTTTCGAATCGAAAATGGTGCCCGGCGGAGCAACGCGCAGACGGGCCCTCCCCC
>CAITEC010000075.1 GCA_903891325.1 uncultured Opitutaceae bacterium
CTACTTGTTAATTCGCCTGACAAATTAACAAGTAGCGGCGCGACCCCTTTACTCGGCTTTTATGCATTATTCGGCTTCGCCGGCGCCTGGTTCTTCCTGATCCTGGCGCCCAGTTCCAGCGTCGTCCCCATTGTCACCGAGATCATCGCCGAGCACCGGATGTACCTCTCCCTGGCCGCGGTGATCGCTGTGGTTGTGATCGGGGGCTGTGAAATGGCCAAAGGGGTCAGGCCGCCAGAAGTAAAAAATCCCGCTTTTTTTACTTCTGGCGGCCTGACCCCTTACTTCCTGGGCTTTCTCTGCCTCGGCGTTGCCCCCGTCCTCGGGATCGCCACCTACCGCCGCAATGCGGTTTACCAGGGTAATCTGCCCTTCTGGGCGGATGTCGTTGCCAAGATGCCGGCGAATGCGGGGGCCCATAACAATTTGGGCAACACCTTTGCCGAGGCGGGCCGGCTGGACGAGGCGATGGCCGAATACGCTAAGGCTCTCTGGCTTGTCCCCGACTACGCCGACGCCCACGCCGACCTTGCGAACGCGCTGGTGAAGAAGGGCCGCTACCCCGAGGCCGTTGAAAATTACCACGCCGCCCTGCGTTTCCGCCCCGACGACTCCGCGGTTCACTACGGGCTCGGTCTTGCGTTGCTTCGATCGGGGACCCCCGGGGCCGCGATTGACGAATTCGGGCGGGCGGTCCGCCTCGATCCGGAAAACGCGAACGCCTGGTCCAACCTCGGCGAACTCCTTGCGGCCGCCGCGCGCTGGCCCGAGGCGGCGGACGCCTATGCGCAGGCCACCCGGCTCAGGCCGGAGAGCGTGGACGCGCGCGTCAATTATGGGAACGTCCTTGAGGAGCTTGGCCGCTTTCCGGAGGCCGTCCGCGAATACCAGGTTGCCCTTGAGATGCAGCCATCCGCGCCGGACATTCACAACAACCTCGGGAGCCTCCTTGCCGGCAGCGGCCGGCTGGCGGAGGCGAGGAGGGAGTTCGAGGAGGCGCTCCGGCTTAGGCCGGATTACACGGAGGCCCGGGACAACCTTGAGCACGTCCTGAGGCTTGAGCGGTCGGGGTCCGGCCAATGACCGCGGCCGACCGAGACAACCGCAGGATTGGCGCCCTCTTCCGCGCCGCCGTGATCGTCCTGGCGACGGCCTGGGTGTACGGGCCCGCATTCCGAGGAAACTGGCTTTGGGACGACGGGCTCGAAGTCTCCCAGAACCCGGCGCTTCGGGACCCGGCCGGTTGGTGGAAGCCTTGGGCCGGTGGGACTGGGATGGACTACTTCCCGCTCAAGGACACCCTGCGCTGGATCCACTGGCACCTGTGGGCGGGGAATGTACTGGGCTACCACCTGGTCAATGTCGGCCTGCACGCCCTTGGCGCGCTGCTCGCCTGGAGGCTCCTCGCGCTGCTGGGGCTTCGCGCGGCGTGGATCGGCGGGCTGATATTCGCGGTCCATCCGCTCGCCGTCGAATCGGTCGCGTGGATCTCCGAGTTCAAGAACACGCTCTCGCTGCCGCTGCTGCTGGCCGCAGCCATAGCGTATGTCAAAAGCCGGAAATTTGAACAGGAAGGTCGGGAAGATCGTGAAGGGACGGCAATCGCCGGACCGATCGCCTCGGCGGGACTTTATTGGCTGTCGGTGGCCCTGTTCGTCCTGGCCCTCCTCAGCAAGGTGTCCGTGGCGATGTTCCCGGTCATGATCCTGCTCCATGCCTGGTGGAGGCAGGGGAGGATCGGGCGGAGGGATGTCCGGGTGGCCATCCCGTATTTTATCGCCTCGCTGGCATTGGGCGGGGTGGCGGTCTGGTACCAACTGCACCGGGCGATCGGGATCGCGGGAACGCCGGCGGGGTTTGCCTCGCGGGTCGCGGAGTCGGGCTGGAGCGTTGCCCTCTACACCAGGGACTGCCTTTTTCCCTTCTGGCTGACCCCGATCGCATCGCCGGTCGGCCATCCGATCGTGGGCGGGCTCCTCTGGCTGGCGGTCCTCCTTGTGCTTGAATTCTGCTGGAGCCGGCGGGCGGGGTACGGACGGCACGCCCTGCTCGGGTTCGGCTGGTTTCTCGTCAATCTTCTCCCGGTTCTCGGCCTGATCCCCATGGCCTACCTTCGCGTCGGTCCCCGGGCCGACCACCTCGCGTACCTTTCGCTCCTGGGCCTGGTCGGGCTGGGGGCGGCCGCCATCGGCGCGGCCTATGAGGAGCTCGCCGGGTCGGAAGGCTGGACGACCTTGCCGCGGGCGGTTTTCAACGCATCGCTCCTGGTTCTGGCTGCCGCCCTCGCATGGCAGGCGCGGTTCTACGCGGGCATCTATCGGTCCGAGGCGGCCCTGTGGAGCTACGCCGTCCGCGCCAACCCGGAGGCGTGGCTGGCGCGGAACAACCTGGGCAAGGTCCTTCTCGACTCGGGAAGGCCCGGCGATGCGGTGGTCCAGCTCCGCGAGGCGGTGAGCAGGGAGCCGGATTCCGCGGAGGCCCATGCGAACCTCGGCAACGCCCTTTGGCAATCGGGCCTTCCGGCGATGGCGCGGTCCGAGCTTGAAGCAGCCCTTCGGATCAATCCCGCATTTGCAGGGGCCCATTACGACCTGGGGCTCCTGCTCATGCAATCCGGCCTGGCGGCCGACGCCGCGGGACAGTTCCGCGAGGCGCTCCGCGACGGCCCGGGGAGCGCCCCGGCGCACAACAACCTCGGCCTGGCGCTCTCGCGCCTGGGCCTGGATGCGGCGGCGGTCGCCGAATACCGGCGGGCGCTGGAGCTGGATCCGGGGCTGCCGGAAGCGCACTTGAACCTCGGGAACGCCCTTTTTCGCGGCGCGCGGGTGGACGACGCCGTCGCGGAGTATCGGGCCGCCATCCGGGGGAACCCGTTGTATGCCGCGGCCCACCACAACCTCGGCCACGCCCTGGCCGAGCTGGGGCTCTACCGGGAGGCCCGGTCCGAGATCGACGAGGCCGAGCGGCTCGAGAGCGCGCGCGGGGGCGCGCAGCCCCAATGACGCGCCCGGAAAAGGCCCGCATTGCGATCGGGGCGCTCCTGCTGTGCGGCGTGACGCTTGCCGCCTACCTGCCGGCCCTCCACGGCGCCTTCATCTGGGACGACAACACGCTGGTCGCGGGAAATCCGCTCATCCGGTCCGCGACCGGCCTGCATGATTTCTGGTTCACCACCCGGCCGACCGACTACTGGCCGGTCACGATGAGCGTCTTCTGGCTCGAGTGGCGGCTTTGGGGCATGGACACGCTCGGCTACCACGCCGTCAACCTTGGCCTGCACATCACCGAGGCGCTGCTTCTTTGGGCCGTCCTGCGCCGGATCGGGATTCGCGCCGCCTTCCTCGCCGCGCTCCTCTTCGCCGTGCACCCGGTGAATGTCGAGACGGTGGCTTGGATCAGCGAGCTGAAGAATCTGATGGGGATGCTCTTCCTTCTGTTGTCAACCCGATGGTTCCTCAAGTCGGGGATCGCGGAGGCGGGGGGCGGGGAGGGAACCGCCGATCGCGGAGCCCTGGTCCTGAGCCTTCTCGCCTTCACCCTGGGCATGCTGAGCAAGGGCTCGGTTGCGATACTCCCGCTCGTCTTCCTTGGAGTGGTCGGATTCCGGCGCCGGCTGGTCCGGTGCGACTTTGTGCGGCTGGCTCCGTTTTTTGCGGTGAGCGCGGGACTGGCTGCCGTCGACATCTGGTTCCAGCGGCACGGCGCCCCCGCCGTGATCCGCGATGCGGGCTTCGTCGAGCGGCTCCTCGGCGCGGGCGCCGTCGTCTGGTTCTACCTTGGAAAGGCGCTGTGGCCGGCCGGCCTTTGCTTTGTCTATCCGCAGTGGCGGATCGACGCCGGGAATCCCCTCTGGTGGGTGCCCCTGGCCGGCGCGGTCGTGCTCACCGTCCTCCTTGTACGCTGCCGCCGCCCCTGGGCGCGCCCCGCACTCATCGGATGGGTTTTTTTCTGCGTCGCCCTGCTCCCCGTGATGGGGTTCACCGACGTGTTCTTCATGAAGTACTCGCTGGTGGCCGACCATTACCAGCATATCGCGCTCATCGGTGTTGTGGCGCTTGTCGCCGCGGGCTGGGGTGGGTGGACCTCCGGCGGGAGCCTTCGGTGGATCGCCGCGGGCGCCGCCGTCTTTGCCCTGGCCTTGCTGACATGGAGGCAGTGCGGGAATTTCCGGAGCGAAAAGGGGCTCTATGAGGCGACCCTGGCGGCGAATCCCGAGGCTGGCATCGCGCACGTCAACCTCGGCGTGATCCTCGCCGCCGAGGGAGCCTCGATGGAGGCGATCTCCCACTACCGCGCGGCGCTGCGGACCAAGCCGGACTTTCCCGATGCCTGGAACGACCTTGGCAATGCCCTGGCCCAGCACGGAGACCTCGCGACGGCCGGCGACGCGTATGCGGAGGCCATCCGCTTCAGGCCCGGATTCGCCGAGGCCCGGTACAACTGGGGCAATGCCCTGAGCGACGGCGGACGGTATGCCGAGGCCGCGCTTCACTACGAGGACGCCCTCCGGGCCCGGCCGGACTACCCGGAGGCCGAATACCGGCTGGCGAATGCGCTGGCGAACGCGGGGAGTCTGTCGGCGGCGGTCGGCCATTACCGGTCGGCCCTTCGCCTGCAGCCGGGCTATGCCGAGGCGCATGCCAACCTCGGCCTTGCCCTGAACACGCTCGGCCGCGGGCCTGAGGCGCTGGCGGAGCTGGCCGAGGCCATCCGGTTGAAGCCGGGTTACCCGGAGGCCCACGCCTACCTTGGTCTCGTGCTGGCCGGATCGGGCCGCCTCCCCGAGTCGGTCGCCGAATACCGGTTCTCGCTTCGGCTCCGTCCCGGCGATGCCGATGTTCACTACCAGCTCGGCGTCGCGCTGCGCGACCTGGGAGAGGCCGCGGAGGCGGCGGCAGAATTTGACGCGGCGGCCCGCCTGCAGGCAGCGCAAAAGGGGGCGCGCTAGGATGAACGCGCCCGTCCTCACTCCCGGCACTGGCGGCGACTCATCGCGCCGCGCCGTCTGCGTCGCCGGCCTTGCTGTCGTGCTCGCGACCCTCGCCGCCTATCACAACAGTTTCTCCGGCCCCTTCGTCTTCGACGACCGCGCGTCGATCGTTGACAACACGACGATCCGTTCGCTTTGGCCGCCGGGCCCGCTTTTCTCCCCCCCGGCCCGCGCCGGCCTGGGCGGCAGGCCGGTGTTCAACATCACCCTTGCGCTCAACTACGCGGCCGGGGGGCTCAACGTAGGGGGCTACCACGCCCTGAATCTGGGAATCCACCTCTGCGCCGCCCTGGCCCTTTTGGGGATCGTTCGCCGGACGGCCCTTCGCCGAGGCGCACCCAATCAGGGCGCTCTCTTCTTCGGCTTCGCCACCGCCCTGATCTGGTCCGTCCATCCGCTCCAGACGGAAGCGGTGACCTGGATCTCCGGCAGGGCCGAGTCGCTGATGGGAATGTTTTACCTATTCTCGCTCTATGCGTTTATACGCTTCGCAGGCAAAGTATCTGGCGAAGCCTCGCTGGTCGGGGCGAAGACGGATGTTGTTCCGATCGGCGTAGGGGAGTCGTCGGCTGTTACGTCCTCCTTCGTCCCTCGTTGCGGGACTTCGGGGGACTCGGGCGCAGGGCGGGGCGTTTGGGCCTGGCTGGCGGTTGCGGCCTGCGCCCTCGGCATGGCGACAAAGGAGGTTGCTGCGACCGCTCCGTTAGTCGTTTTCCTTTACGACCGGACCTACGTCAGTGGAAGCTTTCGCGAAGCCTGGCGGCGCCGGAGGACATTTTATATCGCGCTTGCGGCGACGTGGCTCCTTCTCGGGCGTGTTGTCGCGAACGCGCGCGCGCAGGGCGTCGGCCTGGATGTCGGGGGAAACTGGTGGGCCTACGCCCTGGGGGAGTCGCGGGCAATCGTGCGCTACCTGCGCCTCTCCCTCTGGCCCCATCCCCTTGTGTTTGATTATGGCTCTGGAATCGCCGCGCCATCGTGGGGAGTCCTCCCTTTCGTCGCCATCGTCCTGATTCTTATCGCTGGCTCCGCCTGGGCGCTATTTTCGAAGCGGGCCGGCGGGAATCGCGGATGCCGGGATGTCGGTTTTGTCGGGGCCTGTTTTTTCCTGATCCTGGCTCCGACTTCCAGCGTTGTGGCCGTTGCCGGCCAGCCGGTCGCCGAGCACCGGATGTATCTGCCCCTGGCCGGGGTCGTCGTCGGGGTCCTGGGTGGGGTTGCCGCGCTGATCGGGGCGGATGCCCGACGGACGCGGGGCGACGCCCGAAAAAAAGCGGCCCTCGCGGTCGTCGCCCTGGCCTGCATTGGCGCGACAATTGTCCGAAACGATGCGTATCGAAGCGCGCTGTCGCTCTGGGAAGACACCGTTGTCGCGCGCCCGGCGAACGAGCGGGCCCAGCACGCCCTCGGCCAGGCGCTTGCAGACCTGGGGCGGACGCAGGAGGCGATCGGCCGCTATCAGGCGGCCCTGCGGCTCAATCCCGGCTACGTGGAGGCGCACGAGGACCTTGGCGCCGCGTATAAGGCCGCGGGACGGCCCTCCGACGCCGTGGCGGAGTTCGCCGCTGCCGTGGGACTGCGGCCCGCCGATCCGGAGACCCATTACAGGCTCGGCGTGGCGCTTCAGGCGGCCGGCCGGCACGCGGAGGCCGCCGATCAGTTTGGCGAGGCGATCGGGCTCGGCGCAGACACGGCCGACGCCGAATACAACCGGGGCGCGGAGCTTGCCGGGGCGGGTCGGATGGAGGAGGCGATTCCCTGCTACGAGGCTTCGCTCAGGCTCCAATCCAACGACCCAAATGTGAGCTTCGACCTGGCGAACGCCCTCGCTGCGGTGGGCCGGGTGGGGGAGGCGATGGAGTATTATCGCAAGGTCCTGGAATTGAGCCCGGACGACGCTGCGGCGCACACCAACCTAGGGATCGCGCTGGCCGGTGCCGGCCGTCTCCCCGAGGCGGCGACGCACCTTCGCGAGGCCCTGCGGGTGGCGCCGGCTCGGCCCGACTACCACTACAACCTGGGGGTCATCCTTCTCCGCCTTCGGGATTATCCGGGGGCCAGGGCCGCATTTGGGCGGGCGCTGGAGATCAAGCCCGACTATGATGCGGCCCGTGAGCAGTGGCTCCGCCTGCAATCCGGGGCGGCGGCCGCCCAGTAGCGCCATGAACCTCCCGATCTCCCAGCGGTGCGGCAAGGCCCGGGTCGTCCTTCAGGCGACCCTGATCGCCCTTGTGACCGCGTGGGTCTACCTGCCCGCGGCGCGGGGCGGCTGGATATGGGACGACTTCACGGAAATCGTGCGCAATCCGGTCGTCCGGGCGCCGGCCGGAATCCGGGACATCTGGCTGGCCCCGTCCGGTCCCGATTATTTTCCGCTGAAGACAAGCGTCGAATGGCTTGAGTTCAGGCTGTGGGGCGACAGTCCGGCCGCCTTCCACTGGGTCAGCATCAGCCTGCATGCGCTGAGCGCCATTCTCCTCTGGCTTGTCCTCCGGCGGATGGGTGTCCGCTGCGCCTGGATCGGCGGGATGATTTTCGCGGTTCATCCCCTGGCGGTGGAATCGGTTGCCTGGAATTCGGAGCTCAAGAACACGCTCTCGATGAGCCTCGTGCTGCTCGCCGCGCTTGTCTACCTGAGGAGCCGGATTTTTGAACAGGAAGGTCGGGAAGAGACGGGAAGGTCCGGATCCACGCTGCGAGTGATCGCGTATGTCGGTTCGATTGGGCTCTTCATCCTGGCCATGCTCGCGAAGAGCTCGGTGGTCATGTTTCCTGCCATCATCCTCCTGCATGCCTGGTGGAAGCGGGGCCGCGTCCTGCGGTCCGACCTTGTGGCGAGCGCGCCTTACTTTGCGGTGTCGCTGGTCCTGGGGCTGGTCACGGTCGCGTTCCAGGAACACCGCGCGATCGCGGGCGCGAACCTGGCGATGGGCGGGCTGGCGGCGCGGGCCGCGGAGGCGGGCAAGGCGGTATTTTTCTACTTGGGGAAGGCGCTCGTTCCGGTCGGGCTCTCCCCCAATTACCCCGAAACGCATCCCGGGCATCCCGGACCGGGCGATTTCCTTCCGTGGCTGGCGATCGCGGCCGGGCTCCTGCTGCTGGCCAAGCTGCCGCGAAACCGGGGCGCGCTCCTCGGCGCGGGAGTTTTCCTGCTCAATCTATTGCCGGTCCTCGGGCTGGTGCCCATGGCCTACCTGCGGATCTCATGGGTGGCGGACCATTTTGCCTACCTGTCGCTCCTCGGTCTGGCCGGGTTGGCCGCCGCCGCGATCGGGTCGCTCCCGGAGTCCCTTCCCTTCCGCTCCCTCGCCCTTGTGATTGTCGGCTGCCTTGCCTGGCAGGCCCGAAGTTACGCCCAGACCTACGCCTCCGACGAGGTCTTTTGGACGACCACGCTCGCCCGCAGTCCGGATTCGTGGACGGCGCACAACGACCTGGGGATGATCCGGGAGGGGCAGGGACGGCAGTCCGACGCGATCGCGCACTACAAGGCGGCGCTGAGACTGAAGCCCGACTATCTACCGGCACGCGCCAACCTTGGAAACGCGCTGTCGAAGTCGGGCGACTTCGGGGCTGCGGCGGCCGAATACGAGAGTGTCGTCGCCGCTAATCCAGGGTTCCCGGGCATCCAGGACGAGCTGGCGTTTGCGCGCTACAGGATCGGCAACGACCTGGGGAATTCCGGCCGTTATTCCGAGGCGATCGACTCCTATGAGGAGGCTCTGCGCCATAAGCCGGGCTATGCGGAGGCTCTGGCAAACCTTGGCCTGGCGCTGGCCAATGCGGGCCGGACATCGGAGGCAATTGCCCGGCTGGGGGAGGCATTGCGGCTCAAGCCGGACTATGCGCAGGCCCAGGCCTACCTCGGCTTCGCCCTTGCCGCCGCCGGCCGCGCTGCCGAGGCGATCACCCATTATGAGGCGGCGCTGGCGCTCGATCCCGCCGACGCCGACGTCCATTACAACCTCGCGCTTGTCCTGCGGCAGTCCGGCCGCGGCGCGGAGGCCGACGCGCACTTCCGGGAGGCGCAGCGCCTGGGGGCGGGCCATTGAGGGACCGCGTTCACATGGAGCCATCCGACAAGACTTCGCGAAACATCCTCCTGGCCGGCGCCCTGATCGTCGCCGCGGGAGTCCTCGCCTGGCACAACAGCTTCACCGGCCCCTTTGTCTTCGACGACGGTGACGCGATCCGGGAAAACCCGACGCTCCGCCACCTCTGGCCGATCTGGAAGCCCTTTGCCCCGCCGACCGGAGGGCTGACCGTCAGCGGCCGGCCGCTGCTCAATTTCACGCTGGCGATCAACTACGCCCTCGGGGGCCTCAAGGTCTGGGGTTACCACGCCGTCAACCTCCTCATCCACCTCCTCGCCGGCCTCACGCTCTTCGGCATCGCCCGCCGAACGCTCAAGCGCCTCTGGCTCGCCTTCGCAATCGCCCTCATCTGGACCGTCCATCCCCTCCAGACCGAGTCGGTGACTTACATCGTCCAGCGAGCCGAGTCGCAAATGGGGCTCTTCTACCTCCTAACCCTCTATTTCTTCATCCGCTCCGTCGAGTCCGAAGGATCGACTCAGGTTTCAGGTCTCAGGTCTCAGGTTTCTGCAAGGAGCGGTCTCAGGTCTCAGGTTTCAGTCCCTGCTCTCCGTTTTCAGATACTGTCCGTAGCCGCCTGTATTTGTGGTATGGCAACGAAAGAGGTCATGGTCTCCGCTCCCATAATCGTCCTCCTTTACGACCGCACCTTCGTCGCCGGGAGCTTCCGGGACGCCCTGCGGCGCCGTTCGATGTTCTATGCGGCGCTGGCCTGCACCTGGATACCCCTGGCTCTCCTCGTTGGCTCGACAAACGGCCGCGGAGGCACATCCGGATTCGCGCTGGGCGTGGGCTTTGCCAAGTACGCTCCGACGCAGTTCCCCGCGATCGTCGGCTATCTTCGCCTGGCGTTCTATCCCATCCACCAGGTCTTTGATTACGCCACGGAGTGGGTGGACAGTTGCACGGCGATCCTGCCCGATATCCTGATTGTCTGCGTCCTTGTTGCCGCGACCATCGTTGCCCTGTTCAAAAAGGACCCGAAGTGGCGGGCGGCGGGCTTCGCCGGCTTCTGGTTCTTCGCGATCCTCGCGCCGACCTCCCTGATCCCCGGCGGCCGCCAGACCATGGCTGAACATCGGATGTACCTCGCGCTGGCACCCCTATTGTCCCTTACCGCCTGCCTGGCAGAGTCCGCGTGGGACCGCTGTATCTCGGATCGAAGACGCGCCCGCCGAAGTCCCGCAGAGCGGGACGAAGGAGGGAAGCCGCTAGCCAACTGCATCATCCCCATCCTGTTTCTCGCGGTCCTCTCCTCCGCCCTCATCACCCTCACCATCCGCCGCAACGAAACCTATCGCTCCGGCCTGATCCTCTGGCGGGACACCGCCGCAAAACGGGCGAACAATGCCTTCGCCATCACCGACCTTGGGGCCGCGCTGCTCGCCGAGGGCCAGCGACCGGAGGCGATCACGCTTTTCGAAAAAGCGCTCCGGATCGATCCCTTTGACTTTCAGGCCAATTACAACCTGGGCATCGCGCTGGTGGAGACGGGCCACCCCGCTGCGGCCATGGGCCAATATGAGAGGGCGATCCTCGTTTATCCGGGCTTCTACCGCGCCCGCAATAATCTCGGGGTTCTTCTCACGAATGAGGGCCGGCTGCCCGAGGCGATTGAGCAGCTCACGCAGGCCCTGAAGGAGAACCCGGATTTAGTGGAGGCGCACATCAACCTCGGCATTGCGCTCACCAACTCGGGCCGCACTGCCGAGGCGATCGCCGAGTGCACCGAGGCACTGCGCCTGAGCCCCGATTCGCCCGTCGCGCTCTGCAACCTGGCGAACGCCCTCGATCACCAGGGGAGGGTTGCGGAGGCCGCGGCGGGCTACGAGAGGGCGCTCCGTCTCGATCCGGACTACGCCGAGGCCCGCAATAACCTCGGGGTCATCTACTCGGAGACCGGCCGGCTCGAGGATGCGGTGCTCCAGTACCAGGCGGCGCTGAGGGCCAAACCCGACCTGGCGGACGCCCATGAGAATTTCGGGACCACGCTGGTCCAGATGAACCGGCTGCCCGAGGCCGCCGGGCAATTCATGGCCGCCGTAAAACTGGAGCCCGGCAACGCAAAGGCCCAAAACGCGCTCGGCGGCCTGCTCTTCCAACTGGGCCGGGCGGCGGAGGCGATCCCCAGCCTCGAGGAGGCGGTGAGGCTCAAGCCCGATTATGCGGAGGCGCACGCGAATCTCGGGGGCGCGCTGGCCAACACGGGCCGTCTTCCTGAGGCAATTTCACATCTGGAGGAGGCGATTCGGGTGCGACCGGGCTATGCGGAGGCCCGGAGCAACCTTGCCGTGATCCTGGCGGCGACCGGCCGCCTGGCCGAGGCGATCTCCCAGTACGAGCAGGCGCTGAGGATTCAGCCCCGCAATCCGGCCATCCGCGCAAACTACGCCGTCGTGCTTGAGCAGGCGGGGCGCCACGACGAGGCCGCGGCCCAGAATGCGGAGGCCGCCCGCCTGCGGGCCGGGCATTGACTGGCTCTTGTCAAGGGTTGGGACCCCCGGCACACTCCCCCGATGGCAAGATCGGGCAAACTGTCATCCGCGGCCGCCGGGGCGATCCTCGTGCTCGCGGCCGTGGCCGCCTACCACAACAGTTTTGCCGGTCCCTTCGTCTTTGACGACGGCCCGTCAATAATCGACAACCCGACAATCCGGCATCTCTGGCCGCTGTGGGCTGCGATGTCCCCGCCCCCGGGAGGGCTCACCGTGAGCGGCCGGCCCGTTCTCAACCTGACCCTGGCGGTCAATTATGCGCTTGGGGGAACGAGTGTTTGGGGCTACCACGCCTTGAACCTTTTGATTCACATCCTGGCCGGCCTGACGCTTTTCGGGATTCTCAGCCGCACGTTTAAGCGGGCAAGGATCGGCGGGTGGAGCGGGCTCTCCGCAGCACGCTCGTTGGACTCCGCTGCCCAACCCGTCGCTGACGACCCGCGACCCTGCTGGCTTGCCCTGGCCATCGCCGTCATCTGGACCGTCCACCCCCTCCAGACCGAATCCGTCACCTATGTCATCCAGCGGGCCGAGTCGCTTATGGGATTGTTCTACCTCCTCACTCTCTACGGCTTCATCCGCTCCGTCGAGTCCGAAGGATCGACTCAGGTTTCAGGTCTCAGGTCTCAGGTTTCAGTCCCTGCTCTCCGTTTTCAGATACTGTCCGTAGCCGCCTG
The DNA here is from genome assembly GCA_903891325.1 of uncultured Opitutaceae bacterium. Lineage (GTDB taxonomy): Bacteria > Verrucomicrobiota > Verrucomicrobiia > Opitutales > Opitutaceae > Palsa-1447. Next base: position 12,257 of record CAITEC010000075.1, read on the forward strand.
TATTTGTGGTATGGCAACGAAAGAGGTCATGGTGTCCGCCCCGGTGATCGTTTTCCTTTATGACCGGACCTTCGTGAGCGGAAGCTTTGCCGGCGCCTGGGAGAGGCACTGGAAGCTGCATGTCGCGCTTGGCCTGACCTGGTTTGTGCTCCTGGCGGAGGTGATCGGCGCCTCGGGTCGCGGAGGGACGGCGGGGTTTGGGACGGGAATTCCCTGGACACTCTATGGCCTGACGCAGGTGTCGGCGGTCGCGCACTACCTGAAGCTGTCGCTGTGGCCGCACCCGCTCGTTTTCGACTACGGCCCCCACCTGGTTCACTCGATTTCGGAAATTCCGGCCGCCGCCGCGGTCGTGCTGGCGCTGATCGGGATCACCGCCTGGGGGCTTGTCCGGGCCCCCGCGATCGGCTTTGCCGGAGCCTGCTTCATCGCGATCCTCGCCCCATCCTCCAGCATCGTTCCGATCGCCACGGAGACCATCGCCGAACACAGGATGTATCTCGCGCTGGCACCCCTATTGTCCCTTATCGCCTGCCTTGCAGCGTCCGCGTGGGAGTATTGTACCACGGAAAGAGGACCTGTCCGCCGAAGTCCCGCAGCGCGGGACGCAGGAGGGTATTACCCTCAATTCATCCCCCTCTCCCTCCTCGCCGCCATCGCCCTCGCCTTCATCGCAACGACCATCCAGCGAAACAAAGCCTACGCCTCGGAAACCGCCCTGTGGCGGGACACCCTGGCGCAGGGCTCCGGTAATCCCCGGGCTCATTACGATCTCGGGGTGGCCCTGCTTCACCAGGGGAATGATTCCGCGGCCCGGGCCGAGCTTGAGGAGGCGATCCGGCTGGCGCCCGACTACGCCGACGCGCTAATGAACCTGGGGCTTGTCCTGCTGAACGAGGGTCACAACGTCGCCGCGATCGACCAATTCCAGAAGGCGGTCGGCTACAAGCCCGGCTCCCCCGCCGCTCATGCAGACCTGGGCCGGGGATTTGCCGCGGCCGGACAGTTGCCCAAGGCATTGGCGGAATTTGACGAGGCGATCAGGATTCAGCCCGACTATCCCGGCGCGTACCGTGAACGGGCGAGGGCCCTTGCTGCGCAGAGCCGCGATGCGGAAGCTTACGCGGATTATCGGCGGGCGCTGGACCTGAGCCCGAACGATGCCGGCGCGCACGCCGGGCTCGGCGCGGTGCTGGCCGACATGGGTCGGCTTCCGGAGGCGGTCTCCGAGTTCCAGGCAGCCTATCGGATCATTCCAGGAACCCCGGAGGATCACTATATCCTCGGCAATCTCATGGTCCAGTCCGGCGACCTGCCCGGTGCCATGGCGGAATTCCGGGAAGCGATCCGACGCAGGCCCGCCTATGCCGAGGCGCACGCGAACCTGGGAGGGGCACTGGCGAACGCGGGCCGGCTCGCCGATTCCGTGCCGGAATTCCAGGCCGCGCTCCGGCTGGATCCCGACCTGGGGCAGGTTCACTACAACCTGGGCCAGGTGCTCCACGCCCTCGGGCGCGACGCGGAGGCGAAGCCTGAGCTGGAAGCGGCGGCCCGTCTCCAGGCGAAACCCGACGATGCCAGCCGCTGAACCCGCAACCATTCCGGCCGGCGACCGGTGCAGGATTGCCGGAGCCGGCGCGCTCATCGCGTTGGCCGCCGTGGTGGCCTACCACAACAGCTTTGCCGCGCCCTTTTTCTTCGACGACCGCGCGCAGATCAACGACAACCCGACGATCAGGCACCTGTGGACGCTCGGC
>CAITEC010000076.1 GCA_903891325.1 uncultured Opitutaceae bacterium
TGGAATGGGTCGGCTGGGAGACCTCCGCACCTGGCCTGGCCGCGCTTAACACACAATTGGTCGGCTACCCGACCCAGGCCGGCTCCTTCCAGGTCGTGTTCATCGCCTACGACTCCGCAGGAAACCAGTCTCCGGAGTTTACCCTCACGATCAATGTCAGTCCCTGATCGGCCATTGGTTTCCTGAGGGTCGCCCCTCCCGCTGCCAATTGGTCCCGCATTTGGGAATCTAGCCGGGGCCGGACCCGGCGGGTGGCAGCGTGACCGCGCGCAGCCGCCAGCCCGTGGCGAAGTAAAACTGGTCGCCGACGATCGGACCCACGACATCGATGACGTTCGGGTCGGCGGAGTTGAGCCAGACGCGCTCGACCTCGCACGTGCCGGGCTTGATCCGGAAGATGCAGTAACCGGTGGCCCCATAGACGGCCCCGCCCGGTCCGACCCGCAGCGAGAAGAGGCCGTGCCAGGGGCCGGGCAAAGGGGTCATATCTGGACTCTGGACAAAAATCGGCCCGTCGGGGTTCCAGCTGCCTTTTTGTCCAGGGTCCAGATATCCCAAGGTCGCGGACCACAGGTTCGGCGGGAGCCGTCGTCACGATGAATTTCAGGACCTCACGGTTTCCGCGACGGCGACCATTCGCCGCGCCATGGCGTCGAGGGGACCGTCGGAATAGTCGGCGAGCGCGGTGCGCAGCCGGTTGCGAAGCGGGCGAAGCCACTTGTCGGGCACCGCCCCGGCGCCGTGCCGCACACCCCAGAGGCTGCCGCAGGTCGCCCCGTTGCAATCCGTGTCGAATCCGGCGGAAACAGCCCGGCCTATCGTCGGGCCGAACCCGCCGCCGGGAAGCAGGCTCGCGGCGACGATCTGCGCGTTGGAAATCGCATGGCACCAGTCATGGGCCTTGAATTCGTCCCACTCCCCGTGGATTCCGTCGATCATTTCCCCGTACCGGGCGCCCCCCGCGTGCTGCGCCAGGATCCGCTCGATTGCGGCGTAAAGCCGGGAGTGGCGGGGCACCTGCGCGAGCCCCGCGCGGATGATAGATGGCCAGTCATTCAGGACGTAGGCCGCGGCGAGCATCGCCGCCACCCACATTTCCCCATAGATGCCGTTGCGCACATGGCTGATCGAGGCGTCCCTCCAGGCCCACTCAGCGGCGCGCGGCGGGTCGCCGGGCGCCGCATAGCCAAAAAAGTCAGCCCGGATCTGGGCCCCGATCCATTCGCGATAGGGATTGCGCCGCGTGGCGCTGCGCGGCGGAAGCCAGCCCTCGATGAAGTTCCGATAGGCCGCGCGCTCCGCGGTGCAGGCCGCCAGGATCGGCAATTGCTGCGCCCATAAGCACGCCACATCGAGGGGCGTGAAGCCGGCGCCCTGGCGCCGCATCACCTCCATGCCGATCACCGTGTAATTGATGTCGTCGTCGACCGGGAACCCGTCGCAGCGATCAATATAAAAAGCCAGTTGCCACGAGCGGACCGGACGCCGGGGCCGCCGGCGCAGGATTCGCCGCAGCTCCGCCGCGGTCGGTTCGCGCTGATAGGAACGAAGCGGCCAGTTGCCCGTCTCCTCGGCGTACAGGCGGATCGAGGCCCGGTCCACGGTCTCGAACGGCTTCCCGAGCATGCAGCCCGCGACCCGGCCAAGAAATCCCCCGCGCAGCCGATCGGAGAAATCGGCCTTCGACCCCCGCCACCGCGGCACGACCGGCCCGCTGGATCGCGCGCGGCGGATCCCGGGGAGGTCATCCGGCTCGTCACGGACCCGCCCGTCGCGCATCGGAAGCCCCTGCACCCGGTCGATCAGCGCCAGCGCGTCCCCCAGCCAGCGCAGGTCGCGGCGGCCGGACAGGAGATTTTCATGGTAGTCCGCGCGAGGCTCGGTCCGGCGCAGGCGGTCGAACTCCGCCGTGACCGGCCCCAGCTCCCGTCCCTCCTCCTGCGCCTGCCGCCACTCCGTCTCGAGATCGCACCCGAAAAGCCAGAGCTGGCGGTTCGCCCATGTCGTAAACTGGGCCCGGTCAGCCTTGCTGCGAAGCGGGGGTGGCATGATTTGCTTGGGTGGGCGGATCGTCCCCGACACGCCCCGTTGAAGGCGTGGGATTGGCCCTTTTTGTCCTCCGAGTCAAACGAGGGCCGCGGTAACGGCTCGCCCTTCGCCGAACCCGGCCAGGCTGGGCGCGACCCCGCGTGTGCTCCAGCCTGCGTTTTGGCGCCAATTGTCGGTCCGTCAAATCAGGCCAACCTCACGTCTCAACTCTCAACTGTTGGCGCGAGGTCGGCTGCGGGTCGAAAGGGGTCGTGATGACTCCTGGGATCCGGCCAAAAGGGCGCCTTTGGTCTCGGCCAGAATCAAAAAATAGCGGCGCGACCCCATATGTTTGGCCCCTGAGCTTTCCAGAAACTAGCCCTCGCCGCTTCAGCCTTGGCGGGTGAACTCCACTGAAAGCGGCTGGTGGTCGCTTAATCCCGGTGGGCTGATTTTTGTCCAGAGTCCAGATATGACCCCTTGGATCGGCCCTTAGGATCGGCCCCTACCAAGGGATAGGTTTGACAGATGAGTCAGTTTGAGCACATTTGAGTCATGGCATCTACAACGGTACAGTTGAGGACTCGCGTGGATAGTTCGCTGAAGCGAAAGAGCGATGCGCTCCTTTCGCAGCTTGGGCTCGACGCGGGGACGTACGTATCGATGGCGCTGACCCAATTGGTCCATCACCGGGGCATCCCCTTCGCCGTCATGGAATCCGACGAGGCGTATTTTGGGAGGGAGTACGAATTGACCGCGTCCGATGAGGTTAAGGCGGGAAAGCGTATGCGCCAGGAAACCGCCCGGGCGCGCCGCGCCGGCACATTGAGGGAAATACGCAGCGTTGAAGACCTAGCCCAGTGAAGCTTTCGGCCACTCCACGGTTTCTAAAGAGCATTCCCGTTGATCGCCGGAACGAGGTTTTCACGGCGATGAAGGCAGCGGCCCTCGCATACGGCCACCCGCACCTTCATGCCGGCATTGGCTTGCGACGGATCGTGCCATTTATGGAGTGCCGCTGCGGCCGGGACCTCCGCCTCGTATTCCAACGCGAAGGCGAGGCGCTCGTCTTTCACCTTTGCGGAACGCACGACGAAATCCGCGTCTTTCTCAAGAATGAGCGGTGACGGCGGAGGGAGCAGAGCGCGGGGTCATTTCTCAACTCTCAACAGCCTTTTCCGATCGGAGCGCCGCCAACTTTTGTTCGACGAATGTCCGTCGGCTCTTGCCTGTGATCCTTTTCGTCCAACGAACAACATCGGCCCAGCGGAAGGACTTTGGAAATTCGATTTCCGGCAGGTGGACGAATAGCCGGGAGCGGGTCGGGCCGAGATAGAGAAGATCGAAAAGGGCTTTTTCAGCGGTGGCCACCTTGGTGCCGTCATCAGCGGTCTCGAATCCACCGAAGAGCTGAGAAGGCATCCGGTGCAAGGACACGGTACCGGCGGGTGTCCGCCCGGATCACGATCTTCGTCCGCGGCCACGCTGCCTTCAGCCGCCGCACGAGCAATTTCAGGATCGCCCAAGCGTGCTTGGCCGCGTCGATATTGCTTTTCCTCAGGTACGCCACCAGCAGCTGGTCGCCGCAAAAAACGTACAGCGGCAGGAAGCAGTGGCAGTTGTAGTAGCCGTGGAAGAACCGGCCCTCCTGCTGCCCGTGCACCGGAGTGTCCGTCGCATCAAAGTCCAGGATCAGGTACGCCGGCGCCTTCGGCTTGGAGCGGATGAACTGCTCGACCAACTCTTGGTTCACCGCCCACGCGCTCGCCCGGTTCTGCGCGTTCTCGAAGCGCGATAAGGTCGGCACGCTGCCGAGCTCCTCCTCTCCCGCCGCCATCTGGTGCACCGGATCCTGCCCCAGCTCCTCCGCATCGTTGAGATCCTCCCAGCCCGCGGACA
>CAITEC010000077.1 GCA_903891325.1 uncultured Opitutaceae bacterium
CTCCGAGCGCGCTAGATCGACTCAGTTGCCGGACAAGCGCGCTCGGAGATCGCGCTCCACCTCAATCCATCGATTGTCTTGCCGGTTTTGGGGGATTCTTCATTAACTGGGGGCCAGAAAATGCGCATTTCCATTGTTATTCCCTGCTACAACGAGGCCAAGACCATCCGGTCGCTGGTGGATCGGGTGCGGGCTTCCCCGGTGGGGGACAAGGAGATCATTATTGTCGACGACGGGTCGCGCGACGGGACCCGCGACGTGCTGCGGACGCAGATCGCGCCCCTCGTGGACAAGATCATCTACCACGACGTCAATCGCGGGAAGGGCGCGGCGCTGCGGACCGGCTTCGCGGCGGCGACCGGGGACATCGTCATTCCCCAGGATGCCGACCTGGAATACGATCCGGCGGAATACCCCGTCCTGCTCAAGCCGATCCTCGACGGGAAGGCGGACGTTGTCTTCGGCTCGCGGTTCATGGGCGGGCAGGCGCACCGGGTGCTTTATTTCTGGCACATGATCGGGAACAAGGTCCTCACGCTGCTTTCCAACATGGCAACCAACTTGAACCTCACCGACATGGAGACGTGCTACAAGGTGTTCCGCCGCGACGTGCTCCAAAAGATCACGATCGAGGAGGAGCGCTTCGGCTTTGAGCCGGAAATCACCGCGAAGATCTCCAAGCTCGACGTGGTGATCTACGAGGTCGGGATCAGCTACTCGGGGCGCACCTATGCGGAAGGCAAGAAGGTCGGCTGGCGGGACGGCTTCCGCGCCCTCTGGGTGATCTTCAAATATAATATCATCCGCTGACCGCCATAAGCCGCCCCTATTCCCGGTTCGGCGCGGTGGACTCTCCCGAAAACCCGCATACCTGTGCGGACCGGATTTTCAGCCGCCATTCAATCATGATTTTACCGAATAACCTCATACTATCCCTCCTCGCCGCCGCGATGATCCTCGCGACCGCCGGGGCCACCCGCGCCTCGGTGCTCGTGCTGCCCAACGGCGACCGCCTGACCGGCACCGTGACGCGGCGCGCCGGGGGCACCCTCTATTTCACCTCGGACGTCCTGGGCCCGATCGCGGTGCCCGAGAAGGGGGCAACGGTCCTCGATTCGCCGGCGGCCGGCCCGACGGCGACCCCGGTCGCCGTCGCGAAGCCCCGGAAAGCCCCGGTGGCCTCCATGACCCCTCCCAAGGGCTGGATCAGAAAGGTTGAGTTCGGGTACGACAATACCGTCTCAAACGACATCCGCACCGTGTCGCTCGACCTGCGCGACGAGTTCGAGCGGACGATCAACCTCAACAACTACAAATTCACCAGTCAGTTCCAATACGGGTCGATCGGCGGCGTGGCGACCATGGATGAGGAGGACGCCGCAGCCCGGTGGCGTCACACCCTGTCGGGGCGGCTCTTTTCCCAGTCGGACACGACCTACAAAACGGACAAGGTCAAGCGGATCCACTACCAGGCCGAGCAGAACGCCGGCCTGGGATACAAGATCATCCAGTCCCGGGGTCACACGGTGGACATCGGCGCCGGGCTCACCGGCGAGCAGCTCGATGCGGCGGGCGTCCAGAAGGGCTTCACCTACCTGGGAAACATGTTTCAGGACTATACCTACAAGATCAACGGCCGCTACACCTTCAGCGAGGACGTCACCGCGCAGTATTCGCCCGAAAGCCGCGGGCTGTCGGGGGTCGTCCCCGACACGATCACGCCGGCGACCGGCAACCAGCGCGACTACGACTACAAGCTGCACACGACGCTCTCCGGCAAGATCAGCGACCATGTCTCGCTCAACCTCCACTTCGAGTACCAGTACGACAACGCCGTCGCCGACCCGACAACCCGCGCGGAGCAGCGGGTCACGACAACCCTCGGCTACGGCTTCTGACGGGGCTTGGCCTTCGGCCGGGCCGGCTTGCGGACCGGCTTTCCCGCCGGCTTGCGCACCTTTTTCGGGGCGGGGGCCAGGAGCCGGGCGACCGGGATCTCCTCGGCGTCCTTCCAGAGGTTCTCCAGCCCGTAGCGGTCGCGCATCTCGGGGGTGAGGAGGTGGACCATCACGTCGAAGGCGTCGACGACGATCCAGCCGCTCTCGGCGATCGACTCCGCGCGGACGGGGCGGACCTCCGCCTCGGCCAGGGCCTTGGTCAGCTCGACGCGGAGGGCCCGCAGGTGGGGTTCGGAAGTGCCCGTCGCAATGACGAGGAAGTTGGTGAGCGACGAGAGCTCGCCCACGTCGAGGACCCGCAGGTCGGCGGCCTTCTTCTCGGCGAGGGCCGCGCAGCAGATTTTCGCCAGTTCGCGCGACGCCAGGGGCTTGGTCTTCATTCGGTTTTTCGGCTTTCGTCGAGGTAAAGGCGCCTCTCCTTGATGCACACTATCGCCTTGTGCGGAACAAAATAATCGAGGGAGAGCCCGCGGCGGATCCGCTCCCGCAGCTCCGTGGAGCTGATCGCCAGCAGATGCCCGTCGCAGCGGTGCAGCCTCAGGCCGGGGATCTCCGGGGTCCCCTTCACCGGGTAGCCCGGGCGCTCGAGGAAGATGAAGTCGATGAGCCCGGCCAGTTCGCCGACGTCCTTCCACTTGTGGAGGTGGGGCAGCTGGTCGCCCCCGATGATCCAGTACAGCTCGTCATTCGGGTAAAGCGCGCGGAAGTGGCGGGCCGAGTCGATCGTGAAGCTGACCCCACCCCGCCTGAGCTCGACGTCCGATATCTCGAAGCGGCGGTCCCACTCGACCGCCGCGCGGAGCATGGCGAGCCGGTCCTCCGCGGAGGAATGCGCCTCGTCGGACTTCAGCGGCGCCCGCGCGGCGGGCACCAGGATGAGCCTGTCGAGCTTGCATTGCTCGTAGGCATCCTGGGCCGCCAGCAGATGGCCGAAGTGGACGGGATCGAAGCTTCCGCCGAGCAGGCCGATTTTCACGGACGGGCGCTCATTCCGCGGGAGGCGTGTCTTCCTTCTTGGAGGCCTCGTCGAGGATGTCGCCGAGATTCATCATGTCGTTGCCCGCGCTGCGCTTCAACGCCTCGTAGGTCGCCGTTTCCGCGGCGAGCTGGTCGGTGTCGTAGTTGGCGGCCTTGATCGAGAGCCCCAGGCGGCGCTCGTCGCGGTCGATCTTGATGACGCGCGCGGAGACCTGCTGCCCCGGCTTGAGATGGTCCTTCACCTTGTCGATCCGGTCCTCGCTGATCTGCGAGATGTGGACCAGGCCGTCGATGCCGTCCTTGAGCTCCACGAAGGCGCCGAAGGAGGTGACCTTGGTGACGGTGCCCTGGGCGACGTCGCCGATCTTGAAGAAGGCGTCGATGTCCGACCAGGGGTCGGTTGCGAGCTGCTTCATGCCCAGGCTGATGCGCTGCTGCTGGGGATCGACGTCGAGGACGATCGCGTCCACCTCGTCGCCCTTCTTGAGCATCTCGGACGGGAGGTTGACCTTGCGGGTCCAGCTCATGTCCGAGACGTGCACCATGCCGTCGATGCCCTCCTCGAGCTCGATGAAGGCGCCGTAGGTGGTCATGTTGCGGACCTTGCCGCGCACGCGCGCCCCGATCGGGTAGTTGTGGCGGACCATGTCCCACGGGTTGGGTTCGAGCTGGCGGAAGCCCAGCGAGATCTTCTGCTCCTCCTTCTGGATCCCCAGGACGACCGCGTCGACCTCCTGGCTGACCTTGAGCAGCTCGGAGGGCTTGGTGATGCGCTTGGTCCAGGACATCTCCGTGATGTGCACGAGGCCCTCGACCCCGGGCTCGATCTCGACGAAGGCGCCGTAGGGCACGAGGTTGACAACCCGTCCGTGGATCTTGGTGCCGACCGGGAACTTCCGGTCGATCTCGTCCCAGGGATTGCGGGTGGTCTGCTTGAGGCCGAGCGAAACGCGTTCCTTCTCGCGGTTCACCTCGATGATCATGACCTGGACCTCCTCGCCCTGCTTGACCATCTCGGAGGGGTGCGAAATGCGGCCCCAGCTCATGTCGGTGATGTGGAGGAGGCCGTCCATGCCGTCGAGGTCGATGAAGGCCCCGAAGTCGGTGATGTTCTTGACCACGCCCTTGCGGACCTGGCCGGGCTGGATGGAGTCCAGGAGCGCGCGGCGCTTGGCGGTGCGCTGCTCCTCGATCAGCTCGCGGCGCGACAGGACGATGTTCCGGCGCTCGAGGTTGATCTTCAGGACCTTGAAGTCGTAGGTCTGCCCGACGTACTGGTCCAGGTTCTTGGGCGGCTGCACGTCGATGTGGGAGGCCGGCATGAAGGCGTCGACGCCGATGCTGATGATGAGCCCCCCCTTGACCTTGGCCTTGACGCGGCCCGTTGCGACCGACCCCTCGGGGAATCGGGTGAGAATGTTGTCCCAGTTCTTCTTCTGCTCCGCCTTGTCGAACGACAGGATGGGGCTGCCGTTCATGTCCTCGAGCTTTTCAACGAGGACCTCGATCTGGGAGCCGATCTGCAGCTCCCCGATGTCGATGAATTCGTTGGCCGGGATGGTGCCCTCCGATTTGCCGCCGATGTCGACGACAACGTCGTTTTGGCGAATTTCCGTGATGGTGCCCGATACGATTGCCCCTTCCTTCAACTTGTCGAAGGAGGACTGCGCGAGCAGGTCTTGCATTACTGAGCTCATAGGCGATGACACGGCCGGCCGGCGCCTGCTCCGAAGCGCCTGCCCGTCGTGGATGGTCCCGCCGAGGCGGGACCGAGGGTTGACGGTTAGACTGACGGGAAAAGCCGGCGGGAGCATCGCGGCGACGCTGGCTTGACCGATAAAAAATGCCGCGAAGGGTCACACTCTCATGCCCCGGCAGCCTGCGCAAGAACAATGTTGGATATCCGTTGCCTGTTGCCCCTGAGCCAATTGCCAAAGGACGGCTCCGGCCTGCGCCCGGGCGGGCGCCCGGTCAGGGCTTGGCCGGCGCGCTGAGCTCCTGCTGGATTCCGTGGAAAAAAACCTCGTAAAGCGGCGTGTCCGTCAGCGGCGACTCCGTGGCCATGCTCAACTGGTGCTCGGAGTCCTCCTGGATGATCTGGGTCATCCGGACGTCGACCCGCGTGCCTCCGCCGTCAGGTGCCCCGACAAAGGTGGCCTTGATCCGGAACTGCTGGGCGCTGGACATCGACTCGCCGTTGGAAACGTCGCTGATGGCCTCGAGCACACCCTGGGCGGGCCCCCCCTTCACGAAGCGAAAGCCCATGGGCCCGAGCGCGGCGCGGGCCGCGACGAACGTCTCCTTCTGCCCGCCGGGAAAGGTCCGCGAGTGCGCGGGCACGTCGAATCCCAGCCCCTCCCGCAGGGTGTCCGGTGCGCTGTCGCAGCCCGCGAGCACCAGCGTGGCGAGAAGGGCGAGCCCGGTCGGGAACTTGATTTTGATCATCGGCGTAAGGGGGTCTGCAGCGGAGCAAGCAGGATTCTAGCCGCCATTACAAAATTAATCAAACAGCGGGGGTATTGGATTGAGGGTGGAGCGGGAACTCCGGGCACGCTGGTTTGGGGCTATTGTCGCTCAGCGCGCTCGGAGATCGCGCTCCACCCTCTCAATCCACTGCCGTCAGGAGGGCTGCTGCTGGGTCAGGCAGTGGATCGTCCCCAGGCCCCAGACCAGGTCCAGGCAGTCGATGGGGATGATTTCCCGGCCGGGAAAACAGCCGGCCAGCACCTCGGCGGCGACGGCGTCCCGCCGCGGCTGCCGGAAGGCGGGCATGAGCACCGCACCGTTGATGACCAGAAAATTGGCGTAGGAGGCAGGCAGCGGATGCCCCGCATGGCTGAGGGGCTGAGGCATCGGCAGCTCGACAATCCGGAAACGCCGGCCCCCCGGCGTGCGAAAGCCGCGGAGGCGCTCCCGGTTAGCCGCGAGGACCCGGGCGTTCGGATCGCGCGGGCCCGCGGCGACGGACACCAGGATCCCGTCGGCGCTGAAAAAGCGCGCAAAGTCGTCCACGTGCCCGTCCGTGTCGTCGCCGGCGATCCCCTCGCCCAGCCACAGGATATCGCGGACACCGAGCCAGTCCCGAAGGTTCGCCTCGATCCGCCCCCGGTCGAGCCGCGGGTTGCGATTCGGGTTCAGCAGGCAGGACTCCGTCGTCAGGAGCAGCCCCCGGCCGTTGACATCGATCGATCCTCCCTCGAGCACCATCGGGCCCCGGAACCGGCGCAGGCCCAGGGTCCGCGCCACCCGGGCGGGAATCGCCGCGTCCTTCCTGAAGCGGGGATATTTCCGTCCCCAGGCGTTGTAGCCCCAGTGCGTCGCGGCGACCTCGCCGGTCCGGTCGTTGCGCACAAAGATCGGCCCGTGGTCGCGGCACCACGCGTCGTCAGTCGGGTGGTCATGGAAGCGCACGTTGGCCGGATCCGCGCCCGCGGCCAGGACCAGCGCGCGGGCCCGGGCCTGGAGAGGCCGGGCGATGTTGACCTGCGCGGTCTCAAAGCGGCTGATGTGGGCGACAATCGTCGCGAAGGCCCGCGGAACCGGGCGGAACTTGCCCGGCCAGGTCGCCCGGTTGTGCGGCCAGGAGAGCCACACCGCGGCCTGCGGCTCCCACTCGGCCGGCATCCGGAATCCGAGCGCCGCCGGGAGGGGGTCATGTCCCAACTTCTTAAATCCGGGATTTAAGAAGTTGGGACATGACCCCTTTGATCGACTGTCAGGAGCCTTTTTCACGGTCGGCGAAGCGCCGGGTGATGCCCCCGTAGGCATCGATGCGGCGGTCCCTCAGGAAGGGCCAGTGGGTCCGCGTCTCGTCGACGCGGGCCAGGTCGAGCGGGACCAGGACGATCTCCTCCCGGTCCGCCGACGCCTTCGCGAGGATCTCCCCGCCCGGCCCCGCGACAAAGCTCCGGCCCCAGAACTCGATCCCCTCCCCGGCCCCGGATGCGGGCGGGCCCTCGTGGCCGATCCGGTTGCAGGCGGCGACGTAGCAGCCGTTGGCAATCGCGTGTCCGCGCTGGATGAGTTCCCAGGCCTCGTGCTGGGCGGCGCCGTGGGCCGCCTTCTCGCGGGGATGCCAGCCGATCGCCGTCGGGTAGAGGATGACCTCCGCTCCCTCGAGGGCGGCCAGCCGCGCGGCCTCGGGAAACCACTGGTCCCAGCAGATCAGCACCGCAATCCTCCCGAAGCGGGTCGTCCAGGCGCGGAACCCGGTGTCCCCGGGCGTGAAGTAGAACTTCTCGTAGTAGAGCGGATCGTCGGGAATGTGCATCTTCCGGTAGACGCCCAGGAGCGCGCCGTCCGCGTCGATGACCGCCGCCGTATTGTGGTAGAGCCCGCTGGCCCGCTTCTCAAAGGCGGAGACGACGACCACGACCCCGCGCTCGCGCGCGAAGCGGCTGAACGCCTCCGTCGACGGGCCGGGCACCGGCTCGGCCAGGGCGAAATGCGCGTGGTCCTCGCTCTGGCAGAAATACCGCGAGCGGAACAGCTCCTGGGTGCAGATGACCTGCGCCCCCTGGTCCGCTGCGCGCGCGGCCATCGAAAGTGCGGTCCTCAGGTTGGCGGCCGGGTCGGCCCCGCAGGAGTGCTGCAACAACCCGAGGGTGACGCGCGACATCAATAGACGACCTTGTTCAGGGGATACTCCACGATGCCCTCGGCCCCGAGCGACTTGAGCTTGGGCACGATCTCGCGGACGACGCTCTCGTCGATGATGGTCTCCAGCGCGATCCAGTCCGGATTGCTCAGCGGCGAGATCGTCGGGTTGCGAAGGGCGGGGATCGTCTTGAGGATGGAATCGAGCGCCGCCTTCGGCGCGTTCATCTTCAGCCCGACCTTCGAGCCTGCCTCGAGGGCGCCGGTGAGCAGGAGGGCGATCGTCTCGATCTTCCGGCGCTTCGCCGGGTCCGCCCAGCTCTTCCGGTTGGCGATCAGCTTGGTGTTCGTCTCGATGATCGTGTCGAGGATGCGAAGCTTGTTTGCGCGGATCGAGCCGCCCGTCTCGGTCAGGTCGACGATCGCGTCGACCAGGTCCGGCACCTTGACCTCGGTCGCGCCCCACGAGAACTCGACCTCGACCGGGATTTTCCGCTCCGCAAAGTACTTCTTCACCGTGCCGACCAGCTCCGTCGCGATCCGCTTGCCGGCAAGGTCGGAGGGGGTCTTGAACGCGGAGGCCTCGGGGACGCAGAGGACCCAGCGTGACTTCTTCGCGGAGGCGCGGCTGTAGATCAGGTCGCAGACCTCCACCACGTCCGAGCCGTTCTCCTGGACCCAGTCCCAGCCGCAAAGACCGCAGTCAAAGAAGCCGAGCTCGACATAGCGGCTCACCTCCTGGCTGCGGATGAACCGGCCGTCGAGCTCCTCGTCGTCGATCTCCGGGCGGTACGAGCGCGAGTTCACCGATATCTTCCAGCCCGCCTTGGCAAACAGGGCGATGGTCGAATCCTGGAGGCTGCCCTTCGGCAGCCCCAGCATCAAAAGGGGCTTTTTCTCGGACATCCCCCCACTACAAGCCCCGGAGCGGCCGATGTCACGGATTTCTTGTGCTCACCGGGACCTGGCTGCGGTTGCTATAATCAGGTTCTTCCGGTTTCTTAGTGGCTGAGAGGGACTGAGGCATGCAAGCTGTGGAGATGAGCGAACAGACCGACGAAGCGGCGGTAGCCGCGCATTACGGAAAGCTGCTGGGGATCAGTCTGCCGTGGAAGGTGCTGACGGC
>CAITEC010000078.1 GCA_903891325.1 uncultured Opitutaceae bacterium
GCCGTCAGCACCTTCCACGGCAGACTGATCCCCAGCAGCTTTCCGTAATGCGCGGCTACCGCCGCTTCGTCGGTCTGTTCGCTCATCTCCACAGCTTGCATGCCTCAGTCCCTCTCAGCCACTAAGAAACCGGAAGAACCGTCAATTGGGATGGGTCGAATCTGCAGGCGTTTGCAGCTGACAATGTCGGCCGCGTGTACACGCCGCTGCTCCAACTGGCGGGCGGGGTCCTATGTGATTTCAGCGGAGGGGTGACAACAGGCGTGTCGACGGGGGTTTTTGAAATCAATCCCGACGGATCCAATTACAGCTTGTATTACACCAACACGAACATGACCGGCATTCCGGAGGTGGTCGGCCGCGATGGGGCGCTTTACGGAACGATTGGGACATCGATCGAGAAAATGAACCCAGACGGCTCGGGTCAGGCCGTTCTCTCGGCATTGCCGTCCCAGCTGACCGGCTACACCCGGTCCCCCTCTGTTGTCCAACTCCTGCTTCAGGGTGCGGACGGGGCGTTGTACGGCGCCGAAGTCTTTAGCTCATTCGACGGCGTGCCCTTTGCCAGCCTCTTCCGGATCGGCACCGACGGCTCGGGTTATGAGGCGCTTCAGACCATTCCCGGCGCGTGGAACGGTTTTCAGGCCGTGCAGGGAAACGACGGGACAATCTATGGGATCGGGGAGGCGGCTGGGGCCGGAGCTGTCTTCTCCCTTCCGCTCGACTCGCCGCATTTCGCGGTCAATCCACAGCCGGTCACGATTGCCCTGGGCCGGAGCGCGGCATTCAGCGCACTCGCCAACGGAACGCCCGCGCCCTCCTACCAGTGGCTCCTGAACGGCTCGCCGATCCCGGGGGCGACAGATCCCATCCTGCTCGTTTCAGCGGCAACGGCGGCAAATGCCGGCAGCTACGCCTGCGTGGCGACGAGCAGCGAAGGAGCGGTCACCAGCGCGGGCGCCGTGCTGACCGTGGACCCCAGCGGCACGGCGGGTTTCCTCAGGAATATTTCAGCGCGGGGCGACGTGGGCGTCACGACCGGCAACACCGGGCCGGGGATACTCTTCGGGGGCTTTGCGCTAGCCGGCGCAGGTCCGAAGCCTGTCCTGATCCGCGGGCTTGGACCCGGAATGGCCTATAATTTTCCCTCGCTGCTCAACCCAACCCAGGTTGTGGCGAATCCCGTGGTCGACCTTTTCGACAGCTCCCTGAATCACCTTGCGGCCAACAATGGATGGGGTTCGAGCGGAGTGGCCAATGCGGCCATGCTTCCCGTCGGCGCCTACGCGCTCCAGCAGGGCTCGGCGGACTCCGTATTGGGCAACACGCTGTCACCGGGCAGCTATAATACCTGGGTCAGCACCGCGGGCACCGGACCGGCGACCGGATTGGGCGCCATGGAAATCTACGATGCCGACTCGGGCTCGGCGGCCGCGCGGATTGTCAACCTGTCCGCGCGGGATTTCGCCGGGACAGGTGGCCATATCCTTATCGGCGGGTTCGTGATCGGGGGCACCGACGCCGACACCCTCCTGATCCGCGGCATCGGTCCGGGGCTTTCGGACACATTCGGTCTCACCGGTAACCTTGACCAGCCCCTGCTTCAGATTTTGAACGGAGCCGGACAGGTGATCTACACGAACGCGGGGTGGGGCGGCGATGCGACATTGGCGGCTGTGGCGTCCGCGGTGGGTGCCTACCCGCTCATCCCCGCGCACGCGGATTCCGTCCTGCTGGTTTCCCTGCCTCCGGGCAACTATTCGGCCTTTGTAAGCGGGGTGGGAGGGGAAACAGGCCAGGCGGTCGTCGAAATCTACGAGGTGCACTAACCCGGATATTTCATGAAGCACAGGCGAATCTCGTTCAAATTCCGGGCATAAAAACCCTCATGCTCCCTCTATGGCCTCACGAGGCCACCTTCGGTCGCCTTCGGGCTTTTCTGCTCCGGAATTTTGACGATCTTCATCCTGTGTTCATGAAATATCCGGGCTAACCCGTGCGGTTCAGATTCGGGGGAGCCGGATCCCGAAGAGCGCCGCGGGCCGGCGGGAGGCCCAGTCCCGGGCTTCAGCCGCGGTCGCGCCCGTCCAGCGGGCGGCGTTGGCGGCGCCCTTCTCGAGGGTCAGGGACGAACCCGCGAAGTACCGGGTCCCCGGGAGCCGGACAACCCCGTCGCGTCCGCATTCTACGGTCACCGTCCCGACCTTGTACCGGCCGGGCGGGGCGCCCGCGGCGGCCATGGCGTCGGTCGTGATGACGACCTTACCCGGAGGCTTTCCCCGGACCAAGTTCCTGAAGACGGCAGGGGGCAGGTGGATCCCGTCCGGGATCAGGCAGGCGACCAGCTCGTCGCGGGCGAGCAGCCGCTGGATGATGTTGTCGTGCCGGTCCATGAGGGCCGGGCAGCCGTTGCCCAGGTGGGTGCAGAGGGTCGCGCCGGCTGCGATCGCCCGGTCAATGTCCCGATTGGAGGCGTCCGTGTGCCCGAGCGCGACAACCACCCCGTCCCGCGCCAGGGCACGGATAAAGCGGGAGCTGCCGGGCCACTCGGGGGCAAGGGTGAGCAGACGGATATTGCCCCCGGCCGCCTTCTGGAGCCGGCGGTACTCGCGCAGGTCCGGCCCCTTGATCCGGTTCAGGGGATGGGCGCCCCTGAATCCGTCCTCAGGGTTCAAATAGGGGCCCTCGAGGTGATAACCGGCAACGGTCTCGCGGACGAGCGGGTCCTTGACTCGGATCGCCTCGATTCGGGCAAAGGTCTGCTCCAGGGCGTCAATCGAATCGGTGATCAGGGTGAGGAGGATCCGGTGGGTGTCGTGGCTCCGAAGCGCGGCGCACGCCCGGCGCAATTCCCCGGCGTCCGGCTCCGGATCCTGGAAGTCGACGCCGGCAAACCCGTTCACCTGGATGTCGAACAGGCTGACGCGCGGCTTGCCTTCGATTTTCATAAGCAGCTATCTCTCAGGGCCCGGTCCCCTTATCAACACCTATGAACGAATTCCCCGCCGTCCCGCCGCCCCTGTGCCGCTTTCCGGCCGGATTACTTGAAGTCAGCATCCATGCAAGCGGCGAGGATCTGGGCCGCGCCGCCGCCGCGCTCGTCGCAGCCCGGCTTCGGGAGGTGCTCGCAGTCAAGGCGACCGCGCGCTTCATCATGGCGACGGGCAATTCCCAGATTCCCTACACGGCGAGCCTGCTGCGGGAGCAGGCGCTGCCCTGGGAGCGGATCGAGTGCTTCCACATGGACGAGTACGTCGGGATGGCCGCCGACCACCCCGCAAGCTTCCGGCGGTGGATGCGGGAACGGGTGGAAATCCCGGCACACCCGCGCGCCTTCCACTATATAAGGGGCGACAGCCCCGACCCGGCGGCGGAGTGCGCGCGCTATGCAGCCCTTCTTGCGGCGGCCCCCGTCGACGTCATCTCCCTGGGGGTCGGGGAAAACGGCCACATCGCCTTCAACGATCCGCCGGTCGCCGATTTCAACGACCCGGTCGACGTGAAAATCGTGGCTCTCGACGAGGCCTGCCGGCGGCAGCAGGTCGGCGAGGGGCATTTCCCGGACCTTGCCTCGGTCCCCACCCACGCGATCACGCTGACCATCCCCACCTTGCTGCGGCCCGCATCGATCTTCTGCCTGGTGCCCGAGGCGCGGAAGGCCGCCGCGGTGAAGGCAACCCTGGAGGGGCCGATCGGGACGGCCTGCCCCGCCTCGATTCTCCGGCGCTCGGGCAATGCCCGGCTTTTTCTCGACCGCCAGTCCGCCGGGCTGCTAGGCTCGGGCAAATGACGACGAAGAAACGTTCGAAGCCCGCGGCCAAGCTTGCGCTCCTCGGGGGCGCCCCAGTCGGCAAGGTGGTTTACCCCGCCTACCCGCAGTTCTCGAAGCGCGCCCTGGAACGCGCGGCCGGGGTGCTCCGGGACGGAAAGGTGATCGGCCTGAGCAAGAAGCACTCGCCGGAGGTGGCCGAGGCCGAGGAGGCCCTGTCGCGCTATCACGGCGGGCGGCATGTGCTGGCGACGGCATCCGGCCACGCAGCCCTCGTTTCCGGGCTGGCCGGGCTTGATATCGCCACTGGCGACGAGGTCATCACCACGCCCTACACCTGGGGCGCGTCCATCTCCTGCCTGCTCCACCAGAACGCGGTCCCCGTCTTCGTCGACGTGAAGCGCGACACGGGGCTCATCGACCCGGACCTGATCGAGGCGGCGATCACGCCGCGCACCAAGGGAATCCTCGCGGTCCACCTCTATGGCCAGCCGGCCAACCTGAAGCGGCTGCGCGCGATCGCCGACAAGCACGGCCTGGCCCTGATCGAGGACGGCAGCCAGGCGCATGGCGCGGAGAGCGCCGGCCAGCGCGTGGGCACGGTCGGCGACGCCGCCGGATTCTCATGCATGGGCGGAAAGGTCCTGGCGACCACGGAGGCAGGCTACCTGGTGACCCCCCACGAGCGGGTCTATTGGAAGGGCGCGATGGTGGGCCAGCACATGGGCCGCTGGGGAGACCCGGGATTTCCGGCCGACCTTCGGCCCTATGTCGACTCGCTGATCGACACGTACCGCGTGACGCCGCTCAATGCGGTCCTCCTCACCGAGCAGCTCGGTCTCCTGGACGGCCGCCTGGAACGGCGCCGGTTCCACGCCGCACTCCTCAGAAAGAAGATTTCCTCCGCGAAGTTCGTGCGCATGCCCGACTACGGGAAGGACAAGCCCTCGTTCCACATGGTCACGATGACCTTCAACCCGGAGGCCGCCGGCATCACCCGCGACACCTTCGCGGCCGCCCTCAAGGCGGAGGGGCTGCACGCCTACGGCTACGTGCCCTCGCCCGTGCCCGACTGGCGGCGCCTCCAGTGGCAGGGCTACAAGGGCCCGGCCGTCCCCTGGCTCGCCAGCCTCAAGCAGGCCCGCACGG
Source organism: uncultured Opitutaceae bacterium (assembly GCA_903891325.1). Classification (GTDB taxonomy): domain Bacteria; phylum Verrucomicrobiota; class Verrucomicrobiia; order Opitutales; family Opitutaceae; genus Palsa-1447. The sequence goes on from CAITEC010000078.1 coordinate 4,919, forward strand.
ATTACCGGGGGATGGCGCTGCCCAACTGCCGCTGGCGCGTCGCCAACGCGATCGAGACGCACTTTGACTTCATCGACAAGGACTGCAGCAAGTCGATTGGGCGGATCGCCGAGATCATCCTGAAGGTGGAGGCGAACATCGGCGCCCTGCGCGACCACGAGCGCGTGAACGGCTCCGCATCGCCCGCGCTGCGATGAAGGCGGGTTTCGGGATTGCCGACATCACGCCGCGGCTCGGCGTCCAGCTGGCCGGCTACGGCCCCTATCGCAACCGTGCGGCCCTCGCGATCCTGGCGCCGATCTCCGCGCGCGCCCTGGCGGTGAGCGACCGCGGAAGGCGGGCGGTCGTCCTCAGTCTGGAGACCTGCGTCACCCCCCGCGGGCTCTCCCCGCGGATCCGGGAGGCGGTTGCCGCTCGAATCGGCTGCCGGGCCGACGACGTTTTCCTGGGGGCCACCCACACGCACAGCGGCCCGGCGATCGGCGGCATGTTCGGGTGGGGGGAGGCCGACGCGCTTTACGTGGAGACGCTGGCCGCGCGGGCGGCGGACGCCGCGGAGCGGGCCTGGAAGTCCCGGAGCGAGGTGACCTGGAGCTATGGGGAGGCGCCCTGCGAGGGGATTGCCGTCAACCGCGAGACAGAGGAGCGGTTTGCCCAGTTTTCGAACCTGTCGGAGCGACTCGACCCGGCCTGGCGGCCGAAGCGCCCCGCGGAGACCGACCCGGTCTCCCGCGTCCTGGCGGCGCGGAACCGGCGCGGCCGGCTGCTGGGCTTCCTCCACCATTTCGGATGCCACCCGGTCGTCTGCGGCGAGAAGACCCACGACGTCCACGGCGACTACGCCGGGCTGGCGTCGCTCGAGCTGGAGCGCGCGCATCCCGGGGCGGTCGCGATTTTCCTGCCCGGGGCGCTCGGGGACATCAATCCGTGCGTCAACCACCGCGAGCCGGCGGAGTCCCGCCGCGCCGTCCGTGCGATCGGGCGCCGGTACGCGGCGGCGGTCGAACGCGCGCTTCGGGCCGCCAAGCCGGCGGAAGCCCCCGCGGCGCTTGGCGGGATTTCGCGCGAGGCGGCCTTTTCCCGCGCCATTCCGAAGAAGGCGGCGCTCGCCCGGCGGATCGCCCGGCTCGAGAGGCTCTTTGCGGAACCCGGGGCCACCGACTATCCCTGGAAGGGCGTTCCCCCGCTGCACACGAGGGGCATGGAGATGGCCCGGCTGCAGGGGCTTCGGGCCGTTCTCGGCGGGTTCAACGGTGCCCGGGCGCCGAATCCAACCGTGCGGCTCCACGGGCTTCGGATCGGCCCGGTCGCCCTCCTGGGGTGCGGTATCGAGGTGTTCAATTCCCTCCAGGCTCCCGTCCTGGCGGCCAGCCCCCACCCCCGCACCTGGGTTGTAAGCCTCGTCGGGGGAAGCGGCTACGCGCAGGATGCGGCGGGGAAGCGCCGCGCCGGCTACGCGAACGACTTTGTGCCCCTGGTCCAGGGCGAGCTGCCCTACACGCGGATCCACGAGGAGCTGCCGCGCGCGCTCGTCAGGCTTGCGCGCGACCTCTCCCGGGAAACCGGGCCTTGAACCCGGAGCTTTCCCGCATAACCTTCCCACCAATGAATCCCTCCGTCCTTCCCGTTCCCGACTACGGGGCCCCGGCGACCAAGGCACCCGACCGGCTCCTCACAGCCGAGCAGATCGCGTTCTTCCAGGAGAACGGCTACCTTTCTGTCGACTCCGTGATGCCCGAGGCGGAGATTCCCTCCGTGCGCGCGATCTACGACCGGCTCTTCAACGAGGACCGGGCGATCACCGACGGGGATCTTTACGATCTCAGCGGGGTGAAGGAGAAGGGGCGCAAGGAAGCCATTCCCCAGATCCTCCAGCCGGGCAAGTACGCCCCGGAACTGCTCGAGACCCAGCTCGTGGCCAACCTGAAGGCCATGATGAAGCAGCTTCTCGGGCCGGAGACGCGCATGGTCGGCGACCACGCGATCAACAAGCCGCCGCGCTCCAACGCGGCCACCCCCTGGCACCAGGACGAGGCCTATTGGGACCCGGCCAAGGAGTACAGCAGCCTGAGCGTCTGGGTGCCGCTCCAGCCGGCGACCCGGCTGAACGGGTGCATGTGCTTTGTCCCCGGCTCGCACCGGGCCGAGGTGGTTCCCCACCAGCCGATCGGGAACAACCCGCTCATCCCCGGGCTCGAGGTCGTGCCCGGCGCCTTCGACCTTGAGAAGGTCGTCGCCTGTGAGCTCCCGGCGGGCGGGGCGACGTTCCACCGCGAGCGGATGCTGCATTTCACGGCGGGCAACCGCTCGGACGATTTCCGGCGGGCCTACATCGTCGTCGGGGCCGCCTCCGAAAAGCCCCGTGCAGTTGCGCGCCACTTTCCTTGGAAGGAGCGGCAGGCGGCCGCCCAGGCCGCGGCGAAGAAATAACCCCATGCCGACCCTCTACGAGACCTTCCGCGCCGACATCGTCGCGGCGATGAAATCCGGCGACAAGGTCGCCGTCCTCGCCCTGCGCACGGCCGACGCCGCGATCCAGCGCTCCTCCATGGACCTGGCCAAGCCGATCGACGACGCGCTGGTGGCCACCGTCCTGCGCAAGTCGATCAAGAACCTCGCCGACGCGAACGCGGAATTTGAAAAGGGCGGCCGCAAGGACCTGGTCGCCGCCAACGAGGGCGAAATCCGCATCCTTGAGAAGTACCTTCCCAAGGGGCTGGACCCGGCGCGGGTCGAGGCCCTGGTCGCCGACGCGATCCGTGAGTCCGGGGCCCTGTCCCGCAAGGAGATGGGCAAGGTGATCGGCGCGCTGAAGAAGCTGCCGGAGGCGGCCCTGATCGACTTCGGGGCGGTCAGCAAGCTGATCCAGGCGAAACTTCCCTGATCTTCGGGGGGGCTTTTTCCAGTCCCGCCTTGACCCCGCCCGGGCGCGCGGTGCTAGTGTGCCGGGTCATGGCAACCGCCCAATCCGCCACGCCGACCGCCGCCTCGGGACGCCTCAACGCCGAGCAGGTCGGGAAATTCCAACGCGAAGGCTACATCACCTTCAATGAGCCCGTCCTTCCCGCGGCCAAGTTTGCGTCGCTGACGGCCTGCTTCGAGAAGATCCTCGGCGAGCTTCCCGGGGATGTCAGGCCCGAGTCGATGGACGTGCCGCACTTCATGCACCCGGAGCTGCTCGAGTGGGCGCTCGACGACGCGATCACCGGCCTGGTCACCCCGCTGCTCGGGCCCGACCTCGCCCTGTTCTCGACCCACTTCATCTGCAAGCCGAAGGGCAACGGCCGGCGCGTCCCGTGGCACGAGGACTCCGCGTACTGGAGCGGGATGATCAACGGGCCGACGGAGGTCTGCACGGTGTGGCTGGCGATCGACCCGTCCACCCGCGAGAACGGCTGCATGATGGTGATCCCCCGCACGCATGTGACCGGGCAGAAGGGTTTTTCGGACTACGACACGATCGACGCCACCCAGAATGTCTTCGGCACGGAGATCGTGAAGAGCCAGCGCGACGACGCGAGCCGGGTCTACGTCGAGCTCAAGCCCAACGAGGCCTCGCTGCACGACGCCCGGATCCAGCACGCCTCCGAGGTCAACACCTCGAACAAGCGCCGCTGCGGCTGGACGATCCGGTTCTGCTCGACGGCCACGAAGTTCAACCACGAGAAGCTCGACGGCTACCACCAGGTCTACCTGGCGCGCGGAAGGGACCGGGGCGGCAACACCTACGCGGACCCCACCCGCACCTACCCCGAGCTGATGGCCCGCCGGGGAATGTCCACCGCCTACAAGAACGCCCACTGATTTCATGAAACATCCCTGTCGCAAGTCGCTCTGCTGGCTGATTCCGCTCTTCCTCGTCCTGCTCTGGGGGAACCTCCACGTTCTCCTGAATCGCGACTGGGAGGAGTCTCTCTACCCGTCGAACTATGCGACCCTCAACTACCCGCTCGACACCCCGACGCTCCGCGAGTGGAAGAAGCTCGACGGAGCCCGGATGGTGCCGGACCTCGCCTGGAACACGACCCCCGGGCAGTGGCAGCTCCTGGTGGACGGCCAGGTTTCCCGGGTGATGCCCGGCGACCAGCCGGAGATCACGCTGGCGGCCCCGCCGCTGCTCGAGCTGACGAACACGCCGAAGGATTTTCACAACTACACGCTGCGGCCGCTTCCGCAGGGATCGGGAATCGACCTGAACTTCTCGATCATGGGAGTCGCCGCGGAGCTCTACCGGAGGGCCGGCCAGTCCGCCGATCACGACATCTATATCGTGCACAGCGACGTGCCGATCGGGAAGTTCAAGCGCTACCCGGTCAGCTACTGGGCGGACGACTACCATTACGTCGATCCCAAGTCGCTGGCCGAGGCGGATCGGATTGTGCATGAGGACATGGGAATCGAGGCCTCCGACGACACGGTCACCCGGATGGGGAAGGTCTTCCGCTACCTCAAGTCCGTCGGGATCGCCTCGGCCGGGGTTCCGCGCGACGATTACCGCTGGATGGACCCCTATGCGATCTTCAAGGAGATCAAGGCGGGAACCGGCCACGGCTGGTGCACCCAGAACGCGCAGATCTTTGTCTTTTTCGCGAACCGGGCCGGAATCCCGACCCGCTTCGTGTTCGGCTGCAACAGCCAGGACAACATGGTCTATTACACTGGGCATTCCTGGGCGGAGTGCTACGTGCGGGAGAAGGCGCGCTGGACCTACGTGGATGTGACGATGTCGATCATCGGCGTCTCGGACCGCAACGGGGTCCCCGTGAATTCCGCGGACATCTACCAGATGTGCCAGCACGACACCTTCGACGGGGTCACCGCCAACATCTTCAAGGACTGGGACTGGAAGGACCTCCCGGTGACCGCCAAGCCGAAGACCCCGCTCTCCGTACCCTTCGCCCTTGTGAACCGCATGGCCAAGGAGGAGTTCAACACCGAGGCGATCATCAAGTACCGCTGCGCGCCGCACATGGAGGACCTCCGGGGCATCTACTCGATGATGCTCAAGGACCCGCTCTTCGCCTGGACGAACTTCAAGCGCTACCTCTTTGAGCCGCCCCTGGCGTACTCAAATCTCCAGACCAACGGGGCCCACGTCTACTGGGTGCGCCGCTCCCTGTTCCTCGCGCTTTGCGCCTCGCTCCTTCTGATCCTGGGCGCCCTGTTTTGCAGGAAGGGCGGGGGACCTGAGGGCGGGTGAGCCAAGCCCCGTGCGCCGCCTCCTACCCCTGCTCGCCCTCATCGGCGCCCCGTGCGCCTTTGCGGGCCCGATCCAGGCGCTTCCGCTGACGCAGGTCCGCCTGGTCGGCGGATTCTGGGAGCCGCGGCTGGAGACGTTCCGGACCGTCACAATCCCGTACGAATTCAAGGAGTGCCTGGCCACGGGCCGGATGGAAAACTTTCTGCGGGCCTCCCACCGGAAACCCGGCCCCCACATTGGGAACGTCTATGACGACACCGACATCTACAAGGTGATCGAGGGCGTTGCGTACAGCCTCGTCGGGCATCCCGACCCCGCGCTCAGGAATTATGTCGAGGGGCTGATCGGCGACATCCTGGCGGCCCAGGAGCCGGACGGGTACCTCTACACCCCGCGGACGATCGATCCGGCGCATCCGCAAAAGATTGCCGGCGCCGCGCGCTGGTCCGACGAGCAGTGGAGCCACGAATTCTACTGCTCGGGGCACTTTTACGAGGCGGCCGTCGCCTGGTTCGGGGCCACGGGCGAGCGCCGGCTTCTCGACGCGGCGATCCGGAACGCCGACCTGCTCGTCCGGACCTTCGGGCCGGGGCCCGGGCAGAGGATCGAGATTTCCGGGCACGAGGAGGTGGAGATCGGGCTGCTCAAGCTGGCCCGGGTCACCGGGGACCGGCGCTACCTGGCGCTCGCCCGCTTCCTCATCGACCACCGGGGCCGGCCCGAGGGCCGGAAGGGGCTCTGGGGGGTCTACTTCCAGGACGACAGGCCCTTTGTCGACGAATCCGGCCCGGAGGGCCATGCGGTCCGCGCCATGTACCTTTACAACGCGGCCGCCGGCGTCGCGCTCTCGACCCCGGATGCGGGGGCCTATGTGACCGCCCTGGACCGGATTTGGGGCAGCTTCGTCGGCAAGCGAATCTACCTGACGGGCGGGGCGGGTGCCCGCCACCACGGCGAGGCCTTCGGCGACGACTTTGAGCTGCCCAACGACACCGCCTACAACGAGACCTGCGCGGCGATCGGGGCGGCAATGTGGCAGCAGCAGATGTTCCTCCTGCACGGCGACGCCCGCTACCTGGACGTGCTGGAGCGGATCCTCTACAACGGGTTCCTCTCGGGCATCTCCCTGAGCGGCGACCGGTTCTTCTACGTGAACCCTCTGTCCTCCGACGGGCACTGGCCCTTCAACGAGGAGGAGGGCGGGGCGACACGGGCGGGCTGGTTTAGCACCTCCTGCTGCCCGACCAGCCTCGCGCGGTTCATGCCCACGATCCCCGGGTACCTGTTTGCGGGCGACGGCAGCTCGATCTACGCGAACCTCTTTGCCGGCTGCGAGGCGAGCGCGCGGGTGGGGTCCACGCGGGTAAGGATCACGGAGCGCACCGAGATTCCCTGGGGGGGGAGGGTCTCGCTTTCGGTCTCACCTGACGTCCCCTGCGACTTCGCGATGCGGGTGCGCGTCCCGGGATGGGCGTTCGGCCGGCCGATCCCCAGCCCGCTTTACAGCTATGAGGACGAGCGGGGCCGGCGCCGCCGATGGAAGGACGAGGATGCCGCGTCGATTCCCTTCCAGGTGAACGGGCGGGTGGTGCCCGCCCCGCTTGAGAAGGGCTATGCGGTCATCCGCCGGACCTGGAGGGCGGGGGACGTCGTGACCGTGGACTTTCCCCTGCGGGCCAACCGGGTGCTCGGGAACATATCGCTCGACGCCGCGCTCTACCGCGTCGCGGTGGAGAAAGGGCCGCTGGTTTACTGCGCGGAGGGCGAGGACAACGGCGGCAGCGTCCTGCGGCGGGTGCTGGGCGACGCCGCCACACTCGATGTTGTCGCCCGGCCGGGGCTCCTCGGCGGCATCCAGGCGATCGAGGCGAGGAGCCCCGGGATGCCGACCACGACCCTGATCCCCTATTACGCCTGGTCCAACCGCGGGCCCGGCGAGATGATTGTCTGGTTTCCCCGCAAATGACCCCAATCAATCCGCTGCAATGCCTCGCGCTCGCCGACGTGAAGTCCGTGGACGACGATTTCCACGCCGCCTTCCGGGGCGTGATCGACATCCCGCCCGGGGCTGAAATCGAGATCCGCCTCCTGGCCGCCTCGTGGTACAACGCCTGGCTTGACGGGGAGTGGCTGGCCGAGGGGCCGGCGCGCTTTCCGCCAATCCATCCGGAATACCAGGTGTTCCGGGTCCGGCCGGCGGCCGGGCGCCATGTGCTGGCCGTCCAGGTTCACGCGGAGGGCGTGGAGACGCGGATCGTGGACAAGTTGCCGTCCTTCCTTTGGTGCGAAGTGCTGGCCGGCGGGATCCCGATCCCGGTGAACTGGAGGGCGGTCCGGCTTGAGGGCTATGCGGGCAAGGTGCGCCGGATCAACGTGCTGCTCGGATGGATCGACTGGTGCGACACGCGCGAGATTCCCGCGGGCTGGCAGGCGCCGGGCTTTGACGATTCCGCCTGGCGCGCCCCGGTGGGCGTCGCCGTGCCCATCGTCGAACCGGTGCCGCTGTCCTCCGGCGAGACCCGCCGCACCTTCCTTGCGGCCAAGCCCATTGCGGAGGGGCGGCTGGTGGAGATGTTCGGCTACGACCGCGACAATCCACCCGCCCGGTTTTTCCTGCGGGACCTTTCGCCCCGGGACCTGCCGCCCCAGGGAGTCTGGCGCCGCTACGACCTGGGCCGGATCCGGCTGTCGCGTCCCCTGTTCACGCTCGACCTTCCCGCGGGGGCTGTTGTCGAGTTCGCCTACTGCGAGGCCCTCCAGCACGACCGGGTCTGCCCGTGGATATCGCTTTCCACGAGCGATTCCTGCAACCTCGACCACTACGTCGCCCGCGGCGGCCCGCAGGAGTTCTCAACCCACGGCCCGCGGGGCGGGCGCTTTGTCGAGGTGCATGTCATCGCCCCGCCCGCCCAGGTGAAATTTGTGAGCGAGCAGTTCATCGACCGCGGCTACTACGGCGAGACCCAGGGGGCCTTCGCCTGCGACGACCCGCTCCTCAACACGATCTGGACGACCGGCGTGGAGACGCACCGCGCCTGCGCCGAGGATGCGCTGACCGACACGCCCACGCGCGAGCGCGGCCAGTGGGCCGGGGACATCGTCATGGTGGGCATGGAACTGGCGGGAGTCGCGTTCAGCGACATCCGGCTGTGCCGCCGGGGGCTGCACCAGTGCGCGCAGTCGGCGCGGCCCGACGGGCTGGTGGCCGGGATGTGCCCCGGGCAGTACGGCTACCTCTCGACCTACGCAGCCCAGTGGGTCACCGCCTGCGTGCACTACTGGGAACTGACCGGGGACCGCGCCCTCCTCGAGGAGCTCTTTGGCGCGGCCGAGCGCAATCTCGCCGCGTTTGCCGCCAACTGCGGACCCGAGGGACTTGGCGACGGGCTCGGCTGGCCCTTCGTGGACTGGGGCTACGTCAAGAACCCGGGCCCGAGCGACATGGCGGTCAATCTCCACTACCTGGTGGCGCTGCGCGACATGGTGCGCTGGTGCGGGGTCATGGGCAGGCCCGAGCGGGCCGCCCACTACGCGGACCTGGGAAGGGCGATGGAGGGAATCATCGGCGGCTACTACGCCGGCGAGAAGCGCGCCGGCGGGGACTTCTGGGACCGGATCGGCTATCACCGCGCGATTCTCGGCCTGCGGCTCGGGTTCTTTGCCGGCAAGGACGTGCCCGACTGCGTCGCCTTTGTGAAGGCGCACATCCTTCGCTGCTTTCCCAACGACCCGACCGCCCCCCGGCTCAGCGACCCGGCGGCGAACAATCCCCGGCTGATCACACCGTATTTTGCCCACTTTGCGCTGCCCGAGCTGATCGCAAGGGGTGAAATGGACTTTGTCCTGGACCAGTACCGGAAGTGCTGGGGCTGGGCGCTGGAGGGCGGGCGGACGACCTGGGTCGAGGTCTTTGACACGCGGTGGACCCACTGCCACCAGTGGTCCGGCTGCCCGACCTGGCAGCTCACCCGCTACGGGCTCGGGCTAAGCCCGCGCTACGACCAGGGCCCCGGGCATTACCGCTTCGTTCTCAACCCGGGATCCCTGCGCCGCGCCGAGGGACGGCTTCCCCTGCCGGGAAGGACCGACTCGATCGCCATCAGCTGGGTGCGCACGGGCTCCGGGGTCCGCTACACGGTCGTCACGCCCGTGCCGATCCACATCCACTTTGGCTCGGCGGTGTCCGCGGCGACCGGCGACGTGGTCGCCGTCTCGGGACGGTTTGAGGCGGAGATCTCGCTGCCCTTGTGAAGCGGGCCCTGTCACTGGCGCTCCTGGCCGCGCTGGCGCTGGCCCCGGCCCGCGCGGAGCCGGAGAACCAGGTCATCCTGAGAATCGTCGCCTCGCCGGCCCGCGCCTCCGACGGGTGCTTCGCCGTCCTGCGCTCGGGGCGGGTGATCTTCTATTTCACCCAATTCCAGAGCGGGGTCGAGGACTACAGCCCCGCGCAGGTCGACGAGATCCACTCCGATGACGGCGGCGACACGTGGAGCCGGCCGCGGGTGGTCGTCCCCAACACCGCCGGCCAGAACGTCTCCAGCGCCTCGCTGCTGCGCCTGGCCGACGGCCGGCTCGCGTTCTTCTACGAGAGGAAGAACAGCACGCTCGACCTGCATCCGCTCATGTGCGTGTCCGCGGACGAGGGCGCCACCTGGTCGGAGCCCCGCCCGCTCTTCCAGGCACCGGGCTACTTCGTCCTCAACAACGACCGGGTGATCCAGACCCGGCGCGGCCGGCTGATCGCGCCGGTCGCCTATCACCGGACGCTCCGCCCCCGCCCCGGCGGCTACGAGGCGATCGACCTGCGGGGGATCGTGATCTGGTACCTCTCCGACGACTGCGGGTTGACGTGGCGGGAGGCGGACACCTGGTGGGGCCTGCCCGTGGCCGGGCGGGACGGGCTCCAGGAGCCCGGCGCGGTCGAGCTGGCCGACGGCTCGCTCTTTTCCTGGGCGCGGACCGACGTCGGCGCCCAGTACGGGTTTCGATCGGTGGACGGCGGGGCGACGTGGAGCGCGCCGGAGCCGACCCGGCTTGCCACCCCGTGCTCGCCGGCGGCGATCAAGCGCCTGCCCGGCTCCGCGGACCTGCTGGCCGTGTACAACGACCACTCCGGGCGCTTTCCCTACCCCCATGACACGGGAACCTACCAGGGTCGAAGCCCGCTCGTGGCGGCGATCTCCGCGGACGGCGGCCGCACCTGGCCCGCGCCCCGCGCGATCGAGACCGACCTTGCGACCAACTTCTGCTACCCGTCGTTCCTGGTGGTTGGCGACCACGTGCTCCTGGCCTACCTTGCCGCTGGCTCGGGCAGCACCCACTCCTTCGAGCTGCGGCTCCGCCGGATCGGGCTTTCGTGGTTTCCGCCGCCCCGCTGAATCAGCGCGCCTGCAGGGCGGCCAGGCGCTCCCTTGCCGCCGACAGGCCCGGGTCGAGCTGGATGGCCCGCTGGTATTCGGCGGCGGCGTCCGCCGCGCGACCGGACTCCGCGAGGAGATTGCCCAGCATCAGGTGGGCCAGGGGGTCCGCCGGATTGAGCCGGGTCGCCTCGCGCATCTCCTCCATCGCCTCCGACTTTTGCCCCGCCCGGTAGAGGGCCGAGCCCAGGTTTGCGCGGGCGCGGGCGCTGGCGGGACACTTGGCGACCGTGTCCGTCCAGAGGGACAGCGCGCTCTGGTAGTCCTCATTGCGGCTGATCGTCAGGCTCGCAAGGACGGCCGCGATGCACGCGAGGGCGGGCAGACCGATGCGCCTGGGGATCCGGCCGATCGCCAGGACGGCGATTGCGATCAGCCCGGCGAGGGGTAGGTACATCCGGTTCTCGGCCATGGGCTGCGAGCCGATGGGGACAAGGCTGGAGGTCGGCGCGAGGACCAGGAATACCCAGGCCCCCGCAAAGCCCAGGGCGCGGGCCGGCGAGGACCCCCGGCCGTCGCCGGTTAAGGGTTGCCACAGTGCCCACGCGCTGGCCGCCACAAGGAGGAGGACCAGGATCGCCGGTGCAATGGCCGCTGCGTTCGGGGCGCCGACTTGCAGGTCGTAGTCGAAGACCAGCGGACTGGGCCAGAGCGCCAGGCGAAGGTAGCGGAGTACCACCGAGCACTCGGTCGCGGCGTAGCCGGCGGCGGAAACCCCCTGGCCAAAACCCACGCCGTGGCCTCCGGCGCGGCTCATCAGCACGGCAAGCAGGACCCAGCTCGCGCATAGGCCGAGGTAGTAGCGGCTGCGCCGGGCCCAGGCCTCGCGAAAGGTCCCGGCGACAAAGGTCCGGTCGTAGAGGAGGACGGCGATAGGAAGCGTCGCCGAAACTTCCTTTGTTGCTACGCAACATAAACAGGAGGCGACGCTAAAAACCTGAGACATCTTTTCAGAAGGCTGAGGGCTGAAACTTGAAACCTGAAATCCGGATTCCGAACCACGATCCACGGAGCGGATGAACCAGTAGAGGGTTTGGAGGTAGAAGAGGGCAGCCAGCGACTCGGAGCGCTCGGCGATGTAGGTGACCGACTCGGTCAGGAGCGGGTGGACCATCCAGATGAGGGCGATCGCGAAAGCCGGGCCGACCCGCTTAAGGGTGCGGCGAAGGATTCCAAAAAGCGTCAGTCCGGCGAGGAGGTGAATGGCCAGGTTGAGGACGTGGTAGCCGCGGACCGCCGTCCCCCCCAGGGCGTAGTTGACCGCGAGGGAGAGGTTGTAGAGGGGGCGTGCGCCGATGGCCGGGTCCGGCGGCGGGAAAAGGGGCCCCCAGGGCGGCCACAGGTGGCGGATCGAGGGATTGCCGGTGATAACCCAGGTGTCGTCGAGGACGAAGGGGCCGGAGAGGCTGTTGTGGTAGGCGGCCAGCCCGGCGAGGAAGAGCAAACCCGCGGAAATGATTGGCGCCCGGCTCCGGCTCTGCATGAAGATTCTTTTGCCCGACGCCCCAAAATACCTCAACCCTTCCTTATGAAGACCGTCGTTCAAATCTCCCTGGACCTGACAAGCATTCCCGAGGCGCTCGAAACCGCCCACCTGGCGATTCGCGCGGGGGTTGACTGGCTTGAGGCGGGGACGCCGCTGATCATCGCCGAGGGAATGAACGGGGTCCGGGCGCTGCGCCGGGATTTTCCGGGGGTGCCGATCGTCGCTGACCTGAAGACAATGGACGGGGGCTGGCTGGAGGCCGAGATGATGGCCAAGGCGGGCGCGACCCACGTGGTCGTGATGGAGCGGGCCCACCCGGAGACGATCAAGGTCGTCGTGAAGGCGGGAAGGGATTTCGGGATCAAGGTGATGGGAGACAACATGGCCTCGGGCGACCTGGTGGCCTCGGCCCGCCGCCTCGAGGATTTGGGCTGCGATTTCGTCATCCACCACATCGGCTATGACGAGCGCCGGGGGATCGTCGCCTCCGGCGGCCGCTGTCCCAGCCCGCTCGACCAGTTGCGCGACGTCGTCCGGGCGGTCGGGGTGCCGGTGCAGGCGGTGGGTGGGCTCTCGATCGAGCAGGCGGTCCGCACGCCGGAGTACGGGGCGCCCCTGGTCGTCCTCGGGGCCCCGCTCACGATCGACGCCGACTCCTTCAAGACCGCCGGGGGCGACCTGGAAAGCAAGCTGCGCCTGGTCTGCTCGAAAATCCACGCCTACGGCGATGTCCCCGTCGGCCGCTGAGAGATGAATCCCCCCTTTGGCGTAAGCCAGTTCAGCACCTGGCCGCAGTCCTTTGCGGACGACCTCCGGCTCTACAAGGAGGCCGGGATCGGCTTTATCGAGGTCTGCGAGGGCAAGCTGGACGCGGCCAATCCCGAGCCCCAGCTCCAGGCGCTGAAGGAGTCCGGGATGCGGGTCTCAAGCGTGCAACCACGCCTGCACTCGCTTTTTCCCGACCAACCCCGGCCCGAGCCGGCCTCCCCGAAGGAGCGGATGCTCCGGCTGCGGGGGAGCATCGAGCTTTTCGGCCGGCATTTTCCCGGGACAACGCTGGTCACGATCAGCGGGGCCGCTCCCGGCGGGGACTACGACCTGGCGTACCGGACCGCCGGCCGCGAGTACGCGGAGATCGCGCGGATCGCGGCGGACAACGGAGTCCGCGTGGCCCTCGAGCCGTTGAACCCGATCCTGATGAACACGGACACCTTTGTCTGCTCGCTTGCCCAGGCCGGCCGGATCGTCGAGGAGGTCAACCACCCCGCGTTCGGGATGTTCCTTGATGTCTGGCATTTTTGGGAGGATGCGGGGGCGGCCGACCAAATTGCGAGGTACGGCGACCGGATTTACGGCGTACACGTCAATGACTGGCGCACCCCGCGCGCATTCGGGGACCGCTTCCTTCCCGGCGAGGGCGTGATTCCGCTGGTCGAACTGGTGCGCGCCATCCGCAAGACCGGGTACGACGGCGCCTATACGCTGGAGATTTTCTCGGAACTGCGGCTGAGTGGCTCCCTCTGGGCCGATCCCCGGCGAACCGTCGTCGAGGGGCGGAAGGCCTTTTTGGAAATCTGGAAAAAAGCATGCGCCTGAAAGACAAGGTAATCCTGGTGACCGGCTCCACAACCGGCATTGGCGAGGGCATGGCCCGGACCTTTGCGAGGGAGGGGGCGCGGGTTGTCGTTCACGGGACCCGGGAGGACGCCGCCCGGGAGGTGGTCCGCGGGATCGAGGCCGCGAAGGGCGTGGCGACAGCCGTCATGGGCTCGCTCGCCGACCCGGAGGCCCCGGCGAGGATCATCGGCGAGGTCATTGGCCGATTCGGACGGATTGACGGGTTGGTCAACAACGCAGCCGTGATGACGCGCGGGAACATCGAGGCGACCGACGCGGAGACCTTCGACCGCACGGTTGCGATCAACCTGAGGGCCCCGCTCCTCCTGATCCGGGCGGCGCTCCCGCACTTCCGCAGGCAGGGCGGCGGGAGCGTGCTGAACATCGGCTCGGTCAACGGCTACTGCGGCGAGCGAAACCAACTCGCCTACTCGATCAGCAAGGGGGGCCTGCTGACGCTGACCCGGAACCTCGCCGACGCCCACGGCGCCGAGGGGATCCGGGTCAACCTGCTGAGCGTGGGCTGGACGCTCACCCCCAATGAATTCGCGCTGAAGAAGAAGGAGGGTTTCCCAGACGACTGGCCCTCGCGGCTGCCCAAGTCGGACGCCCCCTCCGGCCGGCTCCTGTCGCCCGAGGACATCGCCTGGGCGGCTGTCTACTTCCTCTCCGAGGAGGCCCGGCTGATCAACGGCTCGGTCCTGGACCTGGAGCAATATCCCTTCCTGGGCCGAAATCCGCCGAAGGCGACGGGGCGCTGATGTCGATGAACGAGGGAGACGCAGTTTCACTGGAGGCGCGCGAGCGCGAAATGGCGGTCCTGCGGCCGCTCGCGGAGCGGTTTCCAAATGTTGACGCCGCGATGGCGGAAATCGCGCGTCTTTCCGCGGTGCTCACGCTGCCGAAGGGGACGATCCACGTCATCAGCGACATCCACGGCGAGGACCAGAAGCTCAGGCACGTGATCAACAACGCCTCCGGGTCGCTCCGGCCCCTGGTCGAGCGGGTCTTCGCCGGCAGGATGGAACCGGCCGCATTCCAGGATTTCCTGACCCTGATCTTCTACCCGAACGAAATGACGCTCAGGCTGGAGAAGGTCCCCCGGACCTCCGAGCAGCTTCGCGGATTCACGCTGGGCACCATGCGCAACCTGATGGAGCTGGTCCGCATCGTGGTGGCGCGCTACAGCCTCAGGCGGGCGATGACGGTATTTCCCGCCGAGTACCGGGAGCTGATGACCGAGATGCTCCACGAGCCGACGACGGAGCGCGGGGGCGAGTTCATGGCGGCCATCGTCGACGAGCTCGTCCGGCGCAACCGGATCTGGGAATTGATCCACGTGACCGTCCGGCTCGTGCGAAACCTGGCGATCTACGAGCTGATCATCGGCGGGGACTGCTGGGACCGGGGACCGCGCGGCGACCGGGTGGTCGACTACCTCCGCCAGCAGCCCAACGTGTCGTTCATCTGGGGGAACCACGACGCGGCGTGGCTCGGCGCGTCGCTGGGACACCCGGCCCTGATCTGCAACGTCCTTCGCATGTCCCTGCGATACCGCCGGCTGGGCCAGGTGGACGAGGGCTACAGCATCCCGTGGACCCCCCTGGAGCAGCTCGCCGCGACCGCTTACCGGGACGACCCGGCTGAAAACTTCAAGCCGCGGGGCTCGGGCACCCGGCCGGACCTGCTGGTGGCGCGGATGCAGAAGGCCGCGGCGATCATGCAGTACAAGCTCGAGGGCCAGGTGATCGCCCGGCACCCGGAATGGGCGCTCGACCACCGGCGGCTGCTCCACCGGGTGAACCTCGCCGCGCGGACGATAGCGGTGGACGGCGTGGACTACCCGCTGAGCGATGCGAGCTTCCCGACGGTGGACCCGGCCGATCCGTACGCCCTCTCGGCCGACGAGCAGACCTGCCTGGATCGCATCCGTCACTCCTTCCTCAACAGCCAGAAGCTGGGGGAGCACATGCGATGGCTCGTCACCCGCGGATCGATGTACCTGGAGCGGGACGACAACCTCATCTTCCACGGCTGCGTCCCGGTGGATGCGAAGGGCGATTTCCTTCCCATGGTGCTCGACGGGAAGCCGTACCGGGGACGGGCCCTGTTCAATGAGATCGAGAAGCTCCTGGTCCGGGTGCCGGAGCGCCCCGTCGAGTCGGACCTCGACCAGCTCTGGTACCTGTGGAGCGGCCCGCTTTCCCCGCTCTTTGGAAAGGACCGGATCACGACCCTGGAGCGCGACTTTATCGCCGATCCCGCGGCGCACCACGAGACGAAGAACCCGTATTTCGCGCTCATCCACGATTCCGCCTTCTGCGACCGGATCATGCGGGAGTTCGGCATCGACACGGGCCGGGGGCTGATCGTCAACGGGCACGTCCCGGTCAAGATCGAGAAGGGCGAGTCGCCCCTGAAGCGCAGCGGCAAGGCGATCACGATCGACGGCGCCTTTTCCGAGGCCTACGGCGACTACGGCTACACCCTGGTGCTTGAGGCGGACCGCACCTTCCTGGCCCTGCACCACAGCTTCGAGTCGGTGGACGCGGCGATCCGGGACGGCGTGGATATCGTCCCCAGTATTTCAATTGTCAGGAAGTGGGACACCCCGCGGCGGATGGCCGACACCGAGCGCGGCATCCGCTTCCGCTGCGAGATCGACCTGCTGGAGCGCCTGATAGCGGCCTACCGGAATAACCACCTGCTGCAGTCCCCGGCGGTTTAGGGGCGCGCCCGGTTCGCCTGTTGCCAAGGTCCCGCCCCGCGCTTTGGCTTCCCCCATGAGCCATACTCCCTCGCCGAACCGCTACTCCCGCCCGGACTTCTACCGCCGGTGCGGCCGCAGCGGGCTGATGCTCCCGATCGTATCCCTGGGCATCTGGCACAACTTCGGCGAGGTGGACGACTTTGAGAACGCGCGCGCGATGGTCCTGCGCGCCTTCGACCTGGGGATCACCCACCTGGACGCGGCGAACACCTACGGGCCGCCGCCCGGCTCGGCGGAGCGAAACCTTGGGAAAATCCTCCGGGGGGACCTCGCGGGACACCGCGACGAGCTCGTGATCGCGACCAAGGCCGGCTGGACCATGTGGCCCGGGCCCTATGGGGACTGGGGATCGCGCAAATACCTCATCGCCAGCCTCGACCAGAGCCTGGGCCGCCTCGGCGTGGACTACGTCGACATCTATTACTCGCACCGTCGCGACCCGAAGACGCCGCTGGAGGAGACAATGGGCGCCCTGTCCCACGCCGTCCGCTCCGGAAAGGCGCTCTATGCCGGAATCTCCATGTATTCGCCGGAGGACACGCTGCGGGCATCGAAGATTCTCAGGGATCTGGGCACTCCCTGCCTGATCCACCAGCCCTGCTACAATATCTTTGACCGGTCCATCGAGGGCGGGCTCCTCGACGTCCTGGGCAGCGAGGGCATCGGCGGGATCGCCTTCTGCCCGCTCGCCCAGGGACTCCTGACGGACCGCTACTTCCAGGGGATTCCGAAAGGCTCGCGGGCGTCCAAGTCCCATAGCTTCCTGCGGCCGGCCCAGGTGACCGACCAGCGGATCGCCCAGGCTCGGCGGCTCGGGGAGATCGCCAAGGCGCGCGGCCAGACGCTCGCGCAGATGGCCCTCGCCTGGGTCATGCGCCAGCCGCAGATGACCTCGGTCCTGATCGGCGCCAGCAGCGCCGCCCAGATCGAGGAGAACGTCGCCGTCCTTAAGAACATGTCCTTCGACGACGCCGAACTCGGCGCGATTGACGCCGCTGTGCGCGGATAAGCGCATGCTCATAATGTAGCCGGGGTCCTAGACCCCGGACCGGCCTCTAGGAGGCCGGCTACAATTTTTTGCGTCGTCCGCAGGACGACCAGTCATAGGGCACGAACCCCAGCTTCAGCGCGGGCGAATTCTTCGCGAGCCTCCACGTCCGCCGGCCCTCGGTCACCCGGGGATCAGCCACGATCGAGTTGCGGTCGTGGCCCAGCTTCCTCCAGGCGGCAAACGAGAGCGACTTTGGCACGCCATCCTTCCGGTTCTTCGGATTGCCGCTTGAGGCGAGCCTTCCCCCCGGGAACCAGATGCAGTTGCCCGCCGCGAAGAGGGCGCCCTTCGATATGTCTCCGGCGTAGCCGCCCGCATAGAGGCGGGCGCTGGGCCCGATGAGGATGTTGGCGAAGAAGCTCGCGCTGAAGGCACCGGGATCGACCCGGTACACCGACACCATGGAATTGGCGCCCCGGGCGAAGATGTTGTTCCGCACGACGTTTTCCCTTCCGTAGTGGATATTGAAGGGCGCGTCCTTCGTGTCGTGGACCAGGTTGTGCTCGACAACCACGTGCGAGGTCCCCTCGTCGAGGTAGACGCCCCAGCCGCCGTAGTCGTGCGACCGGACATGGTGGATGTGGTTGCCGCGCAGGACCGTGCCGGGCTGGACGCCCAGCACGTAGATTCCCCCCATGTCGCTGAGGACGCCCGCGCCGATGTCGTAGATCAGGTTGCCCTCGATCTTGTTGTTCCGCGACACGGTCTCCCGGTACCCCCAGGTCCAGCCGACGGAGATCGCCGAGTAGCAGGTGTCGTGGATTTCATTATGCGCGACCGTGCAGTCGAAGGCGTGGCCGATCAGGACGCCGATGCCCTGGTGAAAGACCCGGCCGATGTGGGTGATGTGATTGTCCGCGACGCGAATGTGTCCGGTCCTGCCCTCGATCCGCTCGCCCAGGTCGCTCCCGTGCACCCGGATACCCCCGGCGCCCAGGTCGACCAGCTCGTTCCTCGCGACCTCGCAGTCCCGGCTGCCCTCTCCGATCTCAATGCCGTAGAGCCCGGCGTGCTCGACCGTGCAGTTGACGATGGAGCATTTCCGGGCCGCCCGCAGGCTGACGGCCCCGGGGACGAAGATAGCCGCCTGGGGATTGCCCGCCAACGCCATGTCCAGGCCGAAGGCGCGGTGGTGGGCGGGCATCTGGACCAGGGGCGAGTACCAGTCCGCGTTGCGGAAGGTGAGCCCGTCGAATGAGAGCCCGGTCACGTGCCGGGTTGAGTGGGGGTCGAGCGGCTCGATCGTGTCGTCGAAGAACTCTCCCGAGGCCTGCACGAAGGCAAGGGTGCGCGGTGCGTCGATCGCGGTATTCTCCGGGGTCTCGCCGGGGCGGGGCAGGTAATAGAGCCTGCCGGTCTCCCGGTTGAGGTACCACTCGCCGGGCTCGGTCAGGGCCTCGAAGAGGTTGTCGATGTAGTAGCGGGCGTAGACGCGGTTCCCAAAAACGAACTCGTGTGCCTCGTAGAGGACGAAGGACGAGCGCCGCGCGAAGCTCAGCCAGCCGGTCCGCGGGTTGAGCTGGGGGCGCGGCAGCCGCTCCTCGATCCAGTAGTGCAGGAGGACCGCCTCGGCGTCGTTGAGCGAAGGCCAATTATGGATGTCCCCGGCCGCCGGCTTGAAGGTGTCGCTTCCCGCGAAGAGGTCGGTCCTCTCGGGATTCCTGATCTCGCTGATTCGGAACACGTTTTTGACCCCCTTTGTGTCCGGTGAGAATTTCGGCAGCCGGGCGCGCGGCGCGCGACGCCCGTTCACAAAGAGCGAGCGGAAGTACCAGCTTCCCGCCGCGACCTCGGGAAGGTCCACGGTCCACTCCACCCGTCCATTTCGGACTCCGACCTTCCAGCCGGTGATCCGCTCTCCACCGTCGAATACGGGCCGGGCGCGGGGCGCCGCGGCATAGCGCGTCTCCGAGTCGGCGGGCCCGAACGCAACGGGGGCGCGAAGAGGATAGCGGCCCGCATGGACCAGGACGGTGGCCGCGCCGTCGACTTTTCCGGCCGCCCGGAGCTTGCGGATATTGTCCCGGGCGCCCCCAAGCGTGGCCCAGGGGCGTTCAAGGGAACCGGAGGCCGTGTCGCGGCCGGAAGGAGAGAGGTGAAAGGGCGTCATGGGCGGAGAAACAATCCAAGCCGGGCTCGCGCATCATGGCGAAGCCAAAACCTCCATTGTCTTGTTGCAACTTCGGCACAGCGGCATCCCATGTTTTATCCATGAACAAGATCAAACTAGGTTCCCAGGGGGCTATTGTTTCCCAGATCGGGCTTGGCTGCATGGGCATGAGCGAATTCTACGGGGAGCGGAACGACGCGGAGTCCGCGGCGACGATCCTCCGGGCGCTGGACATCGGGATCAACTTTCTGGACACGGCCGACGCGTACGGGATCGGGGACAACGAGGAGCTCGTGGGGCGCGTGATCCGCCCGCGCCGATCCGAGGTCTTTCTTGCGACCAAGTTTGCGAACGTCCGGAGGAAGGAGGACCCGGCCAACTGGACGATCAGCGGCCGGCCCGAATACGTGGCTTCGGCCTGCGAGGCCTCGCTGAAGCGTCTCGGCGTGGACTGCATCGATCTCTACTACCAGCACCGCGTCGATCCGCAGACCCCGATCGAGGAGACAGTAGGGGCGATGGCGAAGCTGGTCAGGGCCGGCAAGGTCCGCTACCTGGGGCTCTCGGAAGCCTCGCCCGCGACGATTCGCCGCGCCCACAAGGTCCATCCCATCACCGCGCTCCAGACTGAATATTCGCTCTTCGAGCGCCACGTGGAGAAGGAGATTCTTCCGACCCTGCGGGAACTGGGAATCGGGTTGGTGCCCTATAGCCCGCTCGGTCGCGGACTGCTCACCGGCACCATCGGAAAACCCTCCGACCTGGGAGCCACCGACTCGCGCGCCCAGCGCTTTCCCCGGTTTGCCCCGGGGGCCTTTGACCGGAACGCCGCGCTCGTTGAGCGGATCAGGGCGATCGCCGGCCGCCGCCGGGCGACCCCGGGCCAGCTCGCCTTGGCCTGGCTGCTGGCCAAGGGCGGGGACATCGCGCCGATCCCGGGGACCAAGCGCCGGAAATACCTCGAGGAGAACGCGGGTGCCGCCGACATCGCGCTGACCGCTGACGAGGTCCGCGAGCTCGAGGCCGCGATCCCCGAGTCAGAGATCGCCGGCGACCGCTACGCCCCCTTCGGAATGAAGACGATCGACCGCTGACCTAGATGATCTCGAGGGCGTCCCGCGAGGGGAAGGGCGGGAAGGGCGCGGCGGGGTGGGTCTGGTACCAGTAGGCGACCGAGGAGATGTCGTCCTGCAGCGGCAGGTAGCGGCCCTCGCTCCTCCAGCCCAGCGCCTGCATCGTCACGCGGATGTCCTTTGCGAACCGGATCGGGTCCATGACGTGGAAGCGGTACATCCCGTTGCGGTTTCCCGGCTTGTTTCCCTCGTGCCCGGCCACGCCCTCGGGGTAGCCCATGAAGGGGGCCGTGTAATTCTGGGAAAAGCACCAGGCCCCTCCGAAGTAGTCCTCCGTGCCCGTGCCGCAGATCGTCGGGAACTCCTTGTCGCCGTCCAGGAAGACCTTGAATTCGCCCTCGCCCCACCAGCCGAGGTTGTTCTGCTGCCAGGCCATGTAGGTGCCGACGTAGTGGCCCGCGCCCTTGACCGCGTCGAGGATGACGTAGTCCTCCTTGTAGGGCAGAGGATTGGAACGCCGGAACTGGGCATGGAAGTAGGCGTCGTCCTCGTCGATCGCCGTCTCCGCGTAGTTGATCGCGTAAAAGAAGCCGCCCACTTCCGCGGGGGCGAGATTCTCGACGGTGATCGTGGCGTGCCTCCGGAAGGGCATCGGAAAGTAGCAGTTGAAGCCCCCGTAGGGGTTCGAATTGATCGGCAGGGAAAGGATCGTCACCCGGCGCTTCCAGCCGTTGCAGAAGAAGTCGCCGATCGGGACCTCCACGCTTGGGAGTTTGGCCCCGTCCCAGTACACGCGAAGGACAAGGTTGCGGAGGTGTTTTTCATCGACGGTTATCCAGATGTGCTGGATCACGCCCGGCCCGTCGACATCCATGATTTTCGTCGTGCTTGAGGGCGCGAGCGTGAGGCAGGGGCGCACCTTCCAGCCCCGGCCCAATTCGCGGTGCGCGGCGCCCACGCTTGATTGCTGCCCGAGCTTGGCCGCCTCCGGCTGGATCGTCCCGGAGGGATCGGCCATCCCGCCGCGGCCCTTTTCCCCATTCACATTCTCGGCGGTGATCGAGCGGGTCCGCGCCCGGGAGAGCTTCATGAGATTTCCCAGGTTCATGTGGGCGCCGTTGAAGGAGAGGGGTTTCATGCCGCCCTTATTGATGCTTTATTGTCGGGTTGCGATCCGGTTTTTATTTGGGGCGCCGCCGACCGTGGGATACACTGTGCGTCGAAAGGCGGATTGAAACGATGGACATTTCCCCAACAAGGCACACCCGGGCGGAGGTGCTG
The DNA here is from genome assembly GCA_903891325.1 of uncultured Opitutaceae bacterium. Taxonomy (GTDB): domain Bacteria; phylum Verrucomicrobiota; class Verrucomicrobiia; order Opitutales; family Opitutaceae; genus Palsa-1447. Next base: position 26,924 of record CAITEC010000078.1, read on the forward strand.
GTGATTGCACTCACCTGGCTTCTCGTGGCATGGATCGCATGGAACTTCGTCCACTGGGTCGATCCCGGCTACCAATTGGATTCGGCGCGGCATTCATCCTGGTCCAATCCCCGGAGCCTGACTCCCCAGGCCGGCCGCTGAGTCAGGGCGCCGTACCCAGCCGGGCTGTCGCCTCGGCCGTATCAAGGCCATCGACGCGCACGACCTTGTGCCGGGACTTGGCCCCCCGGACGAGGACAACCGCCCGTCCCGGGATCATCAACCTCGATGCGAGCAGCTTGCAGAGGGCTTCGTTGGCCCTGCCGTCCAGGGCGGGCGCGCGGACCCTAACCTTCAGCTCCCCGGCAACCCATCCGTCGATTTCCTCCCGGGAGGCGCCCGGGACGGTCCTGACGGAGAGGAGGCAGGATGGGGGCATCCTCAACCCTTTGGCAGCCGGCTGGGCACCCGGACCACCTGCATTCCCGCCGCCGCCGCCGCTTTGAAGCCGGGGGCGGCATCCTCGAACACAAGGCAGCGTTCCGGGGGAACGCCCAGCAGCTTTGCGGCGAGAAGGAACATGTCGGGGGACGGCTTGCCGTGGACGACATCATCGGCGGTCACGACGGCCTTGAAGAGGGGCAGCAGCCCGGCCAGTTCCAGCGAGCGCTGGACGATCTTGCGGGGCCCGCCCGAGGCAATGGCCATAGGGTGCGTCTTCGCCGCCTCGCGGGCGAAGGCCACCGTCGGGGCGATGAGCTTGGCGTCCTTCTGCAGGTCGCCAAAGAGCCGCTCCTTTTCGTGAAACATCTTGTCGGGGTCGATCACGAGCCCGTAGTGCGCGGCGAGCAACTCGGCGACCCGGCGGGTGGGGACTCCGCCCAGGGAATAGAAAAAATCCTCATCCAGCGCAACGGACAGGCCCGCCTGCCGCATCGCGACGTCCCAGGCGCGGTAGTGCAGCGGCATCGTGTCGATGAGCGTGCCGTCCAGGTCGAAGATGTAGCCGGCGAAATCGCCGGGAGGAATGTCGAGCTTCATGGAGGCGCGCACGGCACGGCAATTCCGCGCCCGACGCAATGGGAAAGTCTCAATAGTGGGGCGGACGCTCGTCCGCCGGGAGATCCTCCTGTGGCGTCCCCTGGCCCTGCTGCATGCGATCGCGCAGCGAATCGAGCGCCCGCTTAAGCCTGCGCAATTCCTCGCCCAGCTCGAACATCGCCTTGTCCTGCTCGGCAACATGGTGCTCCAGCCAGGCGATCCGGCTTTCTGCTGTGGTCAGTCGATCGGTGTCCATCCGCCCCCAGCCTCGGCCAGTCCGCCCCGAAGGTCGAGCGTCGAGCGGGAAGGGGCGCGCGGCGGCGATATTGCAAAACTGGGAAAAATTGCGACGATTTGCCCAATGAGCACCGCTTCCCCCATTGAGACCATCGAGGACCTGCCGACATTCCGGCCGGCGATCAATACCGGCTCCCTGACCGCCGACCAAATCGCGGAGTATGAGCGGGAGGGGTTCCTGGTTGTTCACAACATGCTGTCCTATGATGACTTGGCTCCTGCGCGGGAGGCGCTGAACTGGAAGGTGAGCCAGATCGCCGACGAGCTCGCCGCCGCCGGGATGATCAAGGACAAGCGTGAGGGCGATCCCTTTGAGACCCGGCTGGTGAACCTTTTCAAGGGCCTGACCGAGGCCGATTTTCTCAAGTTTGGCCGCGGCTGGCGCGACCGCCATCCGGGGTATTTCCACCTGATGGCCAATCCGAAGATCGTGAACGCGATCGAGTCGCTGATCGGCGGGGAAATCTTCGCCAACCCGGTCTACAATGCCCGCCCAAAGGTGGCGGGAGTGGCGGCGGGCGCCGTTCCGTGGCATCAGGACAAGTCGTACTGGCCCGACGCGAATTCGAATCCGGTCATCACCGTCTGGATGCCCATCGTCGAGGCGAATGCGTTGAATGGCTGCCTCCACGTCTGGCCCCGGACGCACAAGACCAAGGTCCTGACCTATCATCGGGAGAACTACACAGGGACCCAATACACCGAAATCGATCTCAAGGATGAGGCCGACCGGCATGCCGTGGCCATCCCGGTGAAGGCCGGCAGCGGCATCCTCTTCAACGACCGCTGCATCCACTCCTCGACGCCGAACCGGTCCAACCAGGTCCGTTGGAGCATCGACCTTCGCTACCAGCCCACCGACCAGGACCCGATGAAGCAGCACGGCGCCGGCTTCCTCGTCCGCAGCCGCAAGCACCCCGAGCGCGTGGCGAACGTCGAGGACTGGCTGGCCGGCCGGCCGGAGCATCTGGCCTGAGGCGGAGCCCCGATCGGGAAGACCTCGTGCCGCCGGGAATTTCCGGCTATCCACCCAATGAAGCTCGGCCCTTTCTTCGCGCTGGCGTTTCTTGCGGCGATCGCCCCGATGGGCGCATCGGGCTCGGTGACCATCGTGGTTTCCAAGGAGGCCTCGCCGCTTGAGACGCTGGCGGCCCGCGAGGTGCGGCGGTACCTGTACCTGCGGACGGGCGAATTGGCGCCGGTGGTGCCGGCGGAGGACGCGACCGCCGGCGACGCAGTGATTGTCTCCCGGAGCGATCGCCTACTGGCGGCGGGCGCCAAGACCGGTCCGCTTGCGGCCCAGCAATACGCACTGAAGGGCGACGGCCACCGGGTTTGGATCGTCGGCGGGGACGACGTCGGCACCCTGTATGCGGCGTATCGCTTTGCCGAGCGGTTGGGTGTCCGGTTCTACCTCAATGGGGATGTCATCCCCGATTTGCCCCTTCCTGCAGGGTTTCCGATCGTCGACGAGACGGGGAACCCGCTCTTCAGCGTCCGGGGCATCCAGCCCTTCCACGACTTCCCGGAGGGTCCGGATTGGTGGAATCGCGATGACTACCTGGCGACCATCGCTCAGTTGCCGAAACTCCGGATGAACTTCATCGGCTTTCACACCTATCCGGAAAACGACGGCGTGGCGGAGCCGGGTGTCTGGATCGGGCTTCCCGCCGACACGGACAAGTCGGGCAAGGTCGGCTTCAGCTACCCGTCGGAATGGGCGAACACGGGCCGGGGGGAAGGATGGAACTACGCGGCGACCCGGACCTCGGAATTCACGGGCGGGGCGGGGCTTCTCTTTGAAAAGGACCTGTACGGGCCCGACGTGCTGGCCGGTTTGCTGCCCTTTCCCAAGGATCCGGCGGACTGCAACACGGTCTTTAACCGGACTGCGGCGCTCTTCCGGGTCGCGTTTTCGGAGGCTCACTTCCTCGGGGTGAAGACCTGCATCGGCACTGAGACTCCGCTAGGTGTGCCCAAGCGCGTGCGCGAACGGCTGAAGCAGCTGGGAAAGGACCCGGGCAACCCCGCGGTCCTGCGCGAGCTTTACGAGGGAATGTTTCGGCGGATCGAGGCCGCCTGCCCGGTGGACACCTATTGGCTCTGGACTCCGGAGTCCTGGACGTGGGATAGCAACAAGCCTGGCGAGTTCCAGGCCACCACCCGGGACATCGGCGCGGCGCTCGCCGCCCTCGACACCCTCGGGCATCCCTTCGCGCTGGCGACCTCGGGCTGGGTCCTCGGGCCGAAGGAGGACCGCGCGGCCCTCGATCGGTTCCTTCCCAAGGACTGCCCAATGAGCTGCATCAACCGAAACGACGGGCACGCGCCCATTGAGCCGGGCTTCGCCAACGTCACCGGGCGGCCGAAATGGGCGATTCCGTGGCTGGAGAACGATCCGTCGCTGACCGCGCCCGAGCCCTGGGTCGCGCGGATGCGCTACGAGGCGGCCGACGCCCTTAGGCTGGGCTGCACCGGACTGATCGGAATCCACTGGCGCACGAAGGCCATCGAGGGAAACGTCGCGGCCCTTGCGAACGCGGCCTGGGAACAGCCGTGGATCCCGCCGGGATTTGACCGGTCGCCGATCAAGCCGGGGTCGGTCGCCCCGGATGGGGGCCCGGCCGGCAATGACAAGCTGCGGCCGCGACGGAACCGCGCCATGCCGGCGGAGGACTTCTACGTGGACTTCGCGCGGGTCAATTTCGGGGATTCGGTGGCGAAGTCCGCGGGCGGGGTGCTGGCGCGCATTGACGGCGTGAACCTGCCGGATCCCGCCGCATGGCTGAAGGGTCCGGGCGGGGTCAGGATCGAGACGACGCCCTGGAGCGAGCTCGGCCGCCGCTACGGCTTTGTCCAGGAACTGGCCGCGATGCGTGGTTCCGTGAAGGGCCGGGGGAACCTCGAGCGCTTCGACTACTGGCTCAACACCTACCGCGCGATGGCGACGATGGCCGAGAGCGGCTGTCAGCGAGGGGAGCTCGATCGGGAGATGGCGGCGATTTTGTCGGAGAAGGACCCAGCCCGGCGATTGGAACTGGCAAAGAAGGCCGTCCTCGTGCGGATCCGGCTGGCGCGACTCTGGGAGCGCTTGATTGCGTTCCAGATTGCAATCACGGACACCCCCGGGGAACTGGGAACACTCACAAACCTGGAGGAGCACAGCCGGGTCTACCTGCAGCTTATCACCGGCCACGATTTGGAGCTGGAGAAGGAACTGGGCGCCCCGCTCCCCGCCGCCGCCCGGCTCTCCAGGGAGTACGCGGGTCCCTCACGGATCGCCGTTCCGACTGTCCGGACACTGGCCCAAAAGGGGGAGGCGCTCACGCTCAGGGTCCTGATCGTGGAATCCCGTCCGGCCGCCCGAGGTTCCCTCCATTACCGGACCCTGGGCACGGGAGAGTGGCATGAGGTCCCATTGTCGCACGTCGCGCGCGCCGTCTACACCGTGACGACGCCTCCGCTTAATGAGGACACGGAATACTTTATCAGCGCGATCACGGCGAGCGGCGACGAGCTCGCTTGGCCCGTTACCGCCCCCGGCCTGGCGCAGACCGTGGTCGTCCACTGAATCCCTTAGCCCGGATATTTCATGAACACAGGATGAAGATCGTCAAAATTCCGGAGCAGAAAAGCCTGAAGGCGACCGAAGGTGGCCTCGTGAGGCCATCGAGGGAGCATGAGGGCTTTTATGCCCGGAAGTTGGACGAGATTCGCCTGTGCTTCATCAAATATCCGGGCTAGCCCCCATTAGGTAGGGTAACTCCCCATGCCCATGAGCCCGGCCGTGGTGTATGCTATGGCTGCGAATTGGAGGCGCTATTGCCGACAACGAGCCACAAAAATATGAACCTGCTCCTCTCCCCTGAACTCGCGAACATGTACTACATCGGCGGCGGTGGGCTCGGGCTGATCCTCCTGATCGTAGTCATTGTTCTCGTCCTTCGCTAGGACGCGGCGGTGGCGCGGAGACTTTAGCCAAATTGCGCTAAAGTTGCCCGGGGCTTCATAATCCGGCCGAAGGGTCGTAGTTATGCGTATGCGGTGGGCTTTCGACGGCTCCTTCATGGGAGTCGGGTCGGATTCCTCACGCTGAAGGATCTCGCCCCATCCATGCCAGTCGTCATCAATACCAACGGCACGGCCGCGATCGCGGCCAACAACCTGGTGTACGCCAGCAGCCAGTTGACGAAAAGCCTGAATCGGCTCTCGAGCGGATCGAGGATCATGAACGCCTCCGACGACGCCGGTGGAATGGCGGTCGCGATGAAGCTCACGGCCACCGCCGACCGCGACAGCGACCTGCTCAACAACATGAGCAACGTGACCTCCTTTGTGCAGACCCAGGACGGCGCGCTTTCGGTCGCCGGGACGGTGCTCGATCGGATGTCGCAGCTCGCCACGCTTTACGCGGACCCGACGAAGAACTCCTCGGACCTGGCGAACTACGACGACGAGTTCACCCAGCTCAACAAGGAGATCTCGACGCTCGGAAGCCAGTCGTTCAATGGCATCAACCTTTTTGGCACGGGCAGCCTGACGGTTGCCACGACGGACGATCTTGGCACCGCCAGCGCAATCACGATCGTTCAGCAGAACCTGCTGGGTACCGGCGAGCCGGGTGTCATGGCGACGCTGACCGGCGCATCATCCCTTTCCGGCATAACGATCGGGAATATCACTGCGGCAATCCAGCAGGTTGCCTCGATGCGGGCGGTCAACGGGGCCGAGCAGAGCCAGTTGAGTTTCGCCTCAACCCTGCTCACGACCAACCAGACCAACCTTCAGTCCGCGGTCAGTGTCATCACCGACGTCGATGTGGCGCAGGAATCGACGAAACTGGCCAAGTGGAATGTCCTGGTGCAGGCCGGCACCTCGATGCTGACGCAGGCGAACCAGTCCGCGCAGCAGGTCCTAAAGCTGATCACCGGCTGAGCGCCGGCCGCCCGGCGGTCGCCGTAGCCGGCGCACAGACCCCGGATTGTCAGCCCCTGTTTCCGGAATCAGGACGAATTGGACAAGTGCCCCGGGATGAAGTACGGTGGGCATGAGCAGAGCAGGACCCTCTGACTCCCTTTTCTTACCCCGGCGAGCAAGGTAAACCTCATGAAGCCCAATTGCCCGGCATTGATTGCCATGGCCCTCCTGCCGCTCCTCTGTTCCGCGCGAGCGATGGCCGAGGATAGCATCAGGGTTGGCGCGTTGATTGAGACGACCGAAGAAGGGGAGAGGGTGCTTCCACCGTCTCCCGGACACCCGGTTTACTATGAACCCCTCGCGCTCGGCTACCGGGAGATGGGCGGCCGGCTGGACTTCTGGCAGCGTCCCCCGCCGCCGGTGGAAACGGTAAAGGGCGCATTGATCCGGGCCTTGGCTGGCCAGGGAAACCAGGTGGCGGAGGGACCGACGCCGGCATCGCTCGTCCTTGTCTTTCGCTGGGGGGTGATCGACCCGGAGATGCGCCCGGTATTTGACCACAAGGACAGTGCCATCGACCGGATAGAGCCGGTCAACGGCAGCGAGATGCTCGGACTGGTCGTCGGCCAGGGTTGGTATGGCATCTACCCATCCATCAATTCAAACGCGCAGGAATTCGTGGCCGACCTGGGCCGCAACGACCAGAAGGAGTCGCGGTATTTCCTGATCGTATCCGCACTCGATGCGCGGGCGTTTGCCAAGGGGAAGCAGGTTCTCCTGTGGCGCGCGCACGTGACAACGCTCTATTGGGGCCATTATCTTGACGAGGTTTTGGGGAGCATGATCAATTTCTCCGCCCCGCTCTTCGGCCGGGTCACCCCGGTCCCCCAAATCGCCACCATCCCAGTCCTACCCCTGAACTGAAAACGACTACGAAGGAATACCCCATGAATACACGCAGTATCCTGTTCCCGGCTGCTCGAATCGCCCTTGGATTGATCGGCTTCATGACCGTGCGGACGGCATTGGCGGACGACGGCGGAATCCGTGTTTCAGTAGTCGTCGACATGACCGAAGAAGGTGAGAAGTTGCCGCGGCCCGATCCGGCTAGTCCCACCTATTACTATCCCTGGACGGTTGGCTACGTCGAAAAGGGAGATATTCTCGTCGGTGAAAAGCCGCCTCCACCCGCCTGGGGAGTTCAGCATCTCATAGCGAAGGCCCTGGCGCAACGGGGGTACCTTCTGGCCAAAAAGGGCCATCCGCCATCGATCGTGCTGATCCTTTGGTGGGGCTATTTCGCCCCGATGATCGATCACCGCGAGGGCATGCGGTCGTCGGGAAGCGCCTTTGATACCCCCAACGACTCGCTCTACCTTCCTGGTGTCGGAATCAGCAATGGAACGAAGCACGGTAACGGGCAGGCGGGAGGTGTGTCCGCCACAGAAACCGCTGCCGAGTACATGGGACCAGGAGCCTCGATTCCCCTTGGTGCCGTGTGGCAGTTCATGGATTCCCACGAAGCATACACCATGGTGGCAGGAGCAAGCTTTGAGGATAACCTGACAAAGTTCGAACCGGTCACCAATGAGATCCACGTGGCGGTTCGGCAGCCCCGTTATTACCTGATGGTGTCGGCGATCGACTTCAAGGCCGCCGTCCAGAAAAAGCCTGTCCTGCTGTGGTGCGCCCGTGTCAGCACGGAACTTCAGGGCCGCGACCTGGCTGACGTTCTCCCAACGCTGATCTCGTCCGGTGTGCCACGATTTGGCGAATCCACAAATGGTGCGCACTTTTTCACTGCGGAACGAATTCCGATCGGCCACGTGGAGGCAGGCTTGCCCGTGGTAAAGTCGTCCGCCCCCGCTCAGTAGGGATGTGCGTCCTTGGATTCCTCGAGCAGGTGTTGAATTTCGGGCTTTGGGGAATAGGTTGGGCGGCTTGAGCAAGGCATTCCTCAGAGAGTCCGATAACGAACCCGATCCGCCGGATTTACTCCGGCAGGCAGCCATACTTCCCCCTGGGGCGAAGAACAACATTACGGCCGGTGGCGCCCAGCGGCTCCGCGGGGAGCTTGAGCAGTTGGTTGCCGTGGATCGCCCGCGGGTCGCCGCATTGGCTGACGAGGTCGAGCGGCGGCGGGAGCAGCAGGCGCTGAACCGTCGGATCAGCCGGCTCCAGGAGATCCTTCGAACGGCCGATGTCGTCGCTCCCGGCGGCCCCGCGGACCGCGTCGGATTTGGGGCGACGGTGACGGTGCGCCATGCCGACGGCAGCGAGTCGGACTATCGCCTGGTGGGAACGGAGGAGACCGACCACGAAAGAGGGTGGGTGAGCTGGCAGTCGCCGATAGCCAAAGCCCTCCTCAACGCCCACCTGGGTTCGCGCGTGGCCTTCAATTCACCCTCGGGCAGGATCGAACTGGAGATTGTGGGCCTGCGCTATGAATAGCGAATCCCAATTATCCTGCACGACCCCTGTCCGGGTGCGCATGAGACGACCTGCTCACCGCCGCTTTGCAATGTCGGGTCGGGTGGATTAGGTTTTGAAGTCGATTTCGCCCCGTCTTCGGCTAGCGATATCCGGGCGGGCTCACGACCGCCGTCGGCCACCAACGGGAGTTACCTCAAAATGTCTCTAACAAAACAGAGGGGAATAAAATGGCTTTCCGATGTGGAAAAAGCAGATTTCGCGGCTGCGAAGTCCTACCTTGGGCTCTTGTTTGCGGACAACCAGGTTAAGAAGATAATCGCCAGGTTGAAGCGCGCTGAGACCGTGCAATTCAAGGCCAAGGACATATTTCGGGCATCCCGACTTTCCCTGCTGGGCGTCAGCAATTCGCACATCGAGAAGGACCGGAAAAAGATTCAAAAACGGCAGGGCCTCTCGCCGCTCCTGCTCGTCAGGGATGAACGAAACGGGAAGGTGGTGATCGCCGATGGCTACCACCGGCTTTGCGCCATTTACGAGGTCGATGAGGACGCGGTGATCCGATGCAAGATTGTCTAGTTTTGATTTCTCCTTGCAGTTTCGCGCCTGAAAGCTAGCTCTTCACGTTCTGTCGATTGAGACAGGGCGCGGTAGCCAAGTGGTAAGGCCGAGGTCTGCAAAACCTCTATGCGTCGGTTCGATTCCGACCCGCGCCTCCAATTTCGTGCTTCGCAAGAAATTGCCACGGAGTAGTCCCGCAGGGCGGGACGAAGCCGGGCCGTCGTGCGATAGCCCAATTGCCTGCCAGTCC
>CAITEC010000079.1 GCA_903891325.1 uncultured Opitutaceae bacterium
CGCTCACGCTCGTCGAGCGCGAACGCCTCTTGAGCGGCAATTGGAAAATTCGCGCCACCTCGGGCAGTTATTTCACCGCACCACCCGGGCCCCGCCGCCGGCGACGATCTTCTCGACTTCCTTGAGCGTGGCCATCGACGTGTCGCCGGGGGTCGTCATCGCCAGGGCGCCGTGGGCGGCGCCGTAGTCGACGGCGACCTGCGGGTCGTTTGACTTGAGGAATCCGTAGACCAGGCCGCTGGCGAAACTGTCGCCGCCGCCGACGCGGTCGAGGATCTCGAGGTCGGGGTACAACCGGCTCTCGTAAAACTTCCCGCCGCAGTGGCAGATCGCGCTCCAGTCGTTGCGGGTCGCCGTGATGACCCGGCGCAACGTGGTGGCGACCACCTGGAAGTTGGGATAGGCGGCGACCGCCTGCCCGATCATCTTCTTGAAGGCGCCCGTGTCGATCGTGCTCAGCGAGTGATCCGCGCCCTCGACCTCGAAACCCAGGGAGGCGGTGAAGTCCTCCTCGTTGCCGATCATGACGTCGACGTTGCGCGCGATTTCCCGGTTCACCTCACGGGCCTTGGCCTGTCCCCCGATGCTCTTCCAGAGGGACGGGCGGTAATTGAGGTCGTAGCTGACGATCGTGCCGTGCTTCCGGGCGGCCGTGACCGCCTCGATCGTGAGGGCGGCCGTCGACTCGGAGAGCGCCGCGAAGATGCCGCCGGTGTGGAACCAGCGCACACCCAGCCCGCCAAAGAGGGCGTCCCAGTCAAAGTCGCCGGGCTTGAGCTGGCTCGCGGCGGTGTTTCCCCGGTCGGGGATCCCGACCGCGCCGCGGATCCCGAATCCCCGCTCCGTGAAGTTGAGCCCGTTGCGGACCGAGCGGCCGATGCCGTCGTCCGGCCGCCACTTTACGTAGTCGGTCGCGACGCCGCCTTGCAGGATGAAGTCCTCGATCAGGCGGCCGACGTCGTTGTCCACGAAGGCGGTGCAAACGGCGGTCCGCAGCCCGAAGCATTTCCGGAGCCCGCGGGCGACATTGTATTCCCCGCCGCCCTCCCAGGCCTTGAACTCGCGGGCCGTGCGGATCCGGCCCTCCCCCGGGTCAAGGCGCAGCATCACCTCGCCCAGCGATACCTCGTCGAATCTGCAATCGGAAGCGGGTCTGATTTTCATGGGTAAAGCGGCGGTTTGACCGGGGCCGTTCAATAGCCGGCCAGGGCCATGGCCGCGACAACGGCGGCCGCGGCGATGCAGTAGATTCCAAAAAAGCGCCAGCGGCCCGCGGCGAGCCAGCGCGACAGGAGCCGCAGCGCGAGGAGGCCGGCGACGAAGCTGCACGCCATGCCCGCGAGCCCGGGTGCGGTCAGCCTCAGGAGGTGGTGCTGGACGCTCTCCTCCTCGTGCAACCGGATGAGGCGCCGGAGCTCCAGGGCGACGAGCGGCGGGGTGACGACCAGGCCCAGCGCGAAGCTGAACTCCTCGGCGGGCTGGCGCCCGGTGCCCGTGAGAAGCGCGCCGGAGATTGTGCTGCCGGAGCGGGAGAAACCCCGGAAGGGGAGGGCCAGGCCCTGCAGGGCGCCCATCCACCAGGCCGTGCGCATCGTCACGGCCGCGTCGGCCGCGGCGGGGGCGCGGCGGCTCCCGGACCAGATGATCAGGACGCCGACGGCGGCGAGCCCGGCGGCGATCAGGGGCAGGCGCCCGAAGAGCGACTCGACCTCAGTGCTTTCCGAACCGGCCAGCCAGACCTTCTCGATCAGCTCCTTGAGCCCCAGGCCGAGCAGCCCGGTGATGGCCGTCGCCGCGATCACCTGCGCGACGACCGCCTTCAGCCTTTGCCTGTCCGAGAAATAGTTCCGCGCCCAGGACCTCCAGAAATACACCAGGACCGCGAGCATCGTCCCGGTGTGCAGCATGATGAGCAGGAAGGTGGCCTCCGGGCTCGTCGGGTCGATCCCCATGAGCTTCTCGGCCGCGATCACGTGGGCGGAGCTTGAGACGGGGAGCAGCTCGGTCGCCCCCTGGATCAGTCCCAGGACGATGATCTGCAGGAGCGTGATGGGCATGGGGCCAGAAAAGCGGGCCGCTCCCGAAACTTCAACCCTCCAGACGGGGCAGGCCCGCCGGGTCCCAGCGCTCCGCGCCGCACTCCGCCGCGAGCTCGTTGAAGGCGTCGATCTCAGCCGGGCTGAAGAGGAGCCCGCCGGCGGCCGCCGACTTCCGGGCCCAGGCGGCCTCGATCTGGCCGGGCAGCGTGACCCCCTCGTTGCCGTGCCCGAGGATGTCGGCGATCACGGCGTTGACGTTCTCCTTCTGGGTCCGGCCCCGGGCGAAGGCCCCGCCGCTCACGGCCTCCGGGTGGATCACCTGGAAAAAGAAGGTGCAGGTGTGCTTGTCGCCGTCGTCGACCCACTGGTTGCGCAGGGTGGGGAGCGAGCCGCCGATGTAGGCGCCCACCAGCTCGTCGATCAGCGCCAGACCGTAGCCCTTGTGGGCCCCGAAGGGCAGGAGCGAGACCGCGGCGTTGGGATCGGTCGTGGGCCGGCCGTCCCGGTCGACCGCCGCCATCGGGGGCAGCGGCTTTCCCTCCCGCTTGAGCTGCTGGACCCGGCCCATCGCGACGACCGAGGTCGCCCAGTCCACGACGATCGGGAAGCCCACCGCGTCCATGGTCGGAAAGCCCCAACTGTGCGGGTTGGTCCCGAGGGTCGGAAACTTCCCCCCGAAGGGGACCACCTCGGCGATGGCCGCCGTGCAGTTCGTGTAGGCGATGTACCCGCGCTCCGCCGCGGCCATGACGTAGCCGCCGCCCCAGAGGTAGTGGAAGGCGTTGTCCACGGAGACCGTCCCGGTCCCGTAACGGTCGGCGAGCTCGATGGCCGAATCCATTGCCCGGTAGGCGACCGACTGGCCGAGCTTGCGATGGGCGTCCCAGATCCGGGCCGCCGGGAAGCGGGAGGGCCTCTCCTCGATCTGCGCGCCGGGCACGCAGCCCCGGCCCCGGCCGAAGAGGTGCTCCAGGTGCAGCGCCTTGATCGCATTGTGCGTCCGGATCCCGTGCAGGGTCGCGGAGGCGCAGAGCCGGGCGCCCTCGGCGGCCTCGTCGGCGTGGTAGCCGCGGTGGCGGTAGGCGGCCTCGACGAGCGCGTTGTGGCGGGCCTCGGTGACGACGTGGAAGGTCTCGGGCATGGGAGGGTCAGGACACCTGCGCGTGCGGGGGCTTTCCGGCCAGGAAGAGCGTCAGGTTCTCGATCGCGCAGGTCGCCTGGCGCTGGACGTTCTCGTGGGTGCGGGATCCGATGTGGGGGGTGATGAGGACGTTGGGCAGCCCGAGCAGGGGATGGTCCGGCGGCGGGGGCTCCGGCTCCATGACGTCCGCAGCGTAGGAAAGCCCGGGATTGGCCTTCAGGGCCGCGACGAGGGCCGGTGTGTCGACGATCTCGCTGCGCGCGCAGTTGACCACGATGGCCCCCGGCCGGAGCAGCCCGATGTTTCCGGCGTTCAGCAGGTGGCGGGTCGCGGGAGTCAGCTTGGTGTGGAAGGTGACGATGTCCGCCTCGCGGAGCAGCGCCTCGAAGCCCATGCAGCGCCGCACGCCGAGCGCGGTCGTGAATCCCCCCTCCCAGTAATTCCCGTGCCCGATGAGGTTGAGCCCGAAGGCCCGCGCGCGGATGGCGACCTCCCGGCCGATCCGGCCCATGCCGACGATCCCCAGGGTCTTGCCCGCAAGCTCGCGGCCGGTGATCCGCCGCCACTCGCCGCGGGCCGTGGCGTTGGCCTCGACGACGATGTTCCGCATCACCGCCAGCAGGAGGGCGAAGGTGTGCTCGGCCACCGTCGTATGGTTGACTCCCGGCGTGAAGAGCACGGGCACCTTCAGCTCGGCCGCGGCGGCCAGGTCGATCTTGTCCAGGCCGATGCCGTACTTGCTGATCACCCGGAGGCGGGGGCGGGACTTCGCGATCACCGCGCGGGTGATCGCATCGTCGCCGCAGAGCAGGGCGTCGAAGCCGCCCGCCAGCGCGAGCATCCGCGCCTCGTTCAGCGGCCCGCGCTCGCGCACGATCTCAAAGCCGGTCCGGGCAAGCAGCTCGTGGTGGGTGCCCGGGGTGTCCTGGAATGAGGTGGTGGTAAGCAGGACGCGCGTCATGGTGGGGCGGGATGGGTGCAGCGTAGGATCCCGGGATTGCCCTCGCCAGAAATTTATTTTGCCACCGGCAAAAATTAAATATCGCAAAATTAGGACACGTGTCCTATTTTATCGCCATGAAAGTGTACCCCCTCCTCGCGGCGCTCCTGGCGCCGCTGCTTTCGGCGCTCCCCCTCCGGGCGGACGCCGGCGACGTCGCCCCCGCCCAGCCGGTCATACCCGCCCGATCCTTCAGCGTGGCCGATTTTGGCGCCGTCGCCGACGGGCGCACGCCGAACACCGCGGCGTTTCGCCGCGCGGTCGCCGCGGTGGCCCTTGCGGGGGGCGGCCGGCTCACCGTCCCGGCGGGCGCCTACTTCACCGGGCCGATCGACCTGTGCAGCGGCATTGATCTGCACCTGGACGCCGGCGCGCGGCTCCTCTTCTCGCAGGATTTCGACGCCTACCGCCTGAAGGGGAACACCTACCGGCCGCTCGTCCTGGCGCGCGGTTGCCACGACATCCTCATCTCCGGGGCCGGCGTGTTCGACGGCCAGGGCCAGCCCTGGTGGGTGATCGAGAGGCGGGTCAAGACCGCCGCCCGGGCCCGCGGGCTTCCCGACGCGGAGATCGGGCGGCCGCGGATGATGATCATGGACGGCTGCCAGCGCGTCCGGATCGAGGGCGTCACGCTCGCCAATTCGCCGATGTTTCACCTGGTGCCGACCCGCTGCGAGGACGTGACGATCGACGGGATCAAGGTCCTGGCGCCGGCCAATTCGCCCAATACCGACGGGATCGACCCGACTGTGTGCCGGAGGGTCCTGATAACGCACTGCACCGTCGACACCGGGGATGACTGCGTCGCCATCAAGGCGGGCGCGAAGGGCTTTGGCCCGGACGAGGACATCCTGGTGACCGACTGCACCTTCCTCCATGGGCACGGCTGCTCGATTGGCAGCGACACCGACGCCGGCGTGCGCCGGATGACGGTGCGCCGCTGCACCTTCGACGGCACGGAGGCGGGCGTGAGGCTCAAGTCGCGGCGGGGGCGGGGAGGCCTGGTCGAGGACATCACCTACGAGGACCTCACGATGAGGAACGTCGGCCAGGCGATCGTCATCACCAGCTACTACTACGGGCTTCCCAAGCCCGGGATGCACGACGAGGCAAAACCGGTGGCCGGGAACACGCCCCGCTGGAGGCATATCGTGATCCGCAACCTCACCGCGACCGAAGGGACCCGGGACGCCGGCCTGATCATGGGGCTGCCCGAGATGCCCGCCGAGGATATCACCCTCGAGAATGTGCGGATCGCCGCGCCCAAGGGCCTGCGGATCGGCTACACGCGGGGCATTGCCCTGCGCAAGGTCAGCGTGGCCGCCGATCGGGGCGAGCCGCTCCTGCTCGAGGACACGGTCGAGGGGCTCACGCGGTAGACGGATTGACGTTTTTTTCGGATTCCCATTGCCTGACGCCTTCGTGAGCAAATCAGCCCCAAGCCGCCCGGCCGCCGCCCCCGTGATCCACTCGGTGGCCGATTTCGCCCGGCACGTGGGACTGGCGAGGACCACGGTCTCCCGCGTGCTCAACGGGCAGCCCGGGCTGCGGCCCAAGACAATCGCCCGGGTGCAGCAGGCCATGGAGCGGACGGGATTCACGCCCAACGCCTACGCGCTCCATCTCAAGGGCAAGCGCACGGCCACGATCGGGATCTGCGTTGAAACCCTCCTGACCCCCACCGTGGTGGCGAAGGCGGCGGCGCTGCAGCGCCGGCTGCGCGAGCGCGGCTACGGCTCGCTGATCGAGGTGCTCGAGCCCGGGGGGAGCCGCCGGGTGATCCGTCATTTTCTGTCCCTGAGGGTCGATGCGGTGGTTTTCATCGGGCACTTTGTCGACGGGGAGATCGCCGACCGGCTGCGCGAGCTGGAGACCCATGCCACGCCCCACCTGGTGATCGACCAACTGGGGATCCCCGGGGCCAACACCGTGGCCCTTGACCGCGCCCGGGGCATGCGGGACCTGGTCGGGCACCTGCTCAAGTACGGGCACCGGATGTTCGGCCTGCTCGGGATCACCGGCACGACCCGCTCGGTGCGCGACCGCGTTTCCGGGATCGAGTCGGCCCTGGTCGCCCGGGGCCTGACCTTCGCCGGGGCGACCCGGTCGCTCGACCCGCTTCACGCGCGGGCGAACGATTTTGAGTACGGCCGGGTCCTCGCCCGCAGCTTTGCGCGCGAAAAGGACCGGCCCACTGCCTTTGTCGCCCTCAACGACGAGATCGCGATCGGGGCGCTGCACGGCTTCCAGGAGCTGCGACTCCGGGTGCCCCGGGACGTCTCGGTCGCCGGCTTCAACAACCAGGACATCTGCCTCATGCCCACGCCGGGCCTCACCAGCGTGGACCAGCAGATCCAGCTGACCGCGGACACCGCGGCCGAGCAGCTGCTGGCGATGGTCGGGCGGCCGCTGCGGACGCAGCCGCTGGTCCGCCTGATCGAGCCGCTCCTCGTGCCGCGGGATTCAACGGGGCCGGTGGCCCGCTAGGCCGCCGCCGGGGTCCAGCCGCTCGGCCTCGTCCATCTGGTCGAGCGCCTCGCGGTCCCGCCCCAGCTCGTGCAGCGCGAAGGCCAGGTTGCGGCGGATGCCGGCATTCGCCGGTTCGAGGTCCCGGGCCGCCTCGAAGTCCGCCACGGCGTCGGCCAGCCGTCCGCCGCGGGCCCGGGCTCCGCCGCGGTTGTTGTGCGCAACCGCCAGCCCGAGCCGGGCGCCGGCGAGGTCCGGGTTGAGGCGCAGGGCCTCCTCCAGCTGCCCGATCGCCTCGCCCGGCCTGCCCGCCTGTGTGAGCGCCAGGCCGAGGTTGGCGTGGGCCTCGGGAAAGCCCGGCTGCAGCCTGACCGCAGCCTGGCCGTGGGCGATTCCCTCGGCTGGCCTGCCGGAGTTGGCGAGCGCGATGCAGAGGTTGTTCTCGGCCAGCCACGCCCCGGGATTGCGCTCCAGGGTGTGCCGCCACAGCGCCTCCTCGCCGGTGAAGTTGGCCGCGTCGCGGCGGCTCGCGAGCGCGCAGGCCGCGATGAGGATCCCCGCGCAGGCGACGAGGGCCGGGCGCGGGGCCGCCGCCCGGAAGCGCCCGACGGCGGCCGCCGCGAGCCCCGCAAGGCTCGCCAGGCCGAGGTAGGCGAAATGGTCCGACACCCGCGATATCCTCAGGAAAGCCATCGGAACGAGCCCCAGCGCCGGCGCGAGATTGAGCAGGAAGGAGCCGAATCCAAGGATCGCGTGCCGGCCCCATCCCGAGCGCCGCGCCCAGAACCAGGCGAAAGCCGCGGCGACTCCCGCCCACCCGGCGACCCCCGCGGCCGTGAGGGCGCCGCCGGCGGGCCAGCGAGGGTAGATCGCCAGAAGGTGGATGGGGAGCACCGCCTTTGAGAGATAGAACCAGGCCGCGGCCGCCGCCGCCGCGAGCCGGGTCGCCAGCCCCTCCGTCGGCATCGGCAGGCCGGCCATGGCGCGCGCGGCCTGAAGGTGGACGGTGGCGCAGCCGAGGACGAGGGAGACCGCGAAGAAAGGCGCTGTCTCCGCCAGGTCCCGTCGCCCGATCCGCCCGCGCAGCCACCAGGCGTGAAGCAGCAGGATCGCCGGGAACATCGCGACCGAGCTCTTGGCCAGCATCGCGAGGACAAAGAGCGCAAGGGACAGGGCAACGCTGCGCCGCGGCCGGACCCCGACGGGGACTTCCCCGCCCATGAATGCGAGCAGCGAGAGGAGCAGGAGGGGCAGGGAGAGGACGTTCTTCAGCTCGGAAATCCACGCCACCGACTCCACGGCCACGGGATGGACCGCGAAAAGCAGGCCGCCGAGGGCGGCCGCGGCCACGCCGAGCCGGGCGAGAACCCGCCAGAGCAGGAGCGAGCCCAGGAGGTGGAGCGCCATGTTGGTGAGGTGGTAGCCCTCGACATGGTCCCCCCAGAGGTGCCACTGCGCCCACTGGACGGTGGACGTGAGCGGAAAGTAGTCCGGCCCGGCGCGACCGGACCAGATCCGCGCCAGCCCCGCCCCGTCGCGCAGCGCGGGATTCCGGGCGATGCCCGTGGGATCATCCCAAAGCCAGCCTCCATGGACGGCCGGGAGGAATGCAAACGCAACGGCGGCGGCGATGAACGCCGCCGCCGTGCCTCCCTCGAGAGCTTTCCGGAACTGAACCGTCAAAATTTCAGGCTGTAGGTCCCCACGATCTGGAAGGGGGCGCCCGACGCGCCCGATCCGTACGTGTAGGCCCGGTTACCGACATTCTTGATGTTGACCTGAAGTTCGTGCGTGAAGCGCCCCTTCGTCCAGCTGAATCCCGTGCCCAGGTCGAACACGGCATAGGGGGCGTTGAAGTTGTACTCCCGGCCGTCGTCGACGAAGACCCCCGTCGGTTCGCCGACGTAGACGTTGGGCACGGCCGGGTTGTTGAGAACCAGCGGGGCGCCGTTGGCGCCCACCGGATAATTGACCGTCGCGCCGGAGGCCAGCGCGGGGTAGGGAAGGAGCCCGTTGGCGGGGAAGGGGACGTTGATGACCGGGGTCGAGGTGATCTTGATTTCCCCGGCCCCGTGCGGGTCGGTGCCGGACGTGTAGGTGAGGTTCGTGCCCGGCACGTAGTACATCGAGATCGTCGAGCCGGACGTGGCGCTGGCGGGCCCGGCCACGAGGCTTTTCCCGGAGCCGAGGTTGACCAGCGACTTGCTGTAGTATTTCCCGCTGGCCACGAAGAAGAGCCCGGCGAGCCGCCCGCGGCTGATGCTGTAGTGCGTCGCAAAGCCGATGTTGTTGCGCGGCACGCGGCGGGCGGGCAGCCCGTCGAGGAAGGTGAGGGCCAGCCCGTTGGTGATCACCGAGTGCGTGTAGCCCCAGTCGCCGGTGAAGATGAGGTCGTCGGTCGCCTGGTAGTTGAATTCCGCCTCATAGCCCTTGGCCACCTGCTCGCCGACCAGGATCGTGTCCTTCAGGCCGGAGACCGGGTCGGTCTCCGTCTGGGCGACGTTGTGCTCGGTGATCTGGAAGCGGTTCGCGGAGAGGTTGAGCCGGTTCCCCAGGAGGGAGGCCTTGATCCCGACCTCGTAGCCCAGGCTCGTGTTGTTCGGCAGGGCCAGCCCCGTGACCGAGTCGATCTGCGGCTGGGGATTGAACGCGGTGCTCTTGTCGGCGTAGAGGCTCAACTGCTTGGTGATCGCGAAGAGCGCCCCCATCTCGTAGGTCCAGTCGTTGACGTTGTAGTCGAAGGCCTGGTAGTTGGCGGGCTCGACGATCAGCGAGCTGGCGGTGGCCCCGCTCGACGGGAAATTGTAGTTCTTCACCTGGTTGCGGACCTCGTCGTAGCGCCCGCCGAAGGTGAGATCCAGGCGGTTCTTGAACATCGAGGCGTGGTCGCTGGCAAAGAGCCCGTAGTCGCCGTCGGCCACGTAGCTGTCCGAGGTGACGCCGTTGTAGGCGGCCGCGTTCTGGTTGTACATGGTGGTGTTCCACCCGTATCCGAGGATGGAAGGGGACCAGGTCGAGGCCGGGGTATAGTAGGAGGCGCCGGACGCCGCGTAGGGGCTGTAGAGGGCGTAGTAGTCGGTGGACTGGGTGGTGGTCCCCAGGGTCGGCACGAGGGAGACGACCTTCTGCGTCAGCTCCGAGTAGTCCCCCGTGATGAGCAGCTTGTTGTTCACCGGCCCGGTGTCGAAGTCGAAGGTGTTGTCCAGCTGCATCCCGCCGCCGCGCTGGGGCTTCCAGTCAGCCGTCGGCTGGTCCTTGATCTCAGGGGCGAACGCCTGGTTCACGACGCCGTTGGTCAGGGTCACGTTGCCCGTGCCGTAGGGATAATAGGCGCCGCTGCCGATCAGCTGGTCGTTGTAGGGGTTGGTGTACGCGTTCACGCCGAGGCGCATCGACCAGACCTTGTTGAACTGGTGCTCAAGGTCGATCGTGCCCTGGGAAAGGCGGTTGTGGTCGTAGCTCTCCGGCCCCGCGTAGTTGTAGTTCAGGAGGCCGCCGTTGGTCGTCATCCCGTAGTACTGGCTCTCGGTGATGTTGTTGCCCGCCCAGGGCATCGTCTGCTTCTCCGTCACGGTGAGGACCTGGGAGAAGGGGTGCTCGTAGACCTCGGTATGGGAGAAGCCGAAGGTGATGTCCGTCGTGGCGTTCGGCTTGATGAGGATCTTGGCCGACCCGTAGGCGTTGTGGGAGCTGGCGAACTGCTCGGAGTACTTGTTGAACTGATTGGAGAGGTCGAGCCGGTAGAACACCTTGCCGCTCGTCCCCAGCGGGCCCGACGAGTACGCCGAGACGCCGTACTGGCTGTCGCTCCCGCCGCTGAACTGGAGGTCCTCCTCGGGCTTGAGCGTCGGCTGGAAGGTGATGTAGTTGATGGCGCCTCCCGGCTGGATGGCGCCGTAGATCGAGGCCTCGGGCCCCTTGATGATCTCGATGCGGTCGATGTCGCTCACCGCGAGCAGGTTGATCCTGCGGAAGCCGTCCACCATCGTCGTGGGGGCGGCGAAGCCGCGGAGCTGGACCTGGCCGGTGACCTCGGAGGGGGAGACGCCGGCGACGAAGGCCAGCTGCTCATTCATGCTGACCGCGTCGAAGTCCTTCAGGAAGTCGTGCGTGACGACGCTCACGGAAAACGGCAGGTCGGCGATGTTGGTCGCGATCCGGGTTCCGGTGACCGACTGCGAGGACACGTAGCCGTGGATGGCGTCGCCGGACACGTTGAAGGCGTCCAGCAGGGTGACCTCGCCGGCGGAGTGCAGTGCGGGCGGGGGCGTGGCGGGGGCCTCCGCCGGGGCGGGAGCCTGGGACGGGGAGGGCGCGGTCTGCGCCCGGAGGGGATAGGCCAGCGCGAGCAGGGCAAGCGCGGCGACAAGCGGGTACTTGGCGGTGTGCATGGGGTGGGGGTTCCTTAAAAAAAGGACACGTGTCCTTAATACGGTCAAGCTAGAACCGCGATCCGCCGATGTCTAGCGTTTTATTCGCGGTCGCGGCGCGGCGCGCGGAAAATCAAGCGTCGCCTCGGCGGGTCCGGCTCGCCAGCGTGGCTTCGCCCCTCCCCGATGCACGCGATCGACTTCGCCATCGTTGTCCTTTACCTCGCCATCGTCTTCCTCCTCGGGAGGCGGGCCGCGGGGGGCGCGCGAAGCGCGGACGCCTTCTTCCTGGCGGAGCGAAAGTTCGGCAAGCTCTACCAGTTTTTCTTCAATTTCGGGAACACGATCGACGCGAACACCGCCATCAGCACGGTGAGCTTCGTCTACCGCGAAGGCGCCGGCGGTGCGTGGCTCCCGCTCCAGATGATCTTCCTGAACCCGTTCTACTGGTTCATGAATGTCTGGTTCCGCCGGGTCCGCCTCATGACGACGGCCGAGCTTTTTGAGGTGCGCCTGGGCAGCCGGCGGCTGGCGCGCTTTTACGCGTTGTTCCAGATCGGGGTCACGATCATGGCGCTGGGCTTCAGCAATTTCATCGCGTACAAGGTGATGTCGGCCCTCGTGCCGCAGCTCGGCCCGCTGGGCTTCTATGCCGGCTATGCGGCGATCACGGGCGCCTATTTGGCCATGGGCGGCCTGGTGGCAACGGTCGTCAACCAGGTGTTTCAGGGCCTGCTTCTTCTTTTCTTCTCCCTGATGCTCCTGCCCGCGGGTTGGCGGGCCCTCGGGGGCGTGCCTCTACGGGATCGCCTGCCGCAGCGGATGTTCGACCTGTTCGGCGACCCGGGCGGCGGGGCTTACACGTGGTATGCGGTGCTTGCGCTCCTGTCGGTGACGATCATCCAGATCAACGCCAACGTCGTGAACATGGGCCTTGGCGGATCGGCCCGCGACGAGTACGCCGCGCGCTTTGGCGCGGTGGCCGGGACGTTCGGCAAGCGGGTGATGATCGTCCTCTGGGCCTTCCTGGGGCTGATCGCCGCGGCGCTTTGCCGGGGGTCCGCCCGGCTGGCCGACCCCGACCTGGCCTGGGGCGTCCTCTCCCGGCAGCTGCTCGGGCCGGGTTTCCTGGGCCTGATGCTCGCCGGCGTCCTGGCCGCGAACATGCCCTCGACCGCGAGCAAGACGATGGCGGTCGCCGCACTCCTGGCCCGCGACGTCTTCCGGCCCCGCGAGCCGCGCTTCGGGGACGCGGCGGCGGTCATGGCCGGGCGGATCGCCGTATGGGTGACGCTCCTGGGCAGCGTGGCCGCCGCGCTCTGCATGGGGCGGGCGCTCACGGTGATGAAGCTCATCCTGACGGTGAACCTTCCCTTCGGCGCATCCGTCCTGCTCATGTTCTTCTGGCGGCGGCTCACCCGGCCCGCGGTGTGGTGCTGCGTCATTCTCACCACCCTCCTCGTCTTCGTCGTGCCCTTCGGCGTCCAGCGGATCGGGGCGCTGGACTCCAATCCGGCGCTGCTGGTCGGCAATCACCAGCCGGGGCAGGGCCCGGGGCCCGGGGTGCCGCGCTACTTCGACCAGGTCGTGCCCCGCGAGGCGGAAAACCCCTCAGCTCCCCTCGTCGGCCGGGGGCGGTTCAACCTCGAGGTCTGGGCGCTGGAGCGCGCGGGCTTTTCCTGCGCGGGAATGGGGCCGAGCGGATTGCTCGCCAGCCAGTTCTTCCTCGACGCGCTTTTCCCCTTTGCCGTCCTGTTCGCGGTGAGCCTTCTCACCCGTCCTCCGCCCGGGGACTCGGTCGAGCGGTTCTTCGGGACCATGCGGACGCCGGTCGGGGCCACCCCCGGGCTCGACGCCGCGGCGCTGGAGGCCACCCGGCTCAATCCGCGCCGCTTCGATCAGCTCAGGCTGTTTCCCCGGTCGAACTGGGAGTTCACCCGGTGGGACAGGACCGACACCCTCGGATTTCTCGTGTGCTGCGGGATTTCCGCGGCCATCCTCGGTCTATTCTGGCTGGCCCTGAACGCGCTCCGCTGATCCCCCGTGGCCCGGCTTCCATCCATCCCCGCCTCCGAGCACCCTGTCGACCGTGATCGCCGCGGCCTCGGCGGGGCCGGGAGTTCGCGCCCACGGCACCCGGGCGGCGTTCGCGGCGCCGGGCCCCGTGCTGCCGCACTCGGCGTAGCGGGCGGTTTTCTCCCGGTCGGGCTTGCCCCAGTTGTGCCACCCGGCGGGCCGGACGACCGCGGTCATTTGCGTGCGCAGGTAGGTGACACTGGCGAAGGCCCGCCACGGGCGGCCGAGGTAGGTGCGGACCCCGGCGTCGCCCCCGCTGATCGTGCAGTCGGCGAAGACCAGCCCGAAGGGCTGGCCGGCGGGGGTCGAGGCTGCGGTGATGTAGCCATTGCCCAGGCAATTGATCGCGCACGACTGGTAGAATTCGGTCGCGGCCCCGAAGATGAAGTCGACCGCGCCGGAGATCGTGCATCCCTCAAAGTAGTGGCGCCCGCGGTTTCCGAGTATCGTGTCCTGCCAGCCCTGGAAGCGGCAGTTCCGGAAGACGACGCGGTCCCCGTCCACCCTCAGCGCGAGCGCCTGGCCCCGCGGCCCGGCGGAGTTGGCGATCGTCAGGTTGTCGACCTCGAAGTCGTCGGCGTCGATCCACAGGGTGGGCGTCCGGAAGGTCCCGATCGGGCGCCCGTCGCCGCCCGGAAGCGAGGCATAAAGGCCGAATACGAGGATGGTGCGCGCCGGGTCGTCCCCGACCAGCCGCACCAGGCGCTTTTCCCGCTGCACATACACGAGCTCCCGGTAGGTTCCCGGCTTGACCCGGATCACCCACGGCCGGGCGCCCGGGCCGGCCTGCGGGGCGGCGTTGACCGCCTCCTGCACCGTCCGGAACTGGCCGCTGCCGTCCGCGGCGACCACGGCCGATGGCGTGTCCGCCCGGCAGCAGGCGGCGACGAAAAGCAGGGCGGCGCCGAGGGCGCCAATTGCGGCAGCACCCGGGCGGTGGGGATGTTTCATCTTGGGCATTTCGGGAATTGGTGGTGGGGACAAGTATTGGGAATGATCGAATTTTCACTCGCAACCGAGCCTGGAGGTGGAGCGCGATCTCCGAGCGCGCTGAGCGACCCCAGTCCCGAACCAGCGTGCCCGGAGGTCCCGCTCCACCCTCAAACGGGACCGCGACCCGGATATGAGTATTTCGGACACGTGTCCTAAAATGATGTTGACTCCGCGTCGAGAAATTTCCGGATACTCGTGGAACCGCCGATGAACCTTCGCCCCGCCTGCGCGGCCCTGCTCGGCATGGCCCTTCCCCTTGCCGCCGCTCCCAGCGTCCGTTTTGACGTGACCGGGTTCGGCGCTGCGCCTGACGGGCGCACCAACGACACCGCGGCCATTGCGCGGACGGTCTGCGCCTGCGCAGCCGCGGGCGGGGGCACTGTCTACTTCCCCGCCGGCCGCTACCTGACGGGCTCGATCCGCCTGGGAAGCAACATGACCCTGCTGCTCGACGCGGGCTCGGAGCTGCTCTACAGCGGGGACCCGCACGACTCGCCGATCGTCCCCTCCCGGTGGGAGAGCACCAACGCCTGGACCCACGCCCCGCTGATTTACGCCAACGGCGCGGAGAACATCGCGATCACGGGCCGGGGCACGCTCAACGGGCAGGGTGCCAACTGGTGGTGGCGCAGCGGGCACCATGGATTCGCGGGCGCCGCCAAGGCCGAGCCCGCCCGGCAGGCCTGGCTGCGGCTCTACGCGCGGATCGAGGCCGGGGAGAAGCCCGGCCCGGAGGAGTACCGGCTGGCGGCCGAATACCTCCGCCCCTCGCTCGTCCAGTTTTACGGCTGCCGCAACGTGCTGGTGGAGGGCGTGACCCTCACCGAGTCGCCGATGTGGATGCTCCATCCGGTGTACACCGACGACGTCTCGGTCCGCGGGGTCACCTTCATCTCCAACGGGCCGAACGGGGACGGGATCGACGTGGACTCCTGCCGGGACGTGCGCATCTCCGACTGCTTCTTCAGCACGGGAGACGACTGCATCGTCCTGAAGTCGGGGCGCGACGCCGACGGGCGGCGCACCGCGCGGCCAACCGAGCACGTGACGATCAACAACTGCGTGATGTACCGGGGCCACGGGGCGGTGGTCATCGGGAGCGAGACCTCGGGCGGCATCCGCGACGTGGTCGCCGGCAACATTGTGGCCCGCGGGACCGACCGCGGGATCCGGATCAAGAGCATGCGCGGCCGCGGGGGCGCGATCGAGAACATGCGCTTCGACAACTTTGTGATCGAGGACGCCACCGTGGTGGCGCTCGAGATCACGGGGCACTATCTGGTCGAGCCCCGCGAGCCCTTCTCCGAGCGGACGCCGGTGTTCCGAAACATAGCCTTCAGCAACATCACGATCACCAATGCCCGGCAGGTCGCCAGCATCCGCGGGCTCGAGGAGCAGGCGATCCGGGATATCCGCTTCACCGACGTCACCGGGACCGGGGACGCCGGCTTCGACTGTGACCGCGTCGCGGGCATTGATCTTCGCGACGTCTCGGTGACGCCCAAGTCCGGCCAACCCTTTGTTTTCGAGCACGTCACCGGCCTGCGGGTCGATGGCGTGGCCCGGCCGGATCGGCCGTGATGCCAAGTCAGGTGTCGACAGCGGCCTTATCCAGGCGCGGGGCGAGCAGGTGGATCAGGCCGAGCGCGACGACGTAGGCGGCGCTGGCCGCGACGAATATCGGGACGTAGTCGCCGGCGTCGCCCCGGGCTATGGCGGTGTCTCGGATCCGGCCCGTGGTGACGAAGAGCAGGATGCCGCCGATGGACCCCGCCATCCCGCCAAGGCCGGTCACCGATGCGACCACCCGGCGGGGGAACATGTCGCCGACCAGGCTGAAGAGGTTGGCCGACCAGGCCTGGTGCGCCGAGGCGGCAAGCGTGATCAACCCCACGGCGAGCCACGGCGAGCCGGTGAGGGAGGCGGCGAAGACGGGGGCGACCAGCAGGGCGCAGATGAGCAGCGTGGTCTTGCGGGCGCGGTTCGCCGTCCAGCCCCGCTTGATCAGGTGCCCGGAAATCCATCCGCCGCCGATGCTGCCCACCGAGGCGAAGACATAGATGCAGGCGACCGGGATCGCCCGCTGCCGCGGGCTGAAATGGAACCGGTCCGCGAAGAAGAGCGGAGCCCCGACGAGGTAGAACCACCACATGCAGTCGGTCAGCCCCTTGCCGAGCGCAAAGGCCCAGGTCTGCCGGAGCGGCAGGAGTCGGCGCCAGGGGACCTTCACGGTCGATTCGGCGGCCCCTTCCCGGATAAGCGCCAGTTCCGCCGCCGACACGCGGGGATGGTCCTCGGGTCGCCGGTAGCACCGCAGCCAGACGATGATCCAGGCGAGGTCGATCGCCCCGGTCATCAGGAAGGCGCCGCGCCAGCCCAGCGGGTGCCCGGCGATCACCACCCGGTCGAAGCACGGCACCAGGTACGCCAGCCCGATCGGGACGAGGATGCCCCCGACATTCGATCCGGAATTGAAGATGCCGGTGGCCAGCGCCCGCTCATGCCTGGGAAACCACTCGGCGGTGGTCTTGATCGCCGCCGGGAAGTTTCCCCCCTCGCCGGCGCCCAGGAGGATGCGGACGACGAAAAACCCGGCGACGGTGCTCGCCAGGGCGTGGCTCATCGACGCGAGGCCCCAGACCGCCACCGCGAGCGTGAAGCCCCAGCGCAACCCGAGGACGTCCATCAGGCGGCCCCCGAGGAGCAGGCTGGCCGCGTAGGCGACCTGGAAGGCGACCTGCATGTCCCAGTACTGCCCGGCGGTCCACCCGATCCGCTTCTGCAGCTCCGGGGCGAGGTTGCCGAACACGCCGCGGTCGATGTAGTTCGCCGTGGTCACCCAGAAAAGCAGGGCGCAAATTGCCCAGCGATAACGACTATGCGCCGGGGCGGAATGGGGGGTTGCCATGGGGTGCCAAATCGACTCGAGTATGAGGATACGTGTCCGAGTTGATCCTGTCAGTCAAAAAAGAGCCGCCCCGCCGCCCCATGAACATCCGCCGCCTCGCCCTGCTCGCCGGAATCGGCCTGGCCGCGAATCCCGCGGGCGCCGCCCACAGTTTTCTCGTGAAGGTTGAAAACACGGCGGCCCTGGCGCGGCCCGCCGAGGTGATCGTGCTGTCCTGGCCCGAGGTGCTCCGGCGGCTGCCCGGCGCCCTGATCGACCACGTCGAGGTGCGCGACGCCGCGGGCGCGCGGATTGCCGCCCAGGTGACGAACTTCGAGCCGGACCGCCGCACCGGCGTCGCCGACCAGCTCCTCTTCCAGCACGATTTTGCGGCGGGGGAGAAGCTTGCCGTGTTCACCGTCTCACGGACGGACCGCCCGCTGCCGCCCTTCCCGACGCTGACCTTCGCCCGCTACGTCCCGGAGCGGCTGGACGATTTTGCATGGGAGAACGACCGGATCGCGCATCGCACCTATGGCGCGGGGCTGGAGACGGCCGCCGCCGGGCGCTCCCGGATGGTGAGCAGCGGGCTCGACGTCTGGTCCAAACGGGTGCGCTACCCGATCGTCGACCGGTGGTACCTCAAGGGGCACAACAACTATCACGTGGACCAGGGCGAGGGGCTGGACATGTACGACACCGGCCGGTCCCGCGGCTGCGGCGGCACGGGGATCTGGGACGGCCGGACGCTGGCCGTGTCGCACAACTACCGGCGCTGGCGGGTGCTTGCCAACGGACCGATCCGCTCGGTCTTCGAGCTCGACTTCGATCCCTGGGATGCGGGCGGCGTGCGGGTGTCCGAGACCAAGCGCTTTACCGTGGATGCGGGGCACAACCTCGACCAGATCGAGAGCACATTCACCTTCTCCCCGCCGGGTGGCGCCCTGACGGCGGCGATCGGGCTGGGAAAGCACCCGGAGGCCGTGACAACCCGCACCCTCGACGGCGCGGGCGGCTGGCTCTCGCTCTGGGAGAAGTACCGGAAGGACGGCCAGCTGGGAACGGCGATCCTGCTGAGCCCCGGCGCCCTTGCCGGCGAGGCGGAGGATCCCTACAACTACCTTGTGCTTGCGCGCATCCGCTCCGGCGTCCCGCTCCGCTACTTTGCGGGCGCAGGATGGAGCCGCAGCGGGGATTTTCCATCCGCGGAGGCGTGGAACACCTATCTCGCCTCGTGGGCCCGGCGGCTCCGCACGCCGGTCACAGTCAGCCTCGATTCTCCCCAACCATGAACTTCCACCCTCTTCCCGGCCCGGCTGAGGCCGGCGCGCTCGGCACCGAAAAACTCCGGGACGCTTTCCTCGTCGGCGGACTCTTCCGGCTAGGCGAGGTCACGTTCCGATACACGGGCCTTGACCGGATGATCGCGGGCGCCGCACTGCCAGGGCCCGCGCCGCTGCGCCTTCCCGACTGTGCGGAGACCGGGACGGCGTTCTTCCTTGAGCGCAGGGAGCTCGGGATCCTCAACCTGGGTGCTCCCGGGGTGGTTGAGGTGGGGGCCGCGCGCCACGAGCTCGGGACCCTCGATTGCCTCTATGTGGGCCGGGGCGAGCGCGACGTCGCCTTCGCCAACGGCGCCGCCGGGGCGGCGCAGTTTTACCTTGTGAGCGCGCCCGCCCACGCCGCGCATCCGACGGCGGTGGCGCGCCGGGCCGCCCTGGCCGGCGACCCGATCGGTTCGGCGGCGACGGCAAACCGCCGGCGGATCACCAAGTGCATCCATCCCGGCGGCATCGCGAGCTGCCAGCTGGTCATGGGCTTCACCGAGCTCGAGGCGGGAAGCGTGTGGAACACGATGCCCCCGCATACCCACGGTCGCCGGTCCGAGATCTACCTGTATTTCGACCTGGGCGAGCAGCGCGTCGTCCATCTCATGGGGGAGCCGGCGGCCACCCGGCACCTGATTGTCGGGGACCGGGAGGCCGTCCTGTCGCCCCCCTGGTCGATCCACTGCGGCGCGGGCACGGGATCCTACCGGTTTGTCTGGGCGATGGCGGGGGAGAACCAGGAGTTCTCAGACATGGACCCGGCCCCGCTGGCGATCCTGCGCTGATCCCTCAGTGCGCGGCCTGCACGGGCCGCGGGACGCAGTTGCAGGCCTGGTGGTCGAAGCGGATTTCCCAGGCCGGATTGCGCAGCAGGCGGATCATCTCCGACCCGGCAAGCAGCACCGGGCCATAGCCGTGCAGCGCGCGGACGCTCACCGGCCGCGTGCAGTAATAGACGGGATCGGACGCAAAGGTGGTCGCCACGCAGATGTTCTCCACGGCCCCGCTCCCATCGATCTGCGAGGCGACGCCGCACCAGCCCGCCTGCGCGACCGGCACGTAGCTGACCGGGTTGATCCAGCCCCTGTTGGCGGCGTGCGCGATCGCATAGACAAACATCGCGGAGGCTGATGTCTCCAGGTACGAGTCGGGACGGTCGAGCAGCTGGTGCCAGAGGCCCTGGCCGGACTGGAGGGCCGCGACCGAGCGAATCTGGGCCCGGAGGAGGGCGAGGACCTCCGCCCGGCGGGGATGGTCCGCCGGAAGGGCGTCGAGAAGCTCCTCCATCGCCATCATCGCCCAGCCGTTGCAGCGGCCCCAGAAGAAGGCGGGTGCGTCCGGATCGTCCGCATTCCATCCGTGGGCATAAAGGCCCTGCGCCGGTCGAAAGAGCCGCGCCGAGAGTTGAAGGGTGTTTCGGGCCGCGTCGTCGAGCCAGGCCGGCCTGCCCGTCATTGATCCCATCCGGGCGAGCGCGGGAACGCCCATGTACAGGTCGTCGCTCCAGAGCGAAACGGGCTGCGGGCGATGGCGCGCCAGCGTGCCGTCGGGCAGCCGGAACTGCCCGTGGGCAATGTAATCGCCCCAGCGCGCGATGACGGGGGAGAGGTCCGGGCCGACCCCCGCCGCGCGGGCCTCGATCAGGGCGGCGGTCATCGCGCCGCAGTCGTCGAGCGCGCGCGGGGCCAGGATCTTCCGGCGGAATCCCGGGGGAAGTCCCGCGTGCGGGCCATCGGCCGGCAGGCCCGGCAATGCGTCGGCGATGAATTTCAGGCGCGCGGCGGTGAAGTCGGAAAAGCGGCGGTCTCCGGTCGCCGCTGCGGCCCGGAGCATCCCGGAGTGGATCACGGCGACGGGATAGTCCAGGGGGTCGGCCTCCGCTCCACCGGCCCGGACGGGCAGCGCCGATTCCAGCCAGCCGCGGACGCGGCCCAGGTCGGCGGCGACGTCCGCCGGGGCCAGCGGGCGGCAGGCGGCCGGATCGGCGGACGGGGCCGCGCGGCCAGCCGCCGGCGCCAGGAGGGCCATGGCCGCGGCAATGCAGCTAGGGAGTCGCATGGGGGAGGGGGGTCAGCGCGGAAGCGCCAGGCGGAAGTAGTCCCGCGCGTTGTTGAAGCAGATGTCCCTCACCATCCCGCCGACCAGCTCCATGTCGCGCGGAATCTCCCCGCGGACCATGTCGGCGCCGAGCAGGTTGCACAGCACCCGGCGGAAGTACTCGTGCCGCGGGTAGCTCAGGAAGCACCGGGAATCGGTCAGCATACCGACAAACCGGCTGAGAAGCCCCAGGTTGGAGAGCGCGTTGATCTGCCACTCGATACCCTCCTTCTGGTCGAGGAACCACCAGCTGCTGCCAAACTGCAGTTTTCCGGGGACGGAGCCGTCCTGGTAGTTCCCGGTCATGGAGCCGAAGACATAGTTGTCCGCCGGGTTCACGTTGTAGAGAATCGTCCGGGGAAGCTCGCCCGTGGCATCCAGGGCGTCGAGGTATCCCGCGAGGGCGCGGGCCTGCGGAAAGTCGCCGATCGAGTCCAGCCCGGTGTTCGGCCCCAGTGTGCGCAGGAGCCGGCGGTTGGTGTCCCGCAGCGCTCCCAGGTGGAGCTGCTTCGTCCATCCCCGGGCGGCGTCCCAGCGTCCGAACTCGAGCATCAGGAAGGAGCCGTAGCGGGCCTGGTCGGCCGGGGACGGCGCGCGGCCGCGCCGGGCCGAGGCAAACGCCGCGGCCGCCTGGGCGCGGGTGCACGGCTCGGAGAGGGCCGTGTCGAGCCCGTGGTCCGACAGCCGGCAGCCGGCCGCGTGAAAATCGTCGTGGCGCTTCTTCAGGGCCCCGAGGAGGTCGTCGAATCCCCGGACGGGGACGCCCGCGGCAGCGCCCAGCCGGTCCACCCACGCGTTGAAGGCGGCCGGCTGCCCGATCGCCAGCGCCCGGTCCGGGCGAAACGCCGGGTAGACCCGGGTTCGGAGCCCGCTGGCGCGTATCCGGGCGTGGTGCTCCAGGGAATCGGCGGGATCGTCGGTCGTGCAGATGGCGGCGACATTGAACCGGGCGAGCAGGTCGTGGACCCTCAGGTCGGCGAGCTTTGCGTTGGCCCTGGTCCAGATCCGTCCCGCGCTGTCCGCGTCGAGGAGGGCGGAAATCCCGAAGTGCCGCTTCAGCTCGAGGTGGGTCCAGTGGTAGAGCGGGTTGCGCAGGGTATGCGGCACGGTCCCCGCCCACGCCAGGAATTTCTCGCGGGGCGGCGCATCCCCCGTGCAGAAGCGCTCCGCCACCCCGTTGGCCCGCATCGCCCGCCACTTGTAGTGGTCGCCCGCCAGCCAAGCCTCGGCCAGGTCGCCGAAGCGGTGGTTGGAGGCGATCAGCTCCGGCGGGAGATGGCAGTGGTAGTCGATGATCGGCTGGTCCTCGGCGAAGCGGTGGTAGAGCTCGCGGGCGGGCGCGCTGTGGAGGAGGAAATCATCGTGGATCAGAGTCATAGGTCCTCCAGCATCTGGCCGAGCGTCGCATAGCCGTCGAGCCGGCTGCGGGCCGCGGCGGCTGCGGCGGCCGGCGCCAGGCCCGTGGTCTCGGCGAGAAAGACAATGTAGCGGGCGACGTTGCGCGCGTAGTTGAGCCGGCCCTCGGCGCTGATCGCGTAGAAGCGGGCGCGCTGGGCAAAGCCGGCCTCCGTGTGGTCGCCCAGCGACGCCTTGTCCGCCCTCCCCCCGGCAGCCAGCACGAAGAGGAAATTGTACTCGAACCAGAACATGTTCTCCGGGCTGGGCTCCAGCGACTCCAGGGCCGCCCGGCATTCCGCCGGCGAGCCGAACACCGCGGCGCCCCGGCCGGACTT
This sequence comes from uncultured Opitutaceae bacterium, assembly GCA_903891325.1. GTDB lineage: Bacteria > Verrucomicrobiota > Verrucomicrobiia > Opitutales > Opitutaceae > Palsa-1447. The sequence goes on from CAITEC010000079.1 coordinate 22,131, forward strand.
CTCCAGCGCGTCGCGGATGAAGCTGCGGGCCATGCGCTGCTCGGTCGCGTCGTCGGCAAAGGCTCCCGCCAGGGCCATCTCCAGGGTGAAGCGGTGCCAGTCGCGCCAGAGGGCCTGGTCGGAGGCGTCGCCCGAGGCGGCCAGCGCCCGCCCCATCTCGTAGGTGTAGCGGCCGCTCGTCTTGATCTCCAGGCGGCCGCCCGTCACGCCGCCCATTACCCGGTAGTTTTCCGCGGACTTTCCCGAGCCGGAGTGGAATCCGATGCTCGCCCCGAACTTCGCGCAGACCGCCCATTGCGCGGCAATGAGCCCGCGCAGCACCGCGTTGTCCGGGAAGGGGCTGTTCTTTTGAAAGCCGAACGCCGGCGCGACAAAGTGGATCCTCATGTCCAGCGCCTCGCAGAGGGCGAGCATGACCGCGGTGGTCGCGGCGGTCGTGAGGCCCGGGAGCTCGTCGATCGACAGCTCGCGCAGGTAGGCGCGGCCGGCGTCGGTGGTGAAGAGCTTCTCGCGGATCGCCCGGTATTTGTCGTCGCGCCGCTTCATCTTGCGGACGGCGGGCCAGACCTGCTCCAGCAGGCGGTCGAGGGCGGAGCCGTCCAGCGAGACCCCCGCTGCGGCCACCCGCTCCGCCACCCGGGCGCGCAGCGCGGGATCGACCGGGGGCGCCGCTGCCGCGGATCCGCCGGCGGCCAGCTCGGGGGAAAGGTCGAAGGTGATATAGCTTGCGAGCACGCACCCGGCCACCAGTTGGTCCTCGCGCCCGTCAAACTTGCCGCCGATCGGCTGGTGATCGGCGTTGAAGCTCCAGGCGATCCTCCGCCGGTGGAACCCCGTCCGGAGCTTAGAGAGGATGCAGCCGTGGCTCATTCCCTCGACGCTCTGCCCCTGGTGGCCCTCCGGCACGCTCGCGCCGATGAAGGGAAAGGGGACGGTGTCCAGTCGGCCCTCCAGCATGGCGTTCACATCGTAGACGAGCTCGCGCGGGATGGAGTTCTGGTTCGCGGTCAACCCCAGCCCGAGGCGGGACATGGCCCACTCGACCGCCGGCCAGTGCAGGGTGGTGAAACGGGCGCCGATTCCCAGCGTGCCCCGGCCGAGGCTGCCAGCCGCCGAGGGAAAGATCGTGGACTCCGGATCGTGCTCCTGGACGCGGTTTTTCAGGAGCAGCAGGTTGTCAAATGTGGCGGGAAAAACCGCTGCGCCCTCCCCGAGGGCGACCCCGTCGGCGAGGACGGCGGCGGCCGGGACTCCCTGCCGCGGATCGAGCCGCCAGGCGCAGTCGCCCGTGGTGGAATCCTCGAGGAGGGTCCACGCCCCGTCGGCGGTCTCAAAGCGGCTCTTCAGGTGCGAAGTCACCGGGTCGCCCCGCCGGAGGCGAGCGGCGAGCGCCGGCCAGTCCAGGCAGCAGTCCGGGCTGATGCACGGATTGGTCGCCACGAGAAGGCGGTGCTTCAGGAGAAAGGCGTTGATCGGGGTCATCGGCTTGGGAATCGTCAGCGGAACACAGGGGCAGACCGATGACAAGGCTCCAATTAGGACTCGTGTCCTAGTTTGTGTCAATTGTCGTTTTTTTGAGGCGGAGCGCCCATTTGAAACTTCCCAGCGGAAGCCCGGGCCGATACGATCCGACCAGGGAAATCCGCCGATGAAATCGCACGCCGCAGCCACCCGCCTCCTTGTTCGCCGCCTGGGCCCGGCCGTTGTCAGGACCGACGCGGCCTCACTGCGCGCGGCCTCGTTCGACTCCTCGAAGCTATTCTTCCCGCCGGAGGCGGTGATCTTTCCGCGGGATAACGACGACCTCGGGAGGGCGTTGGTGCTGGCAAATGAGCGCCGCGTACCCGTCACGGTCCGGGGCCGGGGAACCACGCTTACCGGGGCCGCGGCCCCACGCCGGGGCGGCTGGGTTGTCGACCTGCTCGCATGGAACCGGATCCGGATCGACGGGGTGGCGGCGCTCGCCCAGGTGCAGGCCGGTGCAAAGGTTGGCGACATCCAGCGGGCGGCTGAGGCCCGGGGACTGTTCTATCCGCCCGATCCCTCATCGAAGGAGTATTGCACGATCGGCGGGAACATCGCCTGCAACGCCGGTGGGATGCACGGCGGCAAATACGGCGTGACGCGCGACTTCGTTGTCGCGCTGAAGGGATTCCTCCCGACCGGCGAGTACGTCGAGTGGGGCCGGCCGACGCGAAAGTTCGCGGCCGGGTTCAACCTCCGGGACCTTTGGATTGGGAGCGAGGGCATGCTGGGCATTGTCACCGAGGCCACGCTCAAGCTCATCCCCAGGCCGGCGGAGCGCTGGACACTCCTTGCGTCGTTCCGCGACGAGGCGGCGGCCTTCCGGGCGGTCGGTGAGCTCTTCGCGCTGCGCCTTCAGCCGGCGATCTGCGAATTCCTGGACCGCCAGGCGGTCCTGTGCGTGGAGCGCAGCCCGGGCGGGCGGAGGATCGGCGCCGGGGGCATGCCCGTGGTCCTTCTCGAGTTCGCCGGCTCGCGCGCGGAGGTGCGCGAGAACCGGAAGAGCGTGTTGGCCTGGGCGAAGTCCCGCGCCGCGGCGCACAGCTCCACGTGGGACCGCGCCGCGGCCGAAAAGCTCTGGTCGGCGCGGCGCACCTGCTCGGGCGCGATGTTCGCGCTGGGCGACTCGAAGCTTAACGAGGATATTGTCGTCCCCATGTCGCGTTATGGGAAATTCGCGCGCTTCATGGTTGGGCTCCGCCGGGAATCGGGCCTGGCGATTCCGGTCTTCGGGCACCTGGGAGACGGAAACCTCCACGTGAACATCATGTACCATGCGGCGGACAAGGCCGAGTGCCGCGCGGCCGAGAAGGCGGTGAAGCGGCTCATGGAGACGGTCGTTGCCTACGGCGGGGCGATTTCCGGGGAGCACGGCATCGGCCTGGCAAAGACACCCTTCCTCCGCCTGCAGCATTCGCCCGCCCAGATCCGCGCCATGCGCGCCGTCAAGCGGGCGCTGGATCCAAGGGGGATCCTAAACCCGGGAAAGATGTTCGAGGTCTTCGAGGTCTGGAAGCACAAGAGGCTGGTTGTCGATTTGCCGTGGGATCATAAGACGGAAAGTAGTAAGTAGAAATTAGTAATTAGTAAGTGATGGTTTGTAGCCTGCGCTCCGCGCCGTGCATTGGGAGATTTAACACCTCGTAGCCATCACTTACTAATTACTAATTACTACTTTCCGGATATCACGGATGCTTTCTATCGCCCCCTCCGCCCCGCGCCGGGCTTCCGCCTCCGCTATGGGATGCGCCTCCTCCGCCGCCGTGCGGTGCTCCGCCCCCGCTGCGGACACCTCCGCCGCCTCCGCCCGGCCGCTGCCTGCTCGGCAACACCGGCCCGGGCCTGCCTCCTCCTCCACCGCGATCGAAGGGAGGATGGGAGTAGTAGGCGTCCCTGCCGAACGATGATCCGGGATAGTACCAGGGAACGCTGTAGCCGACGTCACCGTAGACGATCGGCCCGGGCGCTCCTCCGTCACCGGCAACCTCGCACCCACCCACGAGAGCAGCGGCGCCGATGAGGCAGCCGGCCAGGCAGGCGATTTTCAGGGAAATTCTCATTTCTGCGCCGCTTCGGGGGCTGCCTCCTGCCGTTCCACAAGGCCGATCGCTGCGCCAACCGGGTCGGCGATCACCGCAATGCGGCTTCCGCCCGAAATATCCTTCGGGCTGACCAGCACGCGCCCGCCCAGGGCTGTTGTCCTGGCCACGGCGTCGTCGAGGCCGGCGACCCGAACGAAGAGAAGCCATGCCGGGTGCGCTCCCGGGCGGTCCGTTGGCAGCGGCGCGAGGCTTGCCCCCGCGAAGCCGCCGCTGGCGAATAGATAACTGCCGACCCGGTCGGACCGCGAATCCAGGCTGATGCTGTAGCCCAGCACAGACCGGTAATACAGCGCCGCCTGGCCCGTGTCCCGGGCGAACACCTCAGCCCAGGTAAATTCGCCCACCTCGGGTCGATACTCGCCGGGATCGCCGGAGCTCGAGTGGACAATGCCGAGCATGGCTCCCTCCGGGTCGGTGAATATCGCCTGGGTTCCCCGCTGGGGAATGACCTTCTCGGGGGACAGGACATGTCCGCCGTTGCCGACCGCCAGGGCAAGGGTCTGGGTGACGTCCTGGACCGATACAAAGCCCAGCCAGTGGCCCCGAGTCTCGCTTCTCAGCCGTTTCGGGCCGAGCGCGATACCGGCCACCGGCCGGCCGCCGCTGGAGAGGACGATGAAGGACAGCGGGCCGCGTTCCGGGGAGGAGCGATCGACCGTCGCGGCGGTCCATCCAAACAGTTGGGTGTAGAAGGTGGCCGCGGCCGCCTGGTCGGACGTCAGCAGATCCGCCCAGACAAACTTCCCCGCAAAACAATCCGTTGTCGCGGGGCTGTTGATCGCGGGCAGGTCACCGGCCCGGGCCGTGAGCGCCGCCGCCGATGCGAGCAGGAATAGCCAGGTATGTCGCATGGGGTGACGTCGGCCGCCGACACGCAACCCTAACGCGGGAAAGGCTGTTTTGCAAGGAAGAGGGAGGAAAGGAAATAACTGGAAAGTAGTAATTAGTAATTACTACTTTCGGAGGTCCTATAGAGTGTCTCGTTGATCGCCCGCAGCTCCCCGACCGGAATCTTCACCACCTTCCTGTCATAAGTCATCAGCCCGTTGAGTTCTCCCTCGACGTCGGTCGTCTGGGTGTAGATTCCCGCGGCAACCCCGTGCGCGCGAATTCCCGCGGCGATTCCCTCGACCCGCTGGCGGTAGTCGTGAAGAAGCCGCGCCGGGTCCGGGGATTCCTGGTAGCCCCAACCCGATTCGGCCCAGAGGTGCCCCTTGACCGCCAGGGCCACGCCGCCGAACTCGCCGATGACCGTGATCCGGGCGGGATCGGGAGTTGCCGGCATCATCGGGTGCGCGTGGTAGGTGTGAAAATCCCTGATGTCGCCGTGCCCGGTGTCCTTCCACCCACTCGCCGAATCCACCAGTCGCGTCGGATCGTAGGCTTTCAGCCAGTCGGTGATCCGGCCGGTGTCATGCTGGCCCCATCCCTCGTTGAACGGAACCCAGACGACGATGGACGGATGATTGCCCAGCGAGTCCACCATCCGGCGCAATTCCAATGCAAACTGCCCGGCGGCGTCCGAGCGCATGACCAATTCACCCTGTTCCCCACCGACGAACTCGGGGCTGGGCTCGTGCTGCCCGGGCTTGGTCGCCCCGGCCCGGTCGATCATCGCGCTGGGCATGTCCTGCCAGACGAGCATTCCCACCTGGTCGCAGTACCGGTAGTAGAGCTCCGGCTCGACCTTGACGTGCTTGCGCAGCGCGTTGAACCCGGCCGCCTTGAGGAAATCGATATCATGCCGGAAGGCGGCCTCCGTCGGGGCCGTGTAGATCCCGTCCGGCCAGAATCCCTGGTCCAGGGGGCCGTACATGAAGAGCGGTCGGTGGTTCAGCGCGAACACGGGCCCGCCCCGGCCCGCCACGCTGGAAATCTCCCGCAGGCCGAAGTAGCTCCTGACCGAGTCGACCAGCACGGCGTCCGGCCCGATCCTGAAATGGGCCTGCTCGCCCGCAGCCCGGTGAACACCGCGCTTCTCAGGAAAAGGATTGGGTATCCGGAAGAGATCCACCTGCAGGTCGTAGAGATGGGGGTTGTCCGGACTCCAGAGCACCGGATGGGGCAGCGTCAGGCGCACGGTCCGATCCAGCCGGTGGGTCGCCTCGGCGACGACCTTTCCCCCGTCAAGGGCCCGCGCCCGGAATGCGTAGGTATCCGGCGTGCCCGGCCCTCCACCCAGGACGCTCAGAACGAGCGTCCCCGAGTCGATCTCCGGGCGCATGCGAAGCTCGCCGATGGCGGCCTCGGCGGGGACCGGCTCAATCCAGACGGTCTGCCAGATTCCGGTCGATGGGGTGTACCAGATGCCGCTGGGCTCGAGGTGCTGCTTGCCCCGGGGCTGGTCCGAGGAACTCGCCGGATTGCCCGCGGACACCGCTATCTCCTGGGGTCCTCCCGGCTTCAGGAAGGGCGTGATGTCGATTGTGAACGGGTCGTACCCGCCCTCGTGGGAGCCGGCCAGGGCGCCGTTGATCCAGATGGTCGCCTCCCAGTTCACGGCGCCAAAATTCAGGAGGATGCGCGAGCCGGTCCAGTCGGCCGGCGCCGTGAATGACCGCCGGCACCAGAGCAGTTCACCGGGCCTGATCATCCGGCCGACGCCGGAGAGCCGGGACTCGACGGGGTAGGGGACGCGGATTTTTCCCTCAAAGGCCGCGGGCCTGGGAGAGGCCCGTTCGGCCACGGCGAAATCCCAGAGGCCGTTCAGGTTCAGCCAGCGTGTCCGCTCGAGCTTCGGCCGGGGATATTCCAGCCAGCCCTTGCCGGCGAGGGCGTCATCCGCCCAGGGAGTGAGAAGGGGGGTGGCAGCAGATTTCCCGGATTCCATGGCGTGGAGCGGCAATACTGCGCAGGCGAAGATGAGGCAGGCAAGAGACTTGGGGGACATGGGGAATTTAATGTTCGGGTTAAAGCGAAGGGGAAACCTTTTTGTTTTGCCGTTCCCGGGAGTCCCCGGCCAGCTTTGGCCGGCCCCGCCCAACCTCCGGCAACCGAGCGCTGAAAACCCACCCGATGTCCAGCAAACGCTTCCTTCACCACCTGCCCTTCCGGCACGTCCATCTCGATTTTCACACCAGCCCGCTCATCCCGGGAATCGGGTCGTCCTTCTCGAAGCGCCGGTTCCAGGAGGCGCTCAAGGCGGGGCGCGTGAACGCGATCACGGTCTTCTCCAAGTGCCACCACGGGCTCACCTACCATCCCACGAAGGTCGGCACCCGGCACCCGCACCTCAAGTTCGACCTGCTGTCGCGCCAGATCGAGGCCTGCCGCGAGCTCAAGGTCCGCTGCCCGATCTACCTGAGCGCGGGCATCGACGAGGTCATGGCCGGAAAGAACCCCGGCTGGGTGATCAAGAACAAGGACGGCTCGACCTTCAACCCGCTCGATCCCCGCTTCAAGATCATGCGCTGGAGCGACGACTACCTCGACTACCTCTGCGCCCAGATCGAGGAGGTCGCCGACCTTTGGCCGGACAACGACGGCATCTTCCTGGACATCATCCACACCAACCCGGACTACTCCGACGAGGCCCTGTTCGCGATGCGCAAGGAGGGGCTCGATCCGGCGAAGGACGAGGACGTGGCCACCTACGCCCAGGGCCGGATTCTCAACTACTACCGGCGGACGACCGCCGCCTGCCGGAAAAACAGGAAGGACATCCCGATTTTTCACAATTCCGGGCACATCGCCATTGGCGCTCGGAAGATCTGGGGCTTCGGCACGCACCTGGAGCTCGAGTCGCTGCCCACGGGCGGCTGGGGCTACGACCACTTCCCGGTGTCCGCCCGCTATGCGATCACCACCGGGATGGACTTCATGGGGATGACCGGGAAGTTCCACACGACCTGGGGCGAGTTCGGCGGATTCAAGCGGGCGGCGGCGCTCCGCTTCGAGTGCGGCGCGATGCTGGCCTACGGGGCCAAGTGCTCGGTCGGCGACCAGCTTCACCCGGACGGCGAGATGAACAAGGACACCTATCGGCTCATCGGGGAGGCCTACACGGAAGTCGAGAAGAAGGAGCCCTGGTGCGACTATGTGAAGCCGGTGGCCCGCATTGCGATTGTCAGCGTCGAACAGGGCCAGGAGAAGGCCCGCGGACCCTCAACCACGAACCAGGGGGACGAGGGGGCCGCCCGCATGCTCTTCGAGCTTCACCAGCCCTTCCTGGTCCTCGACGAGCACGCCCCCTGGGACGGCTTTGAGCTGGTCATCCTCCCGGACGGCCTGGTCCTCTCGCCGGCGTTCCGAAGCAAGGCCGCGGCCTTCCTCAAGGCCGGCGGAAAGATCATCGCGGCGGGATCCGCACTGCTCAATTCCGACCGGACGGCGTTCGCCATCGATCCGGGCGCGGTCCTCACGGGCCGGTCCGACAACGACCCCGACTACCTGCTTGCCACCGGCCTCACGCCGAAGGTGCCGGTGAAGTCCCCCGTGATGATCCAGGGCGGCGCCTATCGGATCAAGCCGACCCGCGCCCAGGTGCTCGTCGCCCGCAGGGAGAGCTACTTCAATCGCACCTGGGAGCATTTCTGCTCCCACCAGCACACCCCCGACCGGCCGGGCGCCGTCTCGCCCGCCGCGGTCGTTTCCCAGCAGATCGCCTATTTCGCGCACGACCTGTTCGGGCGCTACCGGACCTACGGCCAGCCCCTGTACCGGGACTTCTTTGAGGCGGCCCTGCGGATCCTGCTCTCCGACGGCCTGCCCGCGGAGACCACGCTGCCCACCGGCGGCCGCTTCAACCTCCTCGAGCAGCGGGGCGAGAAGCGCTACGTCGCCCATCTGCTCTACGCGCCCACCCGCCCGGGCGGCTCCATTTGGGGCAAGCCGATCGACATCATCGAGGACCTCCTTGCGCTTCGGAACATTCGCGTGGCGATCCGGGTGCCCCGCCGGATCAAGAGCGTCCGGCTCGTCCCGGACAACGACGGCAGGACCCTTCCGTTTTCGCAGAACGGCGACAAGGTCGCCTTCGTGGTGCCGGAGTTCACCGCGCACCAGATGGTGGAGCTGAGCTACGCGCCGGGGACCGGCGCGTAGCAGAAACCTGAGACCTGAGACCTGAAACCTGAGTCGATCCGATCTTTGCGAATCGCAAAGATCGCCCTCCGAAG
>CAITEC010000080.1 GCA_903891325.1 uncultured Opitutaceae bacterium
CCCGAGCAGCCAATGGTAGTAGGACGTTAGGTCCCGCGAGAGTAGGTTGTTGCCAGGTTTATGACCCGATTGCCCGAATAGGGCGATCGGGTCATTTTGTTTTTGTGGTCCCGCAACGCGGGACCACAAAAACAACCCCGGCATAGTCTCGCGGCGGGACGACGCCGGGTCGTCAAGCAGGAGAAGGGAAAGACAGGACGCCACCCGGTGTGCCCGCCCACCGCGAAAGCGCCACTCTGTCCCACCCCGTCCCACCCGGCGCCTCCGCCTCCCTCTGGCCCGCCGATTCGCCCTTTGGCCCGTCCCATGCCTTAGTGTATTCCCATGGACACCGCCAAACTCACCCAAATGTCGCGCGAGGCCGTCGCCGAGGCGCAGAACATCGCCCGCCGCCTCAATAACAACGAGGTGGACACCTGGCACCTGCTGGCGGCGCTCCTCGCCCAGGAGAAGGGCATCATCCCCGGCCTGGTGGAGAAACTGGGCCTGACGGTGAGCGCCCTGCAACTGGCCCTGGACCGCGAGTTGGAACGGCTCCCGAAGGTCACTGGGAGCGTGGACACCTCCAAGATTTATGTCACCCAGGCGTTCAACGACGTCCTCACCCGGGCGGAAAAGGAGGCCGAGACCCTGAAGGATGAGTTTGTCAGCGTGGAGATGCTCTTTCTCGGGCTGCTCGAGGTCGGCAAACCCGACGCCCTCCGCAAGCTCCTGAAGAGCTTCGGCCTGGACCGGGCGAAGGTGCTCAAGACCCTGAAGGAGATCCGGGGAAGCCAGCGGGTGACGACGGACAATCCGGAGTCGACCTACCAGGCACTCGAGAAGTACGGCATCGACCTGGTCGCCCAGGCCCGGAAGGGAAAGATGGACCCGGTCATCGGGCGGGATGACGAGATCCGCCGCACCATCCGGATCCTCTCGCGCAAGACCAAGAACAACCCGGTCCTGATCGGCGAGCCGGGGGTCGGCAAGACCGCGATCGTCGAGGGCCTGGCCCAGCGCATTCTCCGGGGCGACGTGCCCGAGGGCCTGAAGGACAAGATCATCTTCTCCCTGGACATGGGGGCGCTCGTGGCGGGCGCGAAATACCGCGGCGAATTCGAGGAGCGGCTGAAGGCCGTGCTCCAGGAAATCAAGCAGAGCGACGGCCGGGTCATCCTTTTCATCGACGAGCTGCACCTGATCGTCGGAGCCGGCAAGGTCGACGGCGCCATGGACGCCGGGAACCTGCTCAAGCCGATGCTGGCCCGCGGCGAGCTTCACTGCATCGGCGCGACGACCCTGGACGAGTATCGCAAGCACATCGAGAAGGATGCCGCCCTGGAGCGGCGTTTTCAGCCGGTCGTCGTCGACCAGCCCAGCGTGGAGGATGCGCTTTCCATCCTGCGCGGGCTCAAGGAGCGCTTTGAATTGCACCACGGCGTTCGGATCCAGGACAACGCCCTGGTGAGCGCGGTCACACTTTCGTCCCGGTACATCACCGATCGCTTCCTGCCCGACAAGGCGATCGACCTCGTTGACGAAGCCTGCGCGATGATCCGCACGGAGATGGACTCCATGCCCCAGGAGCTCGACGCGCTCACCCGGCGCGAGCTCCGGCTCCAGATTGAGGAGACGGCCCTGGCCAAGGAGAAGGACGACGCGAGCAAGGCGCGGCTCGCAGCCCTGCGCAAGGAGCTCTCCGGGGTCGGCGAGCAGGCGAGGGCCCTCAAGCTCCAGTGGGACAAGGAAAAGGGCTCGGTGGACAAGGTGCGCAAGGTCCGCGAGTCGCTTGAGCAGGCCCGCCTGGAGATGGAGAAGGCCGAGCGGGGCTACGACCTCAACAAGGTCGCGGAGCTTCGCCACGGCCTGATTCCGCAGCTCGAGGCCGAGCTCCGCAAGCTCGACAAGCCGGGGAACAGCACGACGCTTTTCAAGGAGGAGGTCTCCTCCGAGGAGATCGCCGAGGTGGTCGCCAAGTGGACGGGCGTGCCCGTCACCCGGCTGGTCGAGGGAGAGAAGGACAAGCTCCTGCGGCTTGAGGACGTCCTCCACGAGCGGGTCATCGGCCAGGACGAGGCGGTGACGCTGGTCACCGACGCCATCCTCCGCGGCCGCAGCGGCATCAAGGACCCGCGCCGGCCCGTCGGCAGCTTCCTCTTCCTGGGCCCCACGGGCGTCGGCAAGACCGAGCTGGCGAAGACGCTCGCCGAGACGCTCTTCGACACGGAGGGCGCCCTGGTCCGAATCGACATGTCCGAGTACATGGAAAAGCACAGCGTCTCCCGCCTGGTCGGGGCCCCGCCCGGCTATGTCGGCTACGACGAGGGCGGGCAGCTCACCGAGGCGGTCCGCCGCAAGCCCTACGCGGTCGTCCTCTTCGACGAGGTCGAGAAGGCCCATCCGGACGTGTTCAACATCCTGCTCCAGGTCCTCGACGACGGCCGGATCACCGATTCGCAGGGCCGCACCGTGGACTTCAAGAACACGATCATCATCCTGACCTCCAACATCGGCTCCCGCCACCTGCTCGAGGGCGTGACCGGCGACACGATCCCGGAGAGTGTCCGGGAGAGCGTAATGGCCGACCTCCGGCAGGGATTCCGCCCGGAGTTCCTGAACCGGATCGACGAGATCATCCTTTTCAAGCCGCTCACGCTCGAGGAGATCACGAAGATCGTGGACCTTCTTTTGGCGGACCTGAACCGCCGGCTGGCCGACCGCCGGGTGACCGTCACCCTCGACGCCAAGGCGAAGGAGTGGGCCGCGGAAAAGGGCTATGATCCCGTTTTTGGGGCCCGCCCGCTGAAGCGCTTCCTCCAGCGCAACCTGGAGACCCGGCTCGCCCGGGCCCTGATCGGCGGCGAGGTCGCCGAGGGTCGTGACGTGAAATTCACGGTCAAGGATGGCGAGCTGGTCATGAAGTGACCCGTCCGCGCTGCTTGTCACGCGCGGGCAAATGGTCAACCATGGGCGCATCTCCATGGATTCCCATTCCAGCACTGAATTCGGGCTTGGCACAGCGGAGGTCAAGCGGCGGCACATCCTCCCCAAGGCGCTCGTCATTGGGCTGGTCGCCGGGCTGCTCGCATCCGCGTTCCGGATCGCACTGCAGCGCTCCGAGCTCGCCCGGATCGCCTGGCTGGAGCGGCTCCCCGCGCTCCCCGGCTTCTTTGTGGCCGTCGGGCTCGGCGTGCTGGGGGGCGGAATCGGCGTATGGCTCGTTCGCCGGATGGCGCCGGAGACGTCCGGAAGCGGTATCCCGCACCTCAAGTCTGTCGTCCTTGGGGAGGAGCAACTGCACTGGAGGCGGGTTCTCCCCGTGAAGTTTGCAGCCGGCCTCTCGGCCATCGGCGGCGGCATGGCGCTCGGGCGCGAGGGACCGACCATCCAGATGGGCGGCGCCACCGGGCTCATGGTTTCGTCATGGTTCCGCGTGAAGCCGGGCGAGGGCGAGCGAAAGGCCCTGATCAGCGCCGGGGCCGGCGCCGGCCTGGCCGCGGCGTTCAACGCGCCCTTGGCCGGGATGATCTTTGTCCTCGAGGAGCTGCAGTTGGGCCTGACTCCGGTCATCTTTGTCGCCGCCTTCCTCGCGTCGGTAACCGCCGACGTCGTCTGCCGCGTCCTGACGGGCGAGACCCCGGTCTTTGCGCTCCACGACGTGCACGCGCCCTCGCTCGCGGCCCTGCCCGTGGCGCTGATTCTCGGCGGCCTGGCCGGGCTGGGGGGGGTGGTCTTCAACCGCGCCCTCATCGGGAGCCTGGACGCCTTCAGGCGCCTGGCGTGGCCCCCCTTTGCCACCGGCGCCTTGGCCGGCGGCATAGCCGGGCTCGCCGCCTGGCTCTATCCGGCCTCGAGCGGCTCGGGCGGGCTCCTGGCGGAGCGCGCGCTGGCGGGCGTGATCGCGGTCCGCTGGGTGCTCGTCCTGCTGGCGGTTCGCTTCATCCTGACCATGACCGGCTACGGCAGCGGGGCGGCAGGAGGCATCTTCGCCCCCCTGCTCCTGATCGGCGCCCTGGCCGGCCTGGCGGTGGGGAAGGCGGCCCACGTCCTGGTCCCGTCGCTGGCGCCGCATGCGGAGATATTCGCGGTCCTGGGGATGGGGGCCCTGCTCACGGCGATCGTGCGCGCGCCCCTGACCGCGATCGTGCTTATGATTGAACTTACGGGCAAATATGACTTCATGCTGCCACTGCTCGTATGCTGCTTCGCGGCGTACGGTGTGGCGGAGGCGCTGGGTGACACCCCCATCTACGAGGCGCTTCGGGAACGGTCGAAAGGAACAACCAGATGATCCAAAAAAGAATAGCGATGGGGAAGAACAAGAAAATCGCCCTCGTGGCCCATGACCGCAAGAAGCGGGACCTGGTCGAGTGGGCGAAGTTCAACCGCGACCTCCTGGCCCACCACAAGGTGTTCGCCACGGGGACGACCGGCACGCTCCTGGAAAAGGAGCTGGGATTCCCGATAATCAAGCTGCAGAGCGGCCCCCTCGGCGGCGACCAGCAGATCGGGTCGAAGATCGTGGACGGCGACATCGACTTCCTGATCTTCTTCTGGGACCCGCTGGAGCCCCAGCCCCACGACCCGGACGTCAAGGCGCTCCTGCGGATGGCCGTGGTGTGGAACGTCCCGGTGGCCTGCGACCGCTCCTCCGCCGACTTCATGATTTCCTCGCCGCTCATGGACAGCAAGTACGAGCGGATCGTGCCCGACTACGAGGAGTACCGGGGCCGCACGATCCCGGGAACGGAGTCCACGGCGGTCGAGAGGGCGGCCGAGCTGGAGAACGAGAAGACGATCGCCACCGCCCGCGCCGCCCAGAAGCGCTGAGCCCGCCGATGCCCGACGCCCCGATCCGCTATTTTGACCGCGCCTCGGGGCAGACCAGGACCGAGCGGGTCTACGGCGACCGGTGGCTGCGCTTCGCGTACGGGAACCCGGCGGGCCGGCTCGGCGTCTGGCTGCTCTTTCGGCGGGCGTTTTTCTCGCGCTGGTACGGCTGGAGGATGAACAAGCGGGCGAGCGGCCTGCGGGTGCTCCCCTTCATCGCCGACTTCGACATCGACGTTGATGACTTCGAGAAGTCGGCCTTCGACTTCCGCACCTTCAACGAATTCTTCCACCGGGCGCTGAAGCCCGGGGCCCGGCCGATCGCGCCGGGCGAGCGCACGGCGATCTTCCCGGCGGACGGTCGGCACCTGGTGTTTCCCAATGCGGCCGCCGCGGAGGGGATCTATGTCAAGGGCCAGCGGCTTCCGGTGGCCGAGCTCCTCGACGATCCCGCGCTCGGGGGGAAGTTCGAGGGCTGCGGGATGCTCATCTCCCGGCTTTGCCCGAGCGACTATCACCGGTTTCATTTCCCGGTCGACGGCGTTCCGGGCGAGGCCCGCCTGGTCGGCGGATGGCTCTACTCCGTGAACCCGGTCGCGTTGCGGCGCAACCTCCGTTACCTGGTTGAGAACCGGCGCATGATCACGGTCATCGAGTCGCCCGCCTGGGGAACCACGGCGATGATCGAGATCGGGGCGACAAACGTCGGGAGCATCCGGCAGGGCTTTACCCCCGGCAATCCCGTGCGGAAGGGGGACGAGAAGGGATTCTTCGCCTTTGGGGGATCCTGCGTCATCACTCTTTTTGCCCCGGGTCGGATGCGGTTTGACGCCGACCTCGTGGAGCAAAGCTCCCGCCAGGTGGAGACGTACGCGAGAATGGGCGGGCGGCTCGGCGAGGCCCTCCCGGATTGACTCCGGCCGAATCCGTTGTATCACAGCCGGTTGTCCGTACCCCAACCCCCCTCAGTCACCCCATGAATGTATCCATCCGTCGTTTTCTCCCTGCGGCAGCCGCTGTCCTTGGCCTGGTCCTAACCTCCGGTTGCACAATCCTGCCCATCGACAAGACGGATATCGGGGTCGTCATCGATATCCGGGCGCTCCATGACTCGGTCGTGGCCGCCGCGACGACGGCACCGGCCTCGGCCGAGGCCGCCTACAACGACCTGAGGCGGGATTTCAACGGGTTCATCAGCGCCCGCCAGGAGGATGTCGGCAGCTACGGGACGACCATGAAGAAGTACGACTATGTCGACATGAGCATGTACCCGCTCGCCGCCCAGCCGGCGATCCAGAAGGACCTTGCCGCCTTTGCCGCCGCGGCACCGACGGCGCCCTCCGGCGCGATTTTCGCGAGCTCCATCCACGCGACCGACGAGCTTGTGACGATCATCTTCCCGGAGGTCAGCGCCATCAAGAATTCGCGCCTGGACCAGGCCGCGACCTTCAACCGGGAGCTTGAGAAACTGAAGCTTCCGGAGTGGTCGGCGCTGAGCAGGACCGCGCGCTGATCAGCTGCTCCCGCTCACGACCGTCGGATTGACGGGATTGGGGACCGACGCGGTGACAACGATCGTCTCACCCGCCGCGCTGATCGCCTTCGCCTGTGCGATATCGGTTGAGCTGACCTGACCGGTGCTCACCATCGTCGACACGCTCGTGGTGACGGAGCCGGAGGCGGTCTGGAGTTCGGGACTCGCGGCGACCGCGGTGACGACCGCCGGCACATTCACGACATAGGTGGCCTGCACCGCCGCTTGGGCTGCCAGGGCGGGAGCTGCGGCCGCCACATCAGGCTTCGACACGACCGCGACGACCGTGGCGGACACTCTGACAGCCACGTCGGGATTGCTGGCGGCAAAGCCGGGGGCTGAGACGATGGCCTCGGCGGCTTCCGCATACTTGGCGGCCAACACGGGGTCCGACTCGTTCTTGGCCGCGTTCGCCAATTCGGTCGCAGCCCTCGCCAGAAGCTTTTCTGCCTTGGCCGAATCGTTATGCTTCTCGGCATAGCTGGCCTCTCTCTTCAGTTGATTGGCGCGCTCCATGGGTGTTTCCGCCCGGAGGTTTGAGGGCAGCGCGACGGACAGGACAGCGGCAACGGCAACGATGGCCGGCAGGAGTGATTTGATTTTCATGGGAGCGCGGATTGAAGGTTCTGGGCACAGAAAATGCCCATGATTTATGCTGCAGAAACCGTACCGCATCACCGGGGTTTGGTCAAGCGTAGGACATGGCCCTACTGGAGGTAATCTGCCTCGTGCGGACCTCGCTCAGTGCTCGAGGAGAAATTTGACCGTAATCGCGTTAAACGCGTCAAGGCTCTCCCAGTGGTGGCAATGGCCCGCATTCCTGAAAACCTTGAGCCGGGCATGCGGCAGGCGGCTGGCCATGGCTTGGCTGAGGTGGACGGGGGTGAATATATCCTTTTCTCCGACAGTGAGTAGGCACGGCTGACCGATCCTGTGAAGCCGGCCCAGCGTGTCATGATTGCTGCATGCGTCACAGTGCGCGGCGTAGGCGTGCCGGGGCGTCGCCGGCCCCTGAGGCGGTGCCTCCTTGGCCTCCTCCATCCCGGCGAAGCTCGAGTTGAAATAGCCCGGCGCGTAGATCCAAAGCTGAATCAGACGCATGAAATCGCCCGGCGGCAGGGTCTCCCGTGCCGTTTGGAACGAGTGAAGAAGCTCCTTAAGGTAGGTGTCGCATCTGGCCCAGGAACTGACCAGGACCATGCTCCTGACCCTCGCCGGATAGCGCAGCGCCAGCTCCTGCGCAATGGCGCTTCCCATGGAAATGCCCGCGACCCGGGCCGATGAAACCCCGAGCCGATCAAGGAGCCCCGCCGCATCATCCGCCATCAGGGCGATCGAGTAGGGACCCTTTGGTTTTTCGGATCGGCCGGTCCCGCGGTTGTCGATCACGATGCAGCGAAAATGCCGCGCGTACACCGCCAGGTGCTTTTCCCAGACCGAGCCCGGTGTGCCCAGCCCCATGATCAGGAGCAGCGGATCACCCTTTCCCTTTTCCTCGTAGGCAATCCTGACGCCGTTGACTTTGACCGATGGCATATCCGGAGTGCTCATCTACTGACTGATGAACCTCGGTGACGTCAACGGCAACCCGGGGTTGATCGGAACCCGAGGTCGTGCGCCGGCCATTTATTGAGGCTAGCCAAGCCTCCGCCGCATCAGGTATCAATCGGGGCGACAGAGCGCTCGGGTGGTGGAATTGGCAGACACTACGGTCTTAGAAGCCGTTTCCGAAAGGAGTGCAGGTTCGAGTCCTGTCCCGAGCATTTGTCACGGTCCTCCCAAGCGAATGCCCACCACATATAACAAGGTTGCCGGCCAGAGCATCGAGCGCCTCGCCGCCCTGAGCGACGGCATCTTTGGCGTGGCAATGACCCTGCTCGTGCTCGAAATTCACCTGCCGTCAACGGGGGCGGTTCACAGCGAACACGACCTTTGGAGGGGACTGGTCGCACTCGGGCCGCAACTCCTGGCGTATGGCATGAGCCTTGTCGCGCTGGGCATATTCTGGGTCGGCCAGCAGGCACAGCTCGACCACCTTGCCCGCTCCGACCGGCATCTCACCTGGATCCAAATCGGGTTTCTCTTCGCGGTGACGCTGATGCCGTTCTCGACGAAGCTGCTGTCTGAGTTTCCCTCCTATCGCACCGCCCTGCTCGCCTATTGGGGCAACCTCGCGCTGCTCGGCGGCGTGCTGTACGGGAGCTGGGGCTACTCAACGCGGACAGGATTGCTGAAACCCGGCACGCCTGAGCAAACAGTCACTGCGATATGCAACCGCATTGTCGTTGCCCAGGGATTGTACGCGTTTGGCGCCCTGCTCTGCGTATTCAGCACAGCGTGGAGCATCGCCTTCATCGCGCTGGTGCAGGTCAACTACGCGGTCGCGCCCCGGTTCCGAAGCAGGCGTTGACGCGAGTCGGGCGGCGCCGTGGAGAGGCCCTTGGTCAAGGGAGGGTTTGAATTGCCCCGACAATGGGTTAGAAATGGTCAAGAAGCCTCCAATAACGCCTGATACGGCCTTCCCCCAAGAAACCATGACAACCGAACCCATACCCCCCGCCGATGCGTCGCCCGCGAGGCCATCCGCCCATGACCGACTCTGGTCGGTCCTCTGCCACCTCTCGTATTTCTTCGGCATCGCCGTGCTTTCCTTCGTGTTTCCCCTGGTCGTGTACCTGGTCATGCGGGACGATTCGCCCTATGTGACCTACCACGCCCGGGAGGCGCTTAATTTTCACCTGTCGCTGGTCCTCTATGCCATCTGCTGCATTCCGCTCTGCTTCATACTGGTCGGAATTCCGCTATTGATCGCCCTTGGCGTGACCGGCCTCGTCTGCGCGATCGTCGCGGCGGTGAAGGCCTCGGACGGAATCTACTACCGCTACCCGATCACGATTCGATTTGTCCGGTAGGCCAGCATCCGGACTGCGCGGAAGTCCGGAGCAGCGCCCCGGTGCGCCCGGTTGCACTTGTTATTATGTGGTGACATGCTAGACACGCTCAGGATTTACGAAATCCTGAAGGCAGGCGATATTCCCGAAAATCAGGCTCACGCCATGACGACCGCAATCCAGGCCGCAGAGGTGCAGATCAATGCGGACTTCAAAGCCGCGATCCACGCTGAGTTTGAGCTTTTTGGGCGGAAGTTTGACCTCAAGATTGCGGACACAAAGGCGGAACTGATGCGCTGGATGTTCATCTTCTGGGCAAGCCAGTTTGCCGCGACAGCTGGTCTGGTGATTGCCGTCGTTAAGCTGGCGAAGTGACCCGTTGGGGCCAAAAAAACGGCGCCACCCTTTCGGGATGGCGCCGTTGAATGCTTGGACAGCCTGAATCAGGTCGTGGGCACGCTCTGGATCGTCTTCACGATCCGGCCGGCGACCAGGTAGGGGTCCGCCGCCGAGTTCGGGCGACGGTCCTCGAGATAGCCCTTGTAGCCGTTGTTGACGAAGCTGTGCGGCATGCGCACCGAGGCGCCGCGGTCCGCAAGCCCGTAGCTGAACTTGTCGATCGACTGCGTCTCGTGCAGGCCGGTGAGACGGAGATGGTTTTCCGGGCCGTAGACGGCGATGTGCTCGTCGCGATGGTCGTTGAAGGCTGCCATGAGTTTTTCGAAGTAGGCCTTTCCACCGACCTCGCGCAGGAACTTGGTCGAGAAGTTCGAGTGCATGCCCGATCCGTTCCAGTCGAGCGGCTGCTCGAACGGGGCGATGATCGGCTTGCAGCGCAACTCGATGTCCACGCCATAGCCCTCGGTCAGGCGGGTGAGGAGGTAGCGGGCGACCCACATCTGGTCGGCGGCGTTCTTCGAGCCCTTGCCGAAGATCTGGAACTCCCACTGGCCCTTGGCGACCTCGGCGTTGATGCCCTCAAGGTTGATCCCGGCATCGAGGCAGATGTCGATGTGCTCCTCGACGATCTTGCGGGCGATGGAGCCGACGTTCTTGTAGCCAACGCCGGTGTAGTAGGGGCCCTGGGGCCCGGGGAAGCCGCCGACCGGGAAGCCGAGGGGGGCGCCGTCCTTGTAGAAGAAGTACTCCTGTTCAAAGCCAAACCAGGTGTCCGGATCGTCCGGGATCGTGGCGCGCGAATTCGACGGGTGCGGGGTCTTCGCATCGGGCATCATCACCTCGCACATGACCAGGACGCCATTCTTGCGGGTCGAGTCCGGGTAGACGGCGACGGGTTTCAGGACGCAGTCCGAGGACTTGCCTTCCGCCTGCTTGGTGGAGCTGCCGTCGAAACCCCAATAGGGGAGGTCCGAGAGCTTGGGGAAGCTGTCGAAGTCCTTCATCTGGGTCTTGCTGCGGAGGCTCGCAAGCGGCGTGTAGCCGTCGAGCCAGATATATTCTAGTTTGTATTTGGGCATAGGTGAAAGGCTGTGGCCTAAATCGAATCGATGATTAGGGGCGGGGGGACAAGATAATTTAGCAGGGGATTTAGCACCTTGCATGCCAGAGATGCCCGGGGCGTTAATGCAATTTTAACGGCCGCATGATTGCTTTTGCAACTCGCTGGTTTCAGGGGATATTATCCCTGATCAAACGCAGGCCCGCCGCGGCGGGCGCGCCCCTCCCTCCCTATGCACGAAATGAAAGACACGCCCCGGGCCCTGGTCCGGATCGGCTTTGACGGGACCGTCTACAAGACGTTCCGCGGCCATATGGCGAGGGAACGATTCGAGCAGGAGGTGAGGGTCCTGCGGCACCTGCAGGAGCGGGGTTGCACATTCGTGCCCCGCTTGATCGAGTCGGACCCGGCCAATCTCAAGATCGTGACCACCAACTGCGGATCGAGGGTCGAGCGGGTCAACCCGGAAAAGCGGAAGGAGCTCTTCGCGGAGCTCGAGAATTTCGGCGTGCGCCACGAGGACCCGGAGGTCCGCAACATCACCTACCGGAACACGGACGGCCGCTTCTGCATCATCGACTTCGAATTCGCCACCATCCTTGACGGGGGGCCGGGTGGAGCGTCCCTGAAGCCCACCGCCGCCCAATGAGCGCCGCCCCCACCCAGGCCCCGGGCGGACAGGCGGTGTCGTGGTCAGGACTGACCGACGTCGGCCGGTTCCGCGCGAACAACGAGGACGCCTTCCTCGCGTTCAAGTTTGACGGCCGGGAGGTGCGCCTCCTGGGGAAATCGGGCCTCGACTCGTTTGAAGCCGGGGACTTTGTCTTCGCGGTCAGCGACGGGCTGGGGGGCGCCCGGTCCGGCGAATTTGCCAGCCGGTTTGCGGCCGACCGGATCGCCCGTTTCTTTCCCCGGGTCTTCCGGCTGTCCGGGGCGGGCTTTTCCGGGGGAATCAACGAGGCGCTTCACCAGCTTTTTGCGGACATCCACGGCGACATGCTGCAGCTGGGGCGCTCCTATGCGGAATGCGCGGGGATGGGGACGACGCTCAGCCTGTGCTGGCTGCGGCTGGGGTGGATGTATTTTGCGCACGTCGGAGACAGCAGGATATACCGGCTGCCGGCCGCGGGAGGGATGGTTCAGGTGACCCACGACCACACGCACGTGGGCTACCTCAGGCGCAAGGGCGAGCTGAACGAGCGGCAGGCCCGCACGCACCCCCGCCGCAACGTGCTTCACCAGGCGCTGGGGGCGGGCCAGCAGATCATCGAGCCGCAGATCGGCGCGGTCGCCTGGGAGCCGGGGGACCAGTTCATGGTCTGTTCCGACGGACTGGTGGACGGCCTCTGGGACCGCCGGATCGAGGAGATCATCCGCGGGGCGCCGGTCGCGGACGCCGAGGCGACCGTCAGGAAGCTGGTGGGCGAGGCCGTCGAGGGATCCGGACGGGACAACGTGACCGTGATTCTGGTCGGGATTCCGGCTGCGGCGCAATGACGCTGGTCTTCATCTACGGGACCCTGAAACGCGGGGGCTCCAATCACCACCTGCTCGCGGCCCAGGAGTTCCGCGGCGCGGCGCGCACTGCGCCCGGTTTCACTCTCTACGAGCTTGCGGGGTACCCGGGAATGGTGCCGGAAGGGGGCGACCGGGAGGGGGTGAGGGGAGAGGTTTGGGCGGTCAGCGACGAATGCCTGCGGCTGCTCGACGAGCTGGAGGGGACGGCGGAGGGCCTCTACCGCCGGGAGGCGGTCCCGATGGAGCCGCCGTATGCGGACCTCAGGGTCGAGGCCTACGTCTACCTGCGCGATCTGGCCGGGCGCCGGCGGGCGGGTGCGGACTGGGGCTCCTAGCGGCCTAGTACGCCCCGTGCTCCTCGACCAGCTCGGTGACCCGGCGCAGCCGCGACTCGAGACCGTCGGGCGGGATCTGGTCGGCGATCCCGAGCACGTACCTGGGCTCGCGGCGCATCACGGAGATCGTGTTGCGGACGTGCGCGTCGAATTCGGCGTCGCTCACCAGGGGCGTGAAGTAGCTTCCCGGGATTCCGCCCCAGAAGAGCGTGTCGGTCGGGCCGACGAAGTCCGACCACTCCTCGACGCGCAGGTCGCCGACCGGAGCCGGGGTGATTGACTCGACGAAGGTGAGGCCGACCTGGAATTCCTCCCGGAGCAGCCCGCGGAGGGTGCCGTCCATGTGGATGCAGGAGAACTTTCCCGCCGCCTTTATCCTGGCCGCCCACTCGACCTGGAAGGGCTCCATGTAGCGGTGGAAGAGTTCGGGCCCGACGACCTCGGAGGAGAGGTTCTCGGGGATCATCAGGATTTCAGCCGGGCACTTGAGGGTGAGGGCCGCGGCGCGGTCGTGCGACTCCTTGGCGACGATCATCGTCTCCTCGAAGAGCGCGGGGGCATCCTCCATGATCTCAACCGCGGTGATGATCCCGGCGTCGAGCGCGACCAGCTGCATGAAGGGGCTTTTGGGCAGGTAGGCGAGCGACACCCCGATCCCGCCGAGGGGCCCGAAGCGCGACTCGCCCGGGGGATATTCGTACTCGTACCCGGTGTTCTCGCGGATGTAATTGTAGGCGGGCAGGTCGGCCGCGGACTTCAGGAGGTGCTCGGTCGGGCCCTCGGTGATTGCCTGCGGAATCCAGGTCCAGCACTCGCGCAGCCGGCCCTTTGGCGTGATGAACTCGCGGTACCGGTCGTTCCCCTCTTTCCACTCCCGGATGTCCATGTTCCTGAAGCGGTAGGCGAAGGGGTACACTCCCTGAAGGTAGAAGCCGACCCCGAGGTCCCGGTGCCAGTCGAGGTACTCCGGGCTCGAGCGGAAGTTCGCCGGCCGCTGCCCCCGGAAAACCTGCGCGGCGGCAAGGTAGTCGAGGTCGCCAAACCAGGGGACCTTGTCGGGCTGCCTCCGGTTGAGGACGGCGAGGACTCTTTCGCGCGGGGTCATGCGTGGGGTGATTGAAATCCGGGGCTCTCTCAATACCAGCCCTCGGCCCAGGCCGTCTCGAACACCGCGATGATGTTCTCGGTCGGGGTGACCGGCTGGATGCAATGGCAGGGAGCCAGGATGTAGCCGCCCCCGTCGCCCAGCTGCGCGATGCAGTCGCGGACCTCGCGCTGGACCTCCGCGATGGTCCCGTGCGGGATCACGTCCTGGTTGTCCACCCCGCCGTGGAAGCAGAGCCGGTCCCCAAAATCGCGCTTCAGGCCCGGCATGTCCATCCCCGGGCACACGTGCTGGATCGGGTTGAGGATGTCCACGCCGATCTCGACGAGGTCCGGAATGATCCGCCGGATCGCGCCGTCGTCGTGGTGCATGACCAGCGCGCCGGCCTGGTGCGCGAGGTCGATGAAGCGCTTCTGCAGGGGCTTGAACCACCGCCGGTAGCACTCCGCGCTGATCATCAGGTCGTGCTGCGAGCCGAAGTCGTCGGTCACCTGCGTGATGTGGATCTTCCCGCGGCCGGCCTCAAAGAAGCGGTTGGCGTAGTCCCAGCAAAACGCGGTGATGCGGCCGAGCATGTACTCGGTGAGCTCGGGCTCGGCGACCAGGTCCACGCAGCTCTGCTCCAGCCCTCGGATGTGGTTGTGCCAGAAGAAGGGGGCGACGTAGCAGCCCTCGATGGCGTGCTCGGGCCAGGCGTCGCACTGGGCCGATATCGTCGAGAAGTCGTACCAGTCCGCGCTCGGCCAGTTGAAGGCCTCCAGTTCCGCCATCGTCGTCGCGTTCTTCAGCGGCCAGTCCACCGGGTCGCTGTAGGTGCCCGTGCCGTAATTTACCTCGCGAACGCTCGTCCACCACGGCGGGACCTGCCGGATGCCGCCCGGATGGATGATTTCGGGCGGCCCGACGTAAATCGGGGAGACGGGGACAATCTTGTCGAGGTGCAGCCTCGACCAGAGGGCTGCGTCGGCGTTGACCGCGAAGTGCGCCAGCAGCCGCTCGCGCACCTCGTTGGTCATCCAGATATCCAGGGGGACCCTGTCGGGCCGGCCGCGGCGGGCCGCCGTCAGGATTCTTTCGCGCGGGGTCATCATGGGGATTGTGCCGGGACTGCCGGGGTAACCTGTCAGTCGGACGGAGTCCGATTCCGGCGACACTGCGGGCTGCGGGGGGCGCGGTCGAAGGGAATCAGCCGCGCAGCCCGGTTATTACCGGGGTGAAAGGAGGCCATCAGGCCCGGTCATCCGGCCGCGATCGCCGCCTCGAGTGCGGCGGGAAGCTCGGTCAGCCCGTCGTCCTCGTTGTAGTGGCCCTTCCCGTTCTCCCTGATGATGGCCGGTCCGAGCTTGGCCTCGAAGGCGGCGACGGCCTTCGGCACGTCGATGTAGGGATCGTCGTTGGAGATGATGACGGTGGCCTTCCCGGCGGCGGCCCGGACCTTGGCGGGATCCACCGGGGTCGTGAACCAGGGTGTGAGGACCGAGTTGCCATGGATTCTCGGGGCGGCCTCCGCCGCGCTGAGCCCCGGGGGAAAACCGCCGGCCACGAGCACGGTCCTTCCGACGGATCGGCCCGCCCGCCCGATGGACTCAAGGTAGAAGATGACCGCCATGACGCCCATGCTGTGGCCGACGATCACGGTGTCGCCGTCGGGTGCGCCGACAAGCCCGTCGATGAAGCGAACCCATTCGGCAATCACCGGGCGGTCCGGCGCGGGCATCGCCGGAAGCTCCACGCGGTAGCCGCGCTTTTCCAGCTCGGCCTTCATCCACGGAAGCCACGCCTCCGCCGGGTAGCTCAGGTAGCCGTGGATGATGAAGGCCCGCTTTCGCCGCTCAGGCCGGGAGCTTGGAGTGGGATCCATCGCAGAATCCGGGGGTCTTCGTGTGCTTGCAGCCGCACCAGGCGACGGTCTTCTCCTCGGTCAGGACGACCTTCGTGGGGCTGAATGAGCCTCCCTTGTGGGATCCGTCGCAGAAGGGCTGCGACTTGGAGTTGCCGCAGGTGCACCAGTAATAGGTGCCGGCGGGCATTTTGCGGACGAAGGGCGACTTCTGGGCGACATGGGGAGTTTCCATGCGACCAGCATGGCCGATCGGGCTTCGCTGGCAAACGAAAGGAAGAATTCAGTCGCCTTTCCCCGGCGAAATCCTTGGGTTTCGGGCGGATCACCGCATGAAAGCCCCCATGGATTCAGCCATCCCGACCATCGTGACCGACGTCCAGCGGCGGCAATTCAGGGAGGAGGGCTACTTCGTCCTGAAGGGGGTCGTGCCCGAGCCCCACCTGCGGATGATGCGCGAGGAGTGCGACCGGTTTGTCGCCGAGTTCGACGCCGCCTTTGACGCCAACGGGGGAAAACGCGACGGGATCAACGCGAAGGGCCGCTACTTCATCGCAAAGCGGCACCGGGAGAGCCGGCTCGCGGAATTCATCTTCAGCGGGCTGATGGCCGATGTCTGCCGGTCCACGCTCGGCGACAACGCCTGCCTGTTTTACGAGCAGTTCGTGGTCAAGGGCCCCGAGAAGGGGGGCAGGTTCAGCTGGCACCAGGACTCCGGATACGTCCACCCGATCCCCCACGAGCCCTACCTGACCTGCTGGGTGACCCTCGACGACGTGACGGAGGAAAACGGCACTGTCTACCTTCTCCCGTTTTCGCGGGCCGGGGGCCGCGGACTCATCCCGCATGTCACCAACGCCGTGACCAATGACAAGGAGGGCTACTTCGGCGACGATCCCGGCGACCCGGTGATCGTGCCGGCGGGCAGCATCGCCGCCTTCTCGAGCCTGGTCTTCCACCGGAGCGGCCCAAACACGACCCCGCGGTACCGGAGGGTCTACCTTCCGCAATATTCAGCGGCACCCCTGTGCAAGCCCGACGGTTCCGTGCTGCACTTTGCCGACCCCATCCTTGAGGACGGCCGGTGGCGCCAGGGCGTCCCATCCGGGGAGCCGGTTCCACGCTGAGCGGAGCGCCCGGATCTCGGCAGGGGTGGCCGCCGCCCGGTGAAGCCGGCGGGAGCCCAGGCGCGCGGCGGTCGCATCCATGAGGTCGGGGCGAAGGACGGCGACGAGGATCGAGCCGTCCGCGCAGGAGCGGTAGGGGAGATTGGACCCCGGCGGGGCTTCGCCGCACGCCCATTCCTCCCCGTCGCCACACCAGAGCGCCCTTCCGAACCGGTGGCAACCGTGGCGCCGGATCAGCCACGAGAGCCAGGGTTTCTCCGGGATGAACGGGGCCCCCGCCAGCAGGAAGTCGCACAGGGTCCCGGTCTCCGGCCTCCCCAGGGCCTCGTCGATCCGTGAAACCACGTCGGGGGCGAGCACGCCCTCGTCCCGGAGCTCGGCGAGCAGGGGGCTGTCGCGCGCGGCGTCGACAAAGTGCATCATGGGGACGCCCGGCGGCGCGGCCGGAGCAGGCCCGCGATCGCGATCGCGCCGCCCGCCGGACCGACGACCCGCGCCCGTCCGCTGCGGACAAGGCAGAGCGAGCCAAAGTAGAGCAGCCCGCAGAGCAGCGCGGCCCGGCGCCAGCCCAGGGCGCCGCAGGTGATCGCCGCCAGCGCGCAAAGCATGCCCGCGGAGAGCCACAGGGCCGTGGACAGCTGGGCGTGGACCGCGTTCAGTGTCGCCTGGAGTGTCGCCGGGTCCAGGCCGTCGGCTGCAACCGGGCCCGCGTCGATCGGGTTCACGGTGTCCCCGCCGGCGGCGGGAGCCGGACGATCGCCGGGCCGAGCCGAAGCATCTCATCGGCGGACAGCGACACATTGCGGGTCGGGATTGGGGCGACCCCGGCCGCATTCGCGGCGAGGAATTCCCGCAGTCCCCCGTCGCGCAGGAGAGCGGCGCGGTCCGCCCCGGTGAGCTCGGCCCAGGTCCGCGGGCGGTAGGTGAAGGGGCCGAGGTTCGCTGAAAACGCGAGTGCGCGTCCGGGAGGGGGGGCCTGCGAATTCCCGGCGGGCCGCACGTCGGCCCGCAGTCCGGGCCTGTCGCGGGCGGCCGCGGCAACGAAGGCGTCCAGGAGCGCCAGCGCGTTTCGCGTGCGGCCCTCGCCGGGGAGCGGACCGCTCGCCGCGGCGCACGCGGCGATCAGAAGGATTAGTCTCGGGGGGTGCATCGGGGACATAATGGCAAGGGCTATTGGAAAAGGATCGGAAGCTGCCGCTCGACGGCGATTTCCGCCAGGCGCCGCAGGGCCCCGAGGAGCGGGGCCCCGTCGGGGTCGACGAAGCGCGCGACCCGCCCGGGCTCGATTCTCCCCAGCTCCCCGAGCAGGTCGCCGCACTCGCCCGGCGTCCACTCGCCGTCGCAGTCGGAGTGCCCGAGGAGGGTGGGCAGGGAGGGACGGCCCCCCTTGGCGCAGTTTCCGGCGCTTTCCCGAAACGAGTTGAACTGCGCGTACGATCCGGCCTCGACTCCGTCGATTTCCCGGTCCCCGTCGAACAGGCACAGGTACAGGCTCACGGCAGCTCCTCCCTTCGGATCAGGCTCCCCGTGGATGCGACGAGGTCCAGGAGGGTCCGGTCGAAGCGGCACCCGCGGGGCACGTGCAGGGCCAGGACCTTGCCCCGCTCCGCGGCGAGGAATGCGAGGAGGCGCACCTGGTGGGTTGCGCGGAGAAGCGCCACCTGCTTGAAGAGGTGCACGGCCTCGGGGGTTTCGGCGTCGGGGAGGGTCCCCCGCGGCGTCGGATCATCGGTGTCGTCGTTTTTCATGGGTGAAATGGGTCCGATTCAGGGCTCCGGCTCGGGAAGGGGCCTGACCTTCACGCCCTTGGGATCCAGCCAGCGCCGGAAGGGGGAGGTGACGGGCCGGCTGGTGTAAATTGTGAGCGGCTGCTTCTCGACGACGGACCGGTAGGTCTGGAGCCGGAGCTGGTAGGTCGAGTCGAGAACGCTCTTGCCGGACTTTATCTCGGCCAGTCCCCGCTCGATGCTGTCCACCACGGTGCCGCGCACCAGTCCTCGGGTCGTGTAGCGGGCGTCCCCGACGATGGCGCGAAAGACCGCGCTGCAGACCTGGCTGACGGTGGGCCGCCACACCTCGGTGTTCTTCGACACATGGAGGGCCTCGAGGGCGCGCGCCTCGGCGTTCTGCCCGCTGACCAGGGGTTCGGGAATTCGTGACACCGCGCATAAAGGCAAGGCCGCGTCCCGCACTTGTTATTATCCGGGAGTCGCCACCTCCCATGCCTTCACTCCCGCCCATCCTCGGTCTCTGGCGCTGGTCGGTCGCCGCCGCCGCGCGGCGGATGCCGTTTCGCTCGCCGGCCCTCTGCATGGCGCTGAGCTGCTTCCTCCTGCTCACGGCATTTTCGCTGCTTCCCCGGCTGGAGGCCGCGGCCCGGGCGGCTCCGCTTTTCGCGGATGCGATCGGCCGGGGCGCGGGCTGGACCGCCCTTCGCGTCCTGGCGGCGACAATGATGGCCGCGGCGTGCGCGGGGGCCTGCGCCCTCCAGGCCCGCTGCCTTCAGGTCTGTTTTCCGGACGCCTTTGAGTCGGGACCGGCCGGCGGGCCCGTGTGGACCGGACGCGCCGGCTGGCCTGGGCGCAGGCCGGACGGAATCTCGATCGCGGGAATGCGGGTCGACCGCGACGACATGCGGACCTCCATCCTGGTCACCGGGGTCACCGGCTCCTCGAAGACAGCCGGTGTGCTCATGCCCGCCCTCGCGCAGCTCTTCAGGACGTACAACCGGGAGGACGGGGACGCCGACCGCAGCGGCCGTTTCCAGAAGATCGGCGCCTTCATCCCCGAGGTGAAGGGCGACCTTGTGGACGGGTGCATCTACCTGGCCCACGAGGCGGGGCGCTGCGTTTCCCGGGATGTGGTCATCATCTCGCCGGCCTGCCGGATCCCGGTTGTCCGCTACCGGGATGAGCGGGGCCGGCGCTGGTTCCTGAGCGCGCGCGGCGGCTCGGGCGGCTCGGACGCCGGCGAGCTGCTTCCCCGCATGAATTTTCCGGCCGGCCACCCGGCGGAGGGCCGGCTGGTGAGCCCGGGGGTATTTGAAAGTCCCGCGGACCTTGAGGCCGTCCTTCCGGGGCTCTCGCTGATCGTTGTTCCCCTGGGCGCGCGGCGCCCGCGCTTCATCGGGTGGCGCTGGGAGGGCCGCCTGCTCCGCCGGGTCAGCCACACGGAGTCGCGCGACGCGGCGGCGCCGCTTCCCGGGCCGGACGGGCGCGCGCAGCGGGCCGATCCGCCCCGAAGCCTGCGCATCGACGGGGTGGTCGGGATCGACAACGGGATCCACTACAACCTGGTCGACCCGCGGCTTCCGGCCGCGGAGGCCGCCGAGCGGCTGACCCGGTTGGCCGCGATGAGCCGGAGGGGCGGCGGGGCCGGGGAGAACGATTATTTCTACGACCAGGGCCGCAAGCTGATCGCCGCGTGCATCTCCCTGCACCGGGCCACGGAGGCGGCGCCGTGCACAGCCGTCGACATCGTGAGGCTGGCGACCCAGGACCGGCGGCTCGATTGCGCCCTGGGCGCGCTGCGCTCGCGGATCGAGGAGCTGGAGGCGGCGGAGGCCGCCTGTGAGGACGCGGACGCCCGGGCCGACGTCCGCCGGAGGCGGATCGCCCCCCTGGAGGACCTCCGGCTTTACTTTGAGGACGAGTGGCTGCGGATGGTGGCCGACGGCAAGACGGCCAACGTGATCCGCTCCACAATCTCTGCCGCCTTCGATGCGTTCCTGCAGGATCCCGACCTCTCCGATGCCTTCTGCCGGCCCTCGACCTTCTCCTTCGAGGACATCGTGCAGTCGGGCCGGATCATCGGGCTTGTCCCGGGCGACCGCTACGAGCAGCTGGGCCGGCTGCTGGGCACGGCGTGCAAGATGGAGTTCCAGAGCACGATGCTCTCCCGGAACGGCAGGCCCGACCTGAACGCGTCGCGGCTGGCCGTCTACTTCGCCGACGAGTGCCACAAGTACATCATCAGCGGATCGGCGACCGCGGGGGACCCGTACTTCATGAACCTCTCCCGCTCGAGCAACGTGGTGAACATCTGCGCGACCCAGAGCTACGCGTGGATCGTCGAGGTGATTGGCCGGGAGGCGGCGAACGTCTACATCTCCGCCTTTGGCGTCCAATTCTGGCTGCAGCAGACCGACCCGGAGACCTGCCGGCGCGCGGCTGAGATGTGCGGGCGGGTGACGCGCGAGCAGGTCACCGAGGACCATAACCTCACGCTCGGGGGCATCCTCGGGTCCCTGTCCACCGGGCGGGCGCCCTCGGTCCGCCGGCTGGTGCGCGATGAGGAGCGCGAGCGGCATCGCGCGGAGGACTTCTCCCAGCTCAATGTCGGGGAGGTGATCGCCTACAACAAGGGCCGCGAGGGGCGGCTGGCGAAGGTTGCGCGGGGCAGGACCTCCTACCTCTTCTGCACGAGCCGCCCCGCGGGCGCGGCGGCGGTCGGCGCACGGGTCCGGGAGTACTACCGCGAGCTGCTGGAAAACCTCACCCACGAGCGCAGCCAGTCCTCGCGATGGGACGCGACCGCCCCGTCCGGACAAACTGCCGACACCCTATGGACAACCTGATCGAACCCGAGTCCCGCCCGGCGGCCTTTCCCTACGGGGTGACGATCGGCGGCTGCGAGGCCTTCGTCGCCGAGCCCAAGGGAGACCCGCTCTTCCGCTACCCGTCCCTCGTGGCGGAGGGGCGCGCCTACAACCTCTGGCTGACCGACCGGGTGCTGGACACCGTCCTGCGCCGCTGGAGCCGAGGGGCCGGGG
The DNA here is from genome assembly GCA_903891325.1 of uncultured Opitutaceae bacterium. Taxonomy (GTDB): domain Bacteria; phylum Verrucomicrobiota; class Verrucomicrobiia; order Opitutales; family Opitutaceae; genus Palsa-1447. The sequence continues at coordinate 21,393 of CAITEC010000080.1, forward strand.
ACGGGCGCGGCCCGGCCACGACGGTGGCCAGCGACATCGAGTGGGCCAGCTGGCGGGGCCGCCGGGCCTTCCAGGAGATCCTTCCGGCGGCGGCCGGCGAAGGCGATCCGGCGGTGCTTGCGGCCCTGGGGGTCACGGCCAACCTGCAGCGCACCGTGGCAATCCTTGGCGAATTCATCCTGGAGGGAAGCCCCTCCCTCCAGCCTCCCTCGCCGCTGCGGCTCTCCCGCTTCCTGTGCGGCCTGGTCGACTACCCGGAAAACGCCCCATACTTTTCGGGTCGCTGCCAGGCTCCCGTGCATGCGGGAAGGCTGCGGATCCGGAGCACCGACGCCCGTCACCTGGGCAATGCGCTCTGGTGCTCGGAGGCGGAGATCGACCGCTGCTGCGAGGAGGCGCTCGCCGCGATGGGCAGGGCCGTCCGCATGGGCGGGCGCTTCGCGCCCGGGGACCTGCGGCACCTTTGCGCCGACGCGATTCCCGGTGCGATCAGGTGAACAGGTCCGGAGGGGTCCGGGTGAGGAACTCCTCCATGTAGGCCGTCGTGGCCTTCCCCTCGATGAAGACGGGGTCGGCCATGATCGCCGTGTGGAGCGGGATCGTCGTCTTGATTCCCCGGATCAGGTATTCGCTCAGCGAGCGGTAGGCGCGCTCGAGCGCGAGCTTCCGGGTCGTGCCCGTGCAGATGAGCTTTCCGATCATCGAGTCGTAATAGGGGGGGATCGAGTATCCGCTGTAGACATGGCTGTCGATCCGGACACCCGGGCCGCCGGGTGCGTAATAAAGCCCGATGGTGCCCGGGGAGGGCGCAAAGTTGCGGCCGGGATCCTCCGCGTTGATCCGGCACTCGATCGCGTGTTTTTCCCACTTGATGTCGCCCTGGTCGAACTCGAGCTTCTGCCCGTTGGCGACGTGGATCTGCTGCTTCACCAGGTCGATCCCCGTCACCTCCTCGGTCACGGGGTGCTCAACCTGGATGCGCGTGTTCATCTCGATGAAATAAAAGTGCCCCTTCTGGTCCACGAGAAACTCCACGGTGCCGGCGCTCTCGTACTCCGCGGCCTCGGCGGCGCGGATCGCGGCCTTGCCCATCTTCTTGCGAAGGTCCGATGTGAGGAAGGGGGAGGGGGCCTCCTCGATCAGCTTCTGGTGCCGGCGCTGGACGGAGCAGTCGCGCTCGCCCAGGTGCAGCGTGTGGCCGTGGCTGTCCGCGAGGATCTGGAATTCGATGTGGCGGGGCTTGTCGATGTACTTCTCGATGTAGACGGCGCCGTTGCCGAAGGCCTTTTCCGCCTCGCCCCGCGCCACGTGGTACTCCTTGGCGAAGGACACGTCGTTGTGCGCGATCCGCATCCCCCGTCCGCCGCCGCCTGCGACCGCCTTGATGATCACCGGGTAGCCGATCTTGCGGGCCACCTTGAGCGCCTCGGTCTCCGAGTCGACGGGGCCGTCGCTGCCCGGGACGGTCGGGACATTCGCCTTTCGGACCGTGTCCTTGGCGACCGACTTGTCCCCCATCATCCGGATCGTCTTGGAGTTGGGCCCGATGAACTTGATGTTGCAGGACTCGCACTGCTCCGCGAATTTCGCGTTTTCCGAGAGGAATCCGTACCCGGGATGAATGGCGTCCACATCGGCGATCTCCGCGGCGCTAATGATCCGGTCAACCCTCAGGTAGCTGTCGGCGCTCTTCGGTCCGCCGATGCAGATTGCCTCGTCGGCGAGCTGGACGTGCAGGGACTGGACGTCCGCCTCCGAGTAGACTGCCAGGGTCTTGATGCCAAGCTCGCGGCAGGCGCGGACAATCCGCAGGGCGATCTCCCCGCGATTGGCGATCAGAATTTTTTGAATCATGATACGGTAAGCACCAGCGCACGCGCAAAGTGCGGTGCGTCAGAGGCTTGGAATGGATCGATCACTCTTTTCTTACCTTGAACAGCCGTTGGCCGTATTCGACCGGCTGGCCGTTCTCGACGAGAACCTCAAGGATGACACCCTTGGTTTCGGCCTGGATCTCGTTCATGATCTTCATGGCCTCGATGATGCAAACAACCGAGTTTTCAGCGACTTTGGCCTCCACTTCGGTAAACGGTTTGCTTTCGGGGCTGGCGGAGCGATAAAAGGTCCCGACCATGGGCGACTTGATGAATGTAACCCCCGCTTCCTCCGCGCTTGCCGCTCCCGCCCCGGGATTCAGCGTGGCGCTGGAACCGGAACTGAGGCTTGCAGGGGCGGCCGCCGGCGCCGGCTGGTGGTATGTGACGATCGGGTCTCCACCGGCGGCGGCCAGGCCGTTGTGACCCCGGCGAATCTTGATCTTGAACCCCTCCTCCTCCAGCGCGAACTCGGACAGCTCCGAACGCTTCATCAATTCGATGATCTGCTTGATTTGTTTGAGATCCAAGTTTTGCCAGGGGTTAAGTTTGGGGGAACAGGAGGTTAGTTCTCGTTCGGGGCGTGGCGTTCAAAAGAATTAAAGCAAATGTAGCAACACCGATTTTTGCAAAATAATTGCAATAAACAAAAAAACAGCGAAAAATTGGTAAAATTGCCTGATTTTTCGGAAAAAGTTTAATTTTTAACGGATATTTAGCTAATTGCCTCATGAGAATTCCCATTTTTGTTGGGCATTTATTGATTCTCAAATAAAACGGAAAACTCCCGTATCCATGACTACCGCCGCAACCCCCCAAAAGACCGCACCGCATGCGTATTCCGGGGTATTTTCGCTCCTTTCAGGGCATTTGGCAGCCCTCGACCGCTGCCTGCACGACCAGCTTTCCGCGTTCGAACCGGAGATTCGGGCGATGGCCGACTACTGCATCGATACGTCCGGAAAACGAATCCGTCCCTCACTCGTATTCCTGAGCGGCTGGCGGGGGGCGGACGTCATCCAGCCGGAGCTGGTCAAGGCGGCGACCGTCGTCGAGCTCGTCCACCTGGCGACCCTCGTCCACGACGACATCATGGATGAAGCCGACGTGCGGCGGAATCGGGGAACGGCGGCCCGCGAATACGGCCCAACTGCCGCCGTCCTGCTCGGCGATGCCCTTTTCGCTCATGCCCTGAACCTCGCAACCCAGTTTCCGACCACCGAAGTCTGTGCGGCTGTCTCGGAATCCACCCGGCGGGTGTGCGCCGGCGAGATCGTCCAAACTCTTCGCCGGGGCTCTACTAATGTTAGCCGCGCTGACTATCAACGGATTATAGATTTGAAGACGGCGGAGCTCTTCCGGGTTTCCTGCCACCTTGGGGCCCGTCTGGCCGGTTTCAGCCCGGCCTGCGTGGAGGCCGTCGGCGTATTCGGGCGGCACCTGGGAATCGCCTATCAAATGTACGATGACCTGGCCGATTTTTTTGGGGAGGAGAAGCGGATTGGGAAGACCCTGGGGACCGACTTTGCCAGCGGGAAGCTCACCCTTCCCCTCTTTGCGCTGATGGACCGGCTCTCCCCGGCCGACGGGGCTGTTCTTGCCGAGGAACTGACGGGCCGCCGCCCGCCGCAGCCCGCCTTGAGGCTCGCGCAAATGCATGAACTGGGAGTCTTTGCCGCCGTCGCCGGTGCGATCGACGAGGAAATGGCCGTTGCGGGGGCTGCGATCCGGGAACAGGAACCCGGACCGCTATTGATGAACCTCCTGGAGGTTTTGCGGTCCCAGGTCGGCAGCCTGCGCCGTTAGGTCCATTTTCAATTTGCAGAAATCGCCTATTTGGGGCTTCGTTCACGCGTGCTGGAAGCGATCAAAGTCATCGGCAAGTCGCTTGTCGCCTCCCCCGAGCGCGTTCGGGAGGCCGACGAGGACCTCGATGTGGTCCGCCGGGTCCAGGCCGGGGATGTCAGCGCATTCGACCGGCTGATCGTCAAATATCGGGGCCGGATCTACGGGGTGATCTACAATCTCACCTCGAACCGCGAGGACGCCGCGGATCTCACCCAGGACACCTTCATCAAGGCATTCCAGTCGATCAACCGCTTCCAGGGGCAGGCCTCGTTCTTCACGTGGATATACCGGATCGCGATCAATTCGACGCTCACCCACGTGCGCAAGAACCGCTCCCGATCCTTTTTCAGCCTGGAGTCGATCAACAGCGAGGAGCCGGTTTCCCGGGAGATCATCGCGGCGCTGACGGACAAGACGGGGGCCGACCGCGACACCCATGTTCGCGAACTCCAGGAAAAATTGAACGAAGCGATGCAGAAACTGTCTATCAATCATCGCACCGTGGTCACCCTTTTTGAAATCGACGGATTAAGCCACCAGGACATCGCCGAGGTGATGGACTGTTCCGTCGGAACGGTCCGGTCCCGGCTGCATTATGCCAAGCAGCTGCTGCAGGCTGAGTTGCAGCAGTACATCAGCGCATGAGCAACGGGGAAAAACAGCCGGTGACGGTCGAGTCGCTGATCCGCCTTAAGCGAATCGAGCAGCCCGCGCCTGAGTTCTGGGCCCAGTTCAACAGCGACCTGAGGGCCAAGCAGCTTGCGGCGATCGTCGAGAAGCCCCGGTGGTGGGAGCGGCGTTCCCGCGTCTACGGAATTTTCAGCCGGCACCCGCTTGCCCTGGGAACAGCAGCGGCCCTTGCCGTTGCCGTCTTCAGCGTCGGCGAATACCGCGGCACGCGCGTCTCCTCGCCAGTGGCCGCCGGGCCGGATGAGGACGCCTACGCAACCGCCGCGGCTGCCGCCCCGGGCCCGTCCGAGGCGCCCGCCGCCCTGCGCAGTTCGCCCCTGCAGGCACCCGCCCGCTCGGCGATTGTCGAGGCCCGGAGCGTCCCGGTGAAATCCGCCGAGGAAAGCTACGGCCGTGAGTCCCGTCCGACGGCCGCCGCGCCGATCGCCTCCGCGGCGGTGGCACCTGACGCGGCCCGCGACGAGTCCATGCAGTTTGAAAGAAGCGACCGCAACGTGGTCTCCCTCGGGCGTTCGCTCTCGGCGATGAATCTGGCCGCAATCCAGGCGGCCGAGGTTGCGCACGACCAGTTTGCGCTCTCAAAGAGCTTTGAATCCCCGGTTTCCGCCGATGGCGGCAGCCAGGCTGTCGAGCCCCTGGCCCGCATGACCTCGCCCTCCGATGAGCGGCGTTCCCGCATCATGGGCGACGCCGTTGTGCAGACCGCCTCCTTTGAGGGCGGCACGGTCTCCCCGAGCGACCACTTTGCCAGCCGGCTGCCCGACGACCGGGTCTTCGACTCGATCAGCCGCTACGCCTCCGACAGCGACCGGCTCTCGATCCGGTTCTGATCGGCCCCTTGCGCACCCGGTGCGCTTCTGTTCTCTTGGGACTTCATGAGAACTGAAAAAGACTCGATGGGTGAGATGCAGGTGCCCGATGACGCGCTCTACGGAGCCTCGACGCAGCGGGCCGTTCTCAACTTTCCGGTGAGCGGCCGGCCGATGCCCGAGGCCTTCATCCGCGGGCTGGGGCTGGTCAAGTTCGCCTGCGCGCAGGCCAATGAGGAACTCGGCCACCTGTCGCCGGGCAAGGGCCGGCTGATCAAGGCGGCCGCCCGCGAGATCGCCGATGGCGGGCTCCTGGCGCACTTCCCCGTCGACGTTTTCCAGACCGGCTCGGGCACCTCGACGAACATGAACGTCAACGAGGTGATCTCCAACCGCGCGGCCCAGATCGCCGGGCTGCCGATCGGGCTCAAGAAGCCCGTCCACCCCAACGACGACGTGAACCTCGGCCAGTCCTCCAACGACATCATCCCGACGACCCTCCACGTGAGCGTCGCGCTCGCCCTCTCGGGCGACCTGGTGCCCGGGCTCGAGGCCCTCGCCGCGGCCCTGGAGAGGAAGGCCGCGGCCTTCGCGGGGATCGTCAAGATCGGGCGCACCCACCTGATGGACGCCACGCCGCTCACCCTGGGCCAGGAGTTCTCAGGGTACGCCGCCCAGGTCCGCAAGGGAATCGGGCGCGCGCAAAAGGCGGTCGCCGCCCTCGGCGAACTGGCGGTCGGGGGGACGGCCGTCGGCACGGGGATCAACTGCGACCTGAATTTCCCCCCGAAAGTCTGCGCGATCCTCTCAAGGGAGACGGGCATCCCGTTCCGCGAGGCGGCGAACCATTTCGAGGCCCAGGGCGCGCGCGATGACGCTGTCGAGGCCGCCGGCCATCTGGCGACGATTGCCGCCGGCCTCGCGAAGATTGCCAACGACATCCGGCTGCTCGGGTCGGGCCCCCGCGCCGGGCTGGCCGAGCTGCGGCTGCCGGCCACCCAGCCGGGCTCATCGATCATGCCCGGGAAGGTCAATCCCGTGATGAGCGAGATGATGGTGCAGGTCTGCCACTACACCCACGGGCTGGCCCAGACCGTCGTCATGTGCGGGCGGGACGGCCACTTCGAGCTGAACGTGACGATCCCCCTGATCGCCCACTCGCTGCACGAGGCGATCCGCTGCCTGGCCAACGCGTCCCGGGTCTTTGCATCGGCCTGTGTCGACGGCATTGAGGCCGACGCCGCGCGCTGCAAGGAGCTGATGGATCGATCGCTGATGCTCGTGACCGCGCTCAATCCCTTCATCGGCTACGACAACGCGGCTTCGGTTGCCAAGGAGGCCTTTGCGACCGGCCGCACGCTCCGGGAGATCGTCCTGGCCCGGAAACTCATGGACGCGGCCGACCTCGACAGGGCGCTCGACCCGATCTCGATGACCAAGCCGGGCGCCGGCGGGATGTCCGCCGGCGGCGGGTAGCGCGTCAGCGCGCCGCGGCCATCGCGTGGAGGACCTCGTGGAGGCGGGGCAGGTCGGCGGGGGAGGCCGGCGCCCCGGTGTCCCGGTTCCAGCCGTGGGCCCCCGGCCACAGGCCGAGGGTGAGAAACTGCTCCACGGCGCCGCTGATGCCCGCGACGCCGACGTACTCCTTCTGCTCCTTCTCTTCGCGGATCCGGGTGACAAGGGCGGCCGGGATCGGCGAGATGACGCCGCTGGAGATGTGGGCCAGGTCGTTCAGCGCGACAAAGGGCCGGCAGTCGGCGAGCGTCGTCGCCGGCCGCGCGGATTCGCCGCGCAGGTAGCGGTAGTAATCCAGGTGGTTCTCCTCAAGCCCGTCGAAGGGCTCGGGGGCGATCCGCTCCACGCGTCCGTCGTGCCAGCGCACCTCGATCAGGCGGCCCACGACGTAGGTCAGGACAGCCTTCTCGCACTGGACGGACTCGCAGTGGGTGCTCTCCCCGCTGCAGGCGTGGGTGAGGGCGAAGCGGAGGGGAACCCCCGAGTCGGTCCGGCACTCCACGAAGAAGGTGTCGGCGCCCTCGATCGCGTGCGCGCGGTACAGCTCGGAGCGGACGGTCGCGATTCCCGCCCAGCTGAAGAGCTCCGGGCCGCCGAGCCAGAAGAGCATGTTGTGGACGAAGTGCGCGAACGCGTTGCCAAAGCAGGAGTCCACGACCGCGTGGCCGTCCTTGAAGAGCCGCCCGGCCCAGGAATTGCGCGAGAAATAGCTGGCCGGTCGCGGCCACATCCCCGCCAGCGTCCCCCCGGTGACTGCGCCGAACTCCCCGGAGAGCAGGCGCTCCTTGAGGGCGAGCCGCTGGCGCTCGACGATGAAGTTGAAGCCGACCACCGAGGACCGCGGCGCGCGCCGGTCGGCGACGATCATCCGCTCAAGCTCCGCGTAGTCCAGGGTCGGCGGTTTCTCCACGTACGCGGGCAACCCCAGGGCGGTCACCGCATCGTGCATCCCGGCGTGAAGGTCGATCGGCGTCGGGATCACGACCAGGTCGAGATTCCCGCGGCAGGCGTCGAGCATCGTGCGGTAGTCGGGAAACACGCCGACCCCGCGCTGCTCAAGCCGCCAGCCCTGGCGGGCGGCGGCGAAGGCCTGGGGCTCGGGGTCGCAGGTGCAGACCAGCCGGGCGTGCCCGCGCTCCTCGAGCTTGGCGACCGTGTTGTGGTGCCAGCCGGCAAAGCCGCCCATGCCGATGATGCCGACTCGCAGGGGCGTCTTCACACGATCTTGAAACGGGGAAGATCCTGCCCGTCGATGAGGCCGACGGGCCTGCCGCGCGCGTCCACGACAATCACGTCGTCGATCTTGTGGGCCTCGAAGAGCCGGAGCGCGTCGACGCCCAGGGCGTCATTCCGGATCGTCTTGGGGCTGCGTGTCATGAAGCGGGAGACCGGCTTGCCGAGGAAGTCGGCCTCGCGCAGCGCGCAGCGGCGAAAATCCCCGTCGGTGAACACCCCGGTCAGCCGGCCGATCCCCGCGCCGACCAGCGCGATGCACCCGGTCTTCGCGCGGGTCATCGCCATGACCGCGTCCTGGACGGTGATCGTGTCGCGACCGGCGGCCAGGCGCTCGCCGGAGCGCATGATGTCGGAAGCCTTCAGGAGCAGGCCGCGTCCCAGGCTGCCGCCCGGGTGGTACTTCGCAAAGTCGTCGCGCGTGAATCCGCGCGCCTCCAGGAGCGTCATCGCCAGGGCGTCGCCCAGGGCGAGGGCCGCCGTCGTGCTCGCGGTCGGGGCCAGCTTGAGCGGGCAGGCCTCGCGGGGGACGCGGTAGAGCAGCAGGTGGTCGGCGTTGGCAGCCAGGTCGGAGCCGGCGCTGGCGGTGAAGGCGACGATCTTCAGCCCGAAGCGCTTGAGCAGCGGGATCAGGCGGAGGATCTCGTCGGTTTGCCCGCTGTTGCTCAGCAGGATGGCCAGGTCCCCCTCGTCGCAGAGCCCGAGGTCGCCGTGGAGGGCCTGGGTCGAGTCGAGGAAGCAGGATGAAACCCCCGTGCTGTTGAAGGTCGCCGCAACCTTCTGGGCGATGTGGGCGGATTTTCCCACCCCGCTGAAGATGAGCTTCTTGCCCGCGGAGACGGCCTCGTCAACCGCACGGGCGGTCGCAACGAATTCGCGGCCCAGGCCCCTTGCCGTCTCGTCGAGAGCCTCCCTTTCAATCCGGATGCAGGCGCGGGCGCGGGCAAGGGATGATTTCGGATCGAGCGCCATTTATTGTTAGGGCCGGGGGGAATCGGCGGGTGGAATCTACGGGGCTTTCCGCGCCGTTCAATCCTGTATTATCGCGGGCAGGGCCGGTCTTTGGGCATTGACCGATGGACAATGGAAAATGAAGCATCCACAGTGACCGTCATCACTCCGTGGCCCCCCCTCTCAAAATCGTCGGCTTGATCGCCCTCGCCTCGCTCCTCGCGCTGGCGGGATGCGGCGGGGACAGCTTCTCCCTCTCCTCGGAGACCGACGAGCCCCTCTACCGGGAGGGCCAGCAGCTGGAGAAGCAGGGGCGCAACCGCGAGGCGCTGGATTCCTACCTCAGGGTCATCGCCAAGCGCGGGGAAACCGCGCCCGAGTCGCATCTCGAGGCCGGCCTGATCTACCTGGAACACGTCGAGGACCCCATCGCTGCGATCTACCACTTTCACAAGTACCTCGAGCTCGAGCCGAATTCCCGGCAGGCGGGCCAGGTCCGGGGGCTGATCGACACGGCCAAGCTCAATTTCGCCCGGACCCTCCCGGCAAAGCCGCTGGAGAATCCCGACACGCGGCTGGATGGCAACGAGGTTGTCGACCAGCTCCGGCGCGAGAACGACGAGCTCAAGGCGGAGCTGGCCGCCTACCGCTCGGGAGCCGGGGCTCCCCCGACCGTCTCGCTTCCCTCGGCGGAAACCGCGCAGCCCGCGGCCCCGGCGGCGCCCGCCCAGGAGAGCGTCGAGTCGCCCCCGCCCGCCCCGGCGCCGGCGGTCCGGCAGGAGGAACTCCCCGCGGCCCCGATCACGCTGGCGCCCCTTCCCCAGGACGGCGCCGAGCCGCAGCCGCCGGCCCCCGCTCCCGAGCCGGCCGCCCACTCCGGCAGGACGCACACGGTCGTCAGGGGCGACACCCTGTTCAGCATCGCCCAGCGGTACTATGGCACGCGCTCCGGGGCGAAGGTTCGCGGCATCGTCGCGGCCAACCGCGACAAGCTCTCCAGCACCTCCGCCCACCTGAAGATCGGCACGGTGCTCACGATCCCCTGATGCCGCGAACCTCCCGCCGCACCGCCCTCTTTGCCGAGTCGATGATTCGGGAGATGACGCGCGTCGCGCAGCGGCACGGGGCGATCAACCTCGCGCAGGGGTTTCCGGACTTCGATCCCCCGCGGGAGCTGCTCGAGGCGGGGCGGGCGGAGATGGACGCCGGGCACCACCAGTACGCCATCACCTGGGGTGCGCCCCCGCTGCGGATTGCCCTGGCGGAAAAGCTGAACCGGTTCACGGGCATGCCGGTCGACCCCGAGTCCCAGCTGGTCGTCACCTGCGGGGCGACGGAGGCGATGATGGTCGCCATGATGACGGTCTGCGACCCGGGAGACAGCGTCGGGCTCTTCAGCCCCTTCTATGAGAACTACGGGGCCGACGCGATCCTCTGCGGGGCCCGGCCCGTCCACGTCCCGCTGAACCCGCCGGATTACTCGTTCGACCCGGCGGAGCTGCGCCGCGTCTTTGCGGGGGGCATCAAGGCCTTCGTCCTGTGCAACCCCTCCAACCCGACGGGAAAGGTCTTCACCGCGGAAGAACTCGGGCAAATTGCGGCGCTTGCGGAGGAGTTCGACGTCTTCGTGATCACCGACGAGGTGTACGAGCACATCGTGTATCCGCCGCACAAGCACACCTACATCTCGACGCTTCCCGGCATGGCCGAGCGGACGCTCATGTGCAGCTCGCTCTCGAAGACCTTCTCGATCACCGGCTGGCGCCTGGGCTACGTGTTCGCGCCGGCGGCCATCATCGCCCAGGCCCGCAAGGTGCACGACTTCCTGACCGTGGGCGCGGCCGCCCCGCTGCAGCACGCGGTGGTGGCCGGCCTGAGGATGCCGACCTCGTACTACGAGGGCCTCGCCGGCGAGTACGCCGCCCGCCGCGACATCCTCCTGGGCTACCTCGACCGCACCGGCCTCTCCTACACGCGCCCCCAGGGCGCCTGCTACGTGATGGTGGACATTTCCCCCTTCGGGTACGCGAGCGACGTGGCGTTCGCCCACTGGATGACCGAGAAGGTCGGGGTGGCCCCCGTCCCCGGCTCAAGCTTCTTCGCCGGGGGAGAGAACAGATATATACGGTTAAACTTCGCCAAACGCGAAGTTACGCTAAGAGAGGCGGGCGAGCGGCTGCTCACCCTCAGGCTTCAGAAACCTGAGACCGGAAACCTGAAACCTGAAATTTAATTCCCAATCCGGATCGATGTAGCCGGGGTCCTAGACCCCGGGGATCGACCGATCGACTCAGGTTTCAGGTTTCCGGTCTCAGGTTTCTGCACACGCCGTCAGACGCCCGCGAGAGCCTCGTCCAGAACTTCCAGGATAAACGTGGCGTCTGCCGGCGTGATGCACATCGGCGGCTTGATCCGCAGCGTGTTGCCCCACAGGCCGCCCTTGCCGATCAAAAGGCCCATGTCCTTGCACCGCTCGAAGACCTCGGCGCAGGCCTCCTTGGCCGGCTCCTTCGTCGTGCGGTCCTTGACCAGCTCGACGCCGAGCATGAGTCCCAGGCCGCGCACGTCGCCGATCAGCGTGTGCTTCTGGGCGAGCTTCTCGAATCCAGCCTTGAGCTGGGCGCCGATCCGCAGGCTGTTCGCCTGCAGGCCCTCGCGTTCGATGACCTGGAGGACGGCCCGGCCCTGGGCGCAGACGACGGGGTTGCCGCCAAAGGTGTTGAAGTGGATCCGCGCCGCGAGCGTCTGGGCGATCTTCCGGGTCGTGACCACGGCGGCGAGCGGGCAGCCGTTGCCGATGCCCTTGGCCATCGTGACGATGTCGGGAATCACGCCCTGGGTCTCGAAGCCCCAGTAGTGCGTGCCCGTGCGGCCGAATCCGGCCTGGACCTCATCGGCGATGCAAAGGCCGCCGGCGGCCCGGACGTGCGCGTAGGCGTTCTTCAGGTAGCCGTCCGGGAAGACGATGGCGCCGCCGACGCCCTGGATTGACTCGGCGATAAACCCGGCGATCTGGCCCGAGGAGCCGAACTGGATCAGGCTCTTCACATCGTCGGCGTACTTGCGTCCGGCGTCGGGGTCGTTCCTTGCGTAAAAGCCCCGGTAGGTGTCCGGCATCAGCGCGTGCTGGACGCCGTAGCTGTGGGGCACGTTGAATTTCCAGGTGCTGTGCGAGGTGAGCCCCATTCCGGAGGAGTTGCCCCCGTGGTAGGAGTTGCGCAGCGCGATCATGTCGTAGTTGCCGGTGGCCGCGCGGGCCATGAGCAGGGCCAGGTCGTTGGCCTCTGAGCCGGAGTTGACGAAGTAAACGGCCTTGAGGTCGCCGGGCATCTTCGCGGCGAGCTCCCTGGCGTACAGCGCGATGTTCGGATTGAGGTAGATCGTGGTCGTGTGCTGGAGGAGTTCGTTCTGGGCGTTCGCGGCGGCGACGATGTCCGGGTGGCAGTGCCCGCAGCCGACGGTGACGATGCCGGCGATCCCGTCCAGGTAGCGGCGGCCCTTCTCGTCGAAGAGCCACTGCCCGCGGCCCTGGACGATCATGATCGGCTTGCGGTAGTAGGTGAAGAGCGCCGGTGACAGGAACTCCTTGCGCATGGCGAGAACCTCGTCGGCCGAGGGCCCATTGTAGGGCGCGGGCTTGAAATCGCTGGGCGGGAGCGGGATCGTCTTCATGAAGCCGCAAGATTGGCCCCCCGCGCCCCCTTTTGCGAGCGCAGAGAAGGGCCCCACCGATGCCCCATTCAACGCCTGCTAGGTGCTATTTTTCGCAGGGTGACGTAGAGGCAGAAGGCGATGCCGAAGCCGGCGAACCAGGCGTAGTCGTAGACGTGGGCCAGGGCGGGCGGGACGGCGGAGGCGGGGAGGGCGCCGAGTTGGATCAGGAAGCCGGGGAGGCTTGGCAGCACGCCCGCGGCAAAGGCGACGATCGCAACGATGCTGAAGCCCCCGGTGAAGCGATACTCGCCGCCCTCCTGGTAGAGGGCGGTCAGGTTCAGGCGGCACCGGCGGCACACGAAGTAGTCGGCGATCAGGATCCCGCCGATCGGCCCGAGCAGCGCGCTGTAGCCGACCAGCCAGGTGAAGATGTAGCCGGAGGGATCGGCCAGCAGTTTCCAGGGCATCATCGCGATCCCAAGGAGCCCGGTGATCAGCCCGCCGGTCCGAAATGAGATTCGCCGGGGGGAGAGATGGGAGAAGTCATTGGCCGGGCTGACGACGTTGGCCGCGATGTTCGTGGCCAGGGTTGCGATGCACAGCGCAAGCATCGCGATCACCAGGACGACCGGATTCTTGAACTGGGTGAGGACCTCGACGGGGTCCCAGATCGTCCGGCCGAAGATGATCATCGTCGCCGATGTGACTGCCACGCCGATGAACGAGTAGAGCGCCATCGTGAGCGGGAGCCCGAGGGCCTGGCCCAGGACCTGGGCGCGCTGGGAGCGGGCGTATCGGGAGAAGTCCGGGATGTTCAGCGAGAGTGTGGCCCAGAACCCGATCATCCCGGTGAGGGCCGGAACGAAGAACGCGAGGAAGCGCCCCTGCCGCGGCTGCCCGGGATCGAATGCTGAAGGTTGGGAGAGGATCGGGCCGAATCCCCCCGCGTGGCGGTAGGCCCAGGCGAGGAGCAGCAGCCCGAGCGCGATCAGGAGCGGGGCCTTGATGTTCAGGAGCAGCCGGATCGAGTCGATTCCCTTGATCACGACAACCATGTTGATCGCCCAGAAAAAGAGGAAGCAGAGGAACTGCGGAAGCGATATCCCCAGGGCGGCGATGACTCCGCCCTTCGCCACGGCGGGAACGAAGAGGGCGAGGATCCGGTAGATCGCGTTCCCGCCGATCCAGGACTGGATGCCGAACCAGCCGCACGCGACCAGGGCGCGCAGGAGCGCGGGGAGGTTGGCGCCCGTGGTCCCGAAGGCCGCCCGGCAGTAGACGGGAAAGGGGATGCCATACCGGGTCCCGGCGTGGGCGTTGAGGATCATCGGGACCAGGACGATGAGGTTTCCCAGGAAGATCGTGAGGACCGCCTCCCACCAGTTCATGCCCCCGCCGATCAGCGAGGAGGCGAGCATGTAGGTCGGGATGCAGGCGGACATCGAGATCCACAGGGCCGCATAACTCCCGGCACCCCAGGTCCGCCGTGACGCGGGCACGGGCGCCAGGTCGTCGTTGTAGAGCCTGCCGTCCTGGACTCCCGCCAGGGGGTCGATGATCGGCTCGTGCTCCGTCATTTGAAGGCGGCGAGGACCCGGCGCGCAGCCTCGGCGTTCTCGTCGGCCACCTGGACCCTCACGCCCCCCGAGGCGGTGATGGCGGGCAGCTCGTTCTGGGCCATGAATTCGTCGGGGATGAAGGCGGGGATCCCGCTGCCCTCCAGGGCCGACCGGATGACGAGGGCCTCGTCGAGCAGGAAGGTCGTGGCGATCGTCACCATGGCGGGATCAGGAGGCGCCGATCAGGATGCCGGCGGCGAGGACCAGGATCCCGCCGAGGATGATCTGGAAGGCGGCGGCGAGGAAGGGCGTGTCCATGAAGTGCTCGCGCACCCAGGAGATCACGCCCAGCTCCACGGCGACCACGGCCCCGGCGAGGGTCGTGGCGACCCGGAAGTTGTGGATCAGGAAGGGCAGGGTGTGCCCCAGCCCGCCGACCATCGTCATCAGCCCGCACATCACGCCCCGGATCCACGGGCGGCCACGGCCGCTGAGGACGCCGTCGTCGGAGAGCGCCTCCGCAAATCCCATGCTGATGCCGGCGCCCACGGACGCCGCCATGCCCACCCGGAACGCATCCGTCGTGCTGTGGGTGGCGAAGGCCGCCGCGAAGAGGGGGGCCAGGGTGGAGACCGATCCGTCCATGAGCCCGACCAGCCCCGGCTGGATGATCTGCAGGACGAAGGAACGCCGCTGGGCCGCATCCTCCCGGCCGCGCGCCCCGGAGGCCTGCTGCTCGCGCTCGAGGTGCCCGGCGAGCTGGGAGTGCTCCTGCTCGGCCGCCGCCAGGTCGCCCAGAAGCTTGCGCACGCCCGCGTCGCCGGTCCGGGTCATGGCCACCTTGTAGAAGCGGAGGGTCTCCTCCTCGATCGACTCTACCTCGTTGCGCACCTGGGCCACGGAGAGCCGGCGCATGAGCCAGACCGGCTTGCGCTTGACGAAGCCCTTCACGTCGGTCCGGGAAATGGCGGGGATGTGCTCGCCGAAACGGGCCCGGTACGCCTCGATGAGCCAGTGCCGGTGGGTTGACTCCTCCTGCTGCATGCTCTTGAGCGCGGCGGCCGTGTCGGGGTATTCCTGCCTCAACCGCTCGGCGAATTCGCCAAAAATCTGCCCATCCTCCTCCTCCAGCGAGATGGCCAGCGCCAGGATTTCCTGCTCGGTTAGCTGGTGGAATGACTTGGCCATGACCTCCTTGCTAACCAGTCCCCGCTCTTTTGCAAAGCGCCTATTTTGCCCGGGTGGATGCGTGCATCGCCCCGTCGTCATATTTGGTTGCATTGGCTCCCTGCTTCTATCTGATGGTCCCCTTCAAATACGCCTGCCCCCTATTCCAGGGGTCCCAGGGGGAACGAAACCATGAATACCCAGATTACACTGAACGTTGCGCCGCGGGCCCATACCGGCCGGAGCGCCTCCCGCCGCCTCCGCAAGGTCAACCGCATTCCCGCCATCCTTTACGGGAAGCACACCGATCCCGAGAAGCTCGAGATCGAGGGGGCCGAGTTCCTCCGCCTGATCAAGGTGTTGAGCGGCCGTTCCGTCCTGATTGAGCTCCAGCGCCGCGACAGCGCCGAGAAGGCCCTGTCCTTCCTGCAGGAGATCCAGCGCGACCCCATCACCGACAAGTACCTCCACGTGGACCTCCACGAGGTGAAGCCGGACGAGAAATTTGAGATCCGCGTTCCCGTGCACGTCGCGGGCGAGGCCTACGGCGTCAAGAAGGAGAGCGGCGTGCTTGAAATCGCCTCCCACACCCTGCGGATCCGGTGCCTTCCCAAGGACCTTCCCGCGGTCATCGAGGTCGACGTCACCGAGCTGCATGTCGGCCAGACCATCAAGATTGGCGAATTGAAGCCCATTGCCGGCGTCGAATTCATGGATAGCAAGGGTCAGCCCGTCGTGGCCTGCGTCGAGCCCGTCGCCGAGATCGTCACCGAGGCCCCCGTGGCCGCGGCGGCGGTCGAGGGTGCGGCCGCAGTCCCGGGCGCTCCCGCAGCCCCCGGCGCCGTCGGCGCCGATGGCAAGCCGGTCGCCGCCCCGGCCGGGGACGCCAAGGGCGCTCCCGCCGCTGGCGCCAAGCCCG